>JBGQFD010000021.1:0-38621 GCA_041496705.1 Gammaproteobacteria bacterium | reverse complement strand
CGTGGAGCCGTTCGTGCCCATCGATCCGCCTCGCGTGCACATGTATGTCTGCGGGATGACTGTCTACGACTTCTGCCACCTGGGACACGCGAGGGTGATGATTGCCTTCGATGTGGTGCAGCGCTGGCTTCGCGCGAGCGGTTATCGGCTGACCTATGTGCGCAACATTACTGATATCGACGACAAGATCATCCGGCGGGCTGCAGAAGCGGGAGAATCCACCGCAGACCTTGCAGAGCGGTTCATCCGCTACATGAACGAGGATGCTGCAGCCCTCGGCGTGCAGAAGCCGGATCTGGAGCCTCGGGCGACCGCGCACGTGGCCGACATGCTGCAAATGATTCGCAAGCTGGAGGAGCGCGGGGTGGCCTACCGGGTGGCCAGCGGCGACGTGAATTTTTCCGTGAGGAAGTTTCCCGGCTACGGCAAACTCTCCGGAAAATCACTTGAGGACCTGCGTGCGGGGGAGCGCGTGGAGGTCGACCCGTCAAAGCGGGACCCGCTCGATTTCGTGTTGTGGAAACATGCCCGGGAGGGAGAGCCCTCGTGGGACTCTCCCTGGGGAGGTGGCCGTCCGGGATGGCACATCGAGTGTTCTGCGATGAGCACCAAGCTGCTCGGCGCACACCTGGATATCCACGGCGGCGGGCAGGACCTGCAGTTTCCGCACCACGAAAACGAAATCGCTCAGTCCGAGGCGGCATTCGATGAAGCGGAAAAGGGAAGGCATTTCGTCAACTACTGGATGCACAACGGCTTCGTCAGTCTGCACGATGAGAAGATGTCCAAGTCCACGGGGAACGTCGAGACGATTCGCAGTCTGCTGAAACGCCACGATCCAGAGGTCATTCGCTTCTTCGTCGTGCGGGCACATTATCGCAGTCCGCTGAACTATTCCGGGCAACAACTCGAGGATGCCCGGCAGGGCCTAACCCGGCTCTATACGTCGCTAAAAGGGATGCCGTCGACGCCGCCGGTGGGCGTCTGGGACGATGTCTACGGTCGTCGATTTCGTGAAGCCCTCGACGACGATTTCAACACGCCGGAGGCGGTCGCTGTGCTCCATGAACTTGCCAACGAGATCAATCGTTCCCGGTCGGAAAGGCTTGCGTCCAGGTTGCGCGCGCTCGGCGGGATCTTGGGTCTCCTCGGACGCGAGAGCGAGAGTTTCCTCCGCAGTGCGCACGGTCACAAAGAGGCGATTGACGAAGCGCGGATCACGTCGTCGATTGCCGCGCGCGAGGAGGCGCGCAAGGCCGGGAACTATGCCCTCGCGGATGAAATTCGCGACACCCTGCTGCGCCAGGGAGTCATTCTCGAGGACGGCCCCGGCGGTACCGGCTGGCGCCGCGTCTGAGAGCCGTCCAACTTTCCGCAGAAGAAGACTGCGGCCGTCTAGTAGGCAAATCTACCGGCCTTGCTGATCGCGGTAAGTTCGACGAACCTCGAACCGTTGTGATTCGACGGACTGAAATTGACCACGTACCCGCCCGTATCGTAGTTCTGGATCGTATCCAGGGCCTTGAGCAGCGACTCGCGCGTCGGATTGGCGCCAGTCCGGCGAATGGCTTCGACCAGGACTTTGGCACCGATATAGGCTTCGAGCGAGGTGAACGAAAACTCCTTCTTGCCGAGCAGTGTTTCGATCGCTGCCTGATACTCCTTCACGACTTGAATGGAGGATCGGGAGAAGGGCGGCACGACTTGAGCCACGACGACTCCGATCCCCAGAGGGCCGAGTTCGGTCGCCAGTGCGCTCGCACCGACGAAAGAGGTGCTGGCGATCTGGGCCCCCGAGCCCGCTTTTCGTGCTTGCTTGACGAAGTCGGCGGTCGTCCGATAGAGCGTCGTCGCGATAACCACGTCCGGCGCGGACTGGACCGTCCCTGACACCGCGTTACCGAGGTCAGTCTGGTTCCGCAAGACCGCGGCGACGGAGACGGGTTTCAATCCGCGCTTGGTCAAGGCAACTTCCACCGCCGCCAAGTTTTCCTTGCCGACGGCGTCGTTGTAATGGAGCACCGAGAATTTCTTCATCCCTGTCGAGGTGTAGAACTCGATGATTTTCTCGAGTTCGTCCGCGTAACTTGCGCGAATGTTGTAGACGAAGCGGTTGAATTTTCGCATCGGTTCCGCCCCGGTGAGCGGACCGACGAAAGGTACCTTGTGCTTCTCGACAAAGGGAAGAGCAGGCAGGCTCAGGGTGGCGCTGGCGTAGCCGAACAGTGTGAGAACGCCACGCTCTTCGATCAGGATTCTGCCGTTCTCCCCGGAGCGCTTGGCGTCGTTTGCGTCATCGAGGGTGATCAGTACAAGCTTGCGTCCATTGATACCGCCAGCGGCGTTGACTTTGCCGAACAGGGCCAGCACGCCGTCGCGAATGTCCTCCCCAAATTCCTTGTTGGCCCCTGACATAGGGCCGGACTGGCCGATGGATATGCTTGTCTTGCTGACTCCCTGAGCGTACGCAAACTCACCTCCGAACGCGAAGGCAAGCACCGCTGCTGCAAACGCAGACCACCTCGTAGTTCCCGTCATGGGTTTCTCTCCTCGTTGCGCGCCCGGTCTCACGCGTACCGATGGCCGGGCAGCCTATCTTATTTTAGAAACTTGCCTCCTCGACCGATCATTGTCAGATCCACGTATTTCTATCCGCTATGGTTGCTCGGCGAGAAGCTGATCACGAATTCCCCGAGATCGACGTTGCTCATGCTCTCAAGGGCCGCTAGCAGCTTTTCCCGCGTCAGGTCCTTGCCTGCGCGCTTGAGTCCTTCGACCATCGCTTTCGCCACGATAAACCCTTCCAGGCTGGAGAAATTGAAATCGGTGTTGCCAGCCTTGGTCATTATCGTCTGATACTCCTTCACGACCGGGACGCTTGGGCTCCAGGGGAAAGGCACCACCTGCGAGATCGCCACCCCGTGGCCCTCGTCCTTGAGTGCGTACGCCTTGGTGCCGATGTTCATCTGGATGCCGAGCTGGGCGGCGGGGCCGGAAAACGCCGCGGATTGCCCCAGCAGGATGGACTTCGGCGTGACACCTGGAGCCTGCGCTAGCGCGCACCATGGAAGCAAGGACAAGACTGCCGATGCGAACGCACGAATCAATCGGACCTCCTCGTGAGTACGGTCTTGCGCGAACAACCCAAAGCTTCGCGATTCTAGATCATCCGAAGATGGAGTGGGCCGGTTCCCGGCGGGACAGCCCTCACGCGCGGGGTCCGATCAGGCGGTTTGGCGCCGCGGGTGAGCAGGCCCCGGCGTGCGCGGCTGTGAAAGTCAACACGCTGATAGTGCAGAGTTTGTCCCGGGCCCCGATTTCCCGCCGCGGCCCCCGGGGCTCAGCGCCTAGTCTGCAAAGAACTCCTTCACCTTGTCCATCCACGACTTGGCCCGCGGATTGTGGCGCGCGCTGTCCTTCTGACTTATGGTTTCGAACTCGCGCAGGAGTTCGCGTTGCCGCTCGGTCAGATTCACCGGCGTTTCGACCACGACGTGACAAAGCAGATCGCCTTGCTCGCGGCTGCGCACGCCGCGAATGCCCTTCCCGCGAAGCCGAAAGACGCTGCCGGACTGGGATTCCGATGGGATGCGGATGCGAGCCGAGCCGTCCAGTGTGGGAATCTCGATGTCGCCGCCAAGCGCTGCCGTCGAGAAACTCACCGGCATTTCGCAGTGCAGATCGTCATGGTCACGCTTGAAGACCGAGTGCGGCCTGATCTGCATTTGCACGTAGAGATCGCCCGTAGGCCCGCCATTGACTCCAGGTTCTCCCTCGCCGGAGAGGCGGATGCGATCACCATCGTCCACGCCGGCGGGGATCTTGACCGATAGCGTCTTCTGCTTTTTCACGCGAGCCGCCCCGTGGCAGGTGGCGCAGGGGTCTGAAATGATCCTGCCGGCCCCGTGACACTTCGGGCAGGTTTGCTGGATGGAAAAAAACCCCTGCTGCATTCTCACCTGCCCTTGGCCCTCGCAAGTCGGGCACGCGCGCGGTTTGGTGCCGGGTTTGGCGCCGGTGCCCTTGCAGGTCGCACAGTCCTCGTGGGTGGGGATGCGAATTCGTGTTTCAGTGCCGTGCGCGGCCTGCTCGAGCGTGATCTCGAGGTTGTAGCGTAAGTCCGCGCCCCGGTACACCGAAGCACGGTCCCCCCGCGCTTGATTGAAGATGTCTCCGAAGATGTCGCCAAACGCGTCGGCAAAACCGGAAAAACCGGCTCCCGCGCCCGCCACGCCGGCCCGAGGATCTACGCCCGCGTGCCCGTACCGGTCGTACGCGGATCGCTTGCCGGCGTCGCTGAGGACTTCGTAGGCTTCCTTGGCTTCCTTGAACAGCTCCTCGGCCTTGGGGTTGTCCGGATTGCGATCCGGGTGATGCTTCATAGCGAGGCGCCGGTAGGCTTTCTTGATACCTTCTTCGTCGGCATCGCGATTGATGCCTAGGACTTCGTAATAGTCGCGCTTGGCCATGTCGGTTGATGGTTATTGAGAAGCTCGGGTACCAAAGCAAGCAGGGGAGCCCAGTTTCTCCGGGCTCCCCTTACCCCCATCCTGCAATTCCAGAGTCCCTATTTCTTTCCGTCTCTAACCTCAGTGAATTCTGCGTCGACAACGTTGGCGTCATCCGCCTGCTTCGATTCCTTGGGCTCGCCAGCGGCCTTGCCTCCTGCTCCCTGGGCCTGCTGGGCATCCGCGTACATCTTTTCTCCGAGCTTCTGCGCAGCTTGTGCGAGGGCCTCAGCTTTGGCGTTCATGGCTGACTTGTCATCCGACTTGAGAGCCTCTTCGGCTTCCTTGAGAGTAGCCTCGATCTTAGATTTTTCTTCCGCACCGATCTTTTCGCCGTAATCCTTCAGGGACTTCTTGACCGAGTGAACCAGAGAATCGAGCTGATTGCGTGCCGTGACGACTTCGAGCAGCTTCTTGTCCTCTTCGGCGTGGGCCTCGGCGTCCTTGACCATGCGCTGGATTTCGGCCTCGTTGAGCCCGGAGCTCGCCTTGATGGTGATCTTGTTTTCCTTGCCTGTGGCTTTGTCCTTGGCCGACACGTGCAGGATACCGTTCGCGTCGATGTCGAATGTCACTTCGATTTGGGGCATGCCTCGCGGTGACGGCGGGATTCCTTCCAGATTGAACTGGCCCAGGCTCTTGTTGCCCGCGGCCATTTCGCGTTCACCCTGCAGGACGTGAATGGTGACGGCCGACTGGCTGTCTTCCGCTGTCGAGAAAACCTGCTGCGCTTTGGTCGGTATCGTGGTGTTCTTCGGGATGAGCTTCGTGAGAACGCCACCCAGCGTTTCTATGCCGAGCGACAATGGGCTCACATCGAGTAGCAGCACGTCCTTGACGTCTCCCTTGAGCACCCCACCCTGGATTCCGGCGCCGACGGCCACTGCCTCGTCCGGGTTGACGTCCTTGCGCGGCTCCTTGCCGAAGAAGTCCTTCACCGTTTCTTGGACCTTGGGCATGCGCGTCATGCCTCCGACCAGGATAACGTCCTCGATTTCCGAAACTTTCAGTCCGGCGTCCTTGAGCGCGATGCGGCAGGGCTCGACGGTCTTTTCGATCAGATCATCGACCAAGCTTTCAAACTTGGCGCGGGTGATCTTGATCGTAAGGTGCTTGGGCCCGATCTTGTCAGCGGTGATGTAGGGCAGATTGACCTCGGTCTGTTGGCTCGAGGAAAGTTCGATCTTGGCTTTTTCGGCGGCCTCTTTCAGCCGTTGCAGTGCCAGAACGTCGTTCCTGAGATCGATGCCTTGCTCCTTCTTGAATTCTCCGCACAGATAGTCGATAACGCGCTGGTCGAAGTCTTCGCCACCCAGGAATGTATCCCCGTTGGTCGAGAGCACCTCGAATTGGTGCTCGCCCTCGACTTCGGCGATCTCGATGATGGAAATATCGAATGTGCCGCCCCCCAGGTCGTAGACCGCGATCTTGCGGTCTCCTTCCTTCTTGTCGAGGCCGAACGCCAGTGCCGCGGCGGTCGGCTCGTTGATGATGCGCTTGACTTCCAGGCCGGCGATGCGGCCGGCGTCCTTGGTAGCTTGCCGCTGCGAATCGTTGAAATACGCGGGCACGGTGATGACGGCTTCCGTGACTTCTTCGCCGAGGTAGTCCTCGGCGGTTTTCTTCATTTTGCGCAGGACCTGCGCCGATACTTCCGGCGGCGCGATCTTCTTGCCGTGAATCTCGACCCACGCGTCTCCATTGTCCGCCCTGACGATCTTGTAGGGCATCAGGTCGATGTCCTTCCTAACCTCTTTCTCCTCGAATCGCCTGCCGATCAGGCGCTTGACCGCGTAAAGCGTGCTCCTGGGATTGGTCACCGCCTGCCGCTTGGCCGGGGCACCGACGAGAACCTCGCCGTCCTCCATGTAGGCGACGATCGACGGAGTGGTCCGGGCCCCTTCCGAATTCTCGATCACCTTGGGCTTGCCGCTCTCCATGACTGCGACGCAGGAGTTGGTCGTCCCGAGGTCGATTCCGATAATCTTTCCCATGGTCTTTCCTTATGAATTTTCAGCCAAATAAGCCTGTGACCGATATGGGGATCAATCCCCCGACTTCAAGCCTACGCGTCCCTGGACTTCGCCACCGTAACCAGCGCCGGACGGATTACCCGGTCGTGCAGGCTGTAGCCCTTCTGGAGCACGTTGATCACCGCGTTCGGTTCCTTTTCGGACGGGAGCATGCTGATGGCCTGATGCTGGTGGGGATCGAACTTGAGGCCCACTGGGTTGATTTCCTTCAGGTTGGCTTTCTCAAATACCGTGTTCAGTTGCTTCAGTGTTAACTCGACCCCGCTGCGCAGGACTTCGATGGCGGCCGAGTCGGCCGCGAGGGTCGCTTCGAGGCTGTCTCGCACCGGCAAGAGTTCGGCCGCGAGGCTCTCGATTGCATACTTGTAGGCGTTGGCAAGATCGACTTGCCCCCGCTTGCGTATGTTGTCGGCCTCGGCCTTGGCGCGAAGCCAGGCGTCGTGGTGTTCCTGCGCCTTCTGCTCCGCCTGTCTGAGCAATGCCTCGACAGAGGGAGCCCCTGGGTCGGGGGTCTGGTCTACCACTTGGGCGTCTTGAAGACCGGGCTGCGCCGGTTTCCCGGGTGCCTCCGAGGATTCGGCGGCTCGGGACGAGTTCATGCGGGGGTCAGAATCGGACATGCGGGCTCCAAAGTGTTGTTCCTACGTGGGGGTCCCGAGGGAGATTTCAAGACGAATTCAATGCCGGGCTCGAGGAGCGAACGATCAGTCTGTGGCGCCTTGGGAGAGGGCGCGGCGTCGGCGATCCGCCGCCGCTCTTTGGATCGACACGGGATCCGGAGGGTCTCTGACCCAGTCCGCGAGGTTCTCCAGCGCGATGCCAGTCAGGGCCAGGATCCATTCGTCGCTCTCGTTAAGGCAGGGAAGGGCATGGAATTCCCTGCCGCCCGCCCTCAGGAAAATTTCCTTGCCCTCGATCCCTATCTCTTCGAGAGTTTCCAGGCAATCGGCGACAAAGCCCGGGCAGACCACATCCACGCGGCGCAGACCCTGCCTGCCGAGGTCGGCGAGAATCGACGCGGTGTAGGGCTTGAGCCACTCGAGGCGCCCCAGTCGGGACTGAAACGCGATCTGCCAGCGTCCCGCCTCGAGTTGCAACTCCTCGGCAAGGAGGCGCGCGGTTTTCTGGCACTCGCAGTGGTAGGGGTCGCCGCGTGACAGGGAATACCGCGGCAGGCCGTGAAAACTGATCACCAGCCTGTCTGGTTGCCCTCTCGATCGCCAGTGCCCGCGCACCAGCGCCGCAACCGCGCCGATGTACGCCGGGTGATCATGGAAATGCTTCACCAGCCGGATCTCGGGCACGTTCCTCATCTGCTGCAGACACGCGGCGATTGCGTCGAACGCGCTCGCGCTGGTACTCGCAGCGTACTGGGGGTACATCGGGATGATCAGGATACGCTCGCAGCCCTCGGATTTGAGCCGGGCAAGGACCTCAGGGATCGAGGGTTTCCCATAGCGCATCGCATGTTCCACGACCACCGGCGTGCGGACTTCGCGGTCAAGCCCGGCCGCCAGCAGGCGCGCCTGCCGTTCCGTGTGAATCCTCAGGGGCGAACCCTCGGGCGTCCAGATCCGGGCGTATCGCCTGGCGGATGTCCTTGGGCGCGTGTTGAGAACGAGCCCGTGGAGCATCGGCCACCACAATGCGCGCGGGACTTCCACGACCCGCGGGTCGGACAGGAACTGACCCAGATAGCGGCGTACCGCGCGGCGCGTCGGCGCATCCGGGGTGCCCAGATTTACGAGCAGCACCGCAGCCTTCGCAACTGCTCCGTGCCGGTGCTCGGGTTCGGGCAGAAAGCGGGGCATTGCCCCTAATGCTGCGACAGCGCGGAAGACAGCAGCTTCGCAGTGATATCGACGATCGGAATGACGCGTTCGTAGGCCATTCTGGTCGGTCCGATGACACCCACAGTGCCTATGACCTCCCCATCGACTTCGTAGGGTGCCGTGACGACGCTGCACTCGTCGAGGGGTGCAATCCCGGATTCGCCGCCGATGAAAATCTGCACGCCCTGAGCGCGGGTACTCAACTCCAGAATCTGCATGAGGCGGGTCTTCTTCTCGAAGAGCTCGAAGAGTTCCCGCAGGCGGGACATGTTGGACGCGAGATCATGCGAGTCGAGCAGGTTTCTCTCCCCCGAAATGACGTAGTTCTCCGTGGATTCCGAGAGCGCCTCACTGCCTGCGGCCAGGGCAGCCGTCATGAGTTGAGTCATGTCCTCGCGCAGCTGCTTCAACTCATCGTGCACCCGGCGGCGGATCTCCTCGAAAGTCAGGCCTGCATAGTTCTGGTTGAGAAAGTTGGCGGCAATCGTCAGATCGGAGGGCGTGTGTGTTTTCTCCGTGATCAGGATGCGGTTTTGCACATCGCCGTCGGGGGTCACGATAATCAGCAGCACGCGCTTGTCCGACAGCGCGAGAAATTCGATGTGACGGAAGGCCGGCGCCTTGCGCTTGCTCGCCACCACTACCCCGGCAAAGTGGGTGAGTTCCGAAAGCAGCTGCGAAGCCGAATTGATCAACCGCTGCGGGTGGTCGGGGAGGAGGTTGACCTCCATCTGATTGATGGCCACGCGGTCGAGCGGCTTTACCGTCAACAGCGTATCGACGAAGAGCCGGTAGCCTCGCGGGGTCGGGATCCGTCCCGAAGATGTGTGCGGACTGGCGACAAAACCGAGCTCTTCGAGATCGGCCATGACGTTGCGTATGGTCGCCGGGCTCAGGTCGAGCCCCGAAAAGCGCGACAAGGCCCGCGATCCCATCGGCTCTCCTTCGGCAATGTAGCGCTCGACGAGGGTCTTGAGGAGTATCTGGGCGCGACGGTCAAGCATAGTTTGCGATTCTACAGAATCGGCCTCGTTTGGGTTCGACTGTGTGCCCATACCCGGTTCCTTTGTCACCCCCGGACGTTCATGATTTAATGGCAGGGTGCCTGCTTTCAAGACGATCGCGCTCATTGGCCGCTACAACTCTCCGGAGGTAGCCACCGCGCTTGCCACCATGGGGGATTTCCTCCGCAAGCATGGCTGCGAGGTGCTCGTCGAGAAGGAAACGGCGGCCAGCAGCCGGATCAACAGCTTTCCAGTGGCCAGTTACGAGGACATCGGCGCGATGGCAGATCTGGTCGTGGTTCAGGGAGGTGACGGCAGCATGCTGAATGCCGCGCGGCATCTGGCCAGATACGGCGTGCCGCTTGTCGGCGTCAACCAGGGTCGGCTCGGATTCATGACCGACATCGCGTCAGGCAGCATGCTCGAGGCCATGTCCCAGATTCTGGCGGGCCGTCACACCATCGAAGAACGCACCATGCTGGCGGCGGAGGTGCACCGTGACGGGGAGGCGGTGTTCTCGACACTCGCCCTGAACGACGTGGTGGTCAACAAGGGTGCCGTCGGGCGCCTGATCGAATTCCTGGTCAACATCGACGGCGAATTCGTTTATGACCTTCGAGCCGACGGACTGATCGTCGCCACACCCACCGGCTCCACCGCGTACGCATTGTCCTCCGCCGGCCCCATCTTGCAGCCGAGCGTGCCGGGATTTTCTCTGGTTCCCATCTGCCCGCATACCCTGTCCAACCGACCTATCATGGTGAGCGATCGCGCGGTCATCGAGATCATCCTGAAGCGTTCCATCGATGCCAGGCTGCATTTCGACGGGCAGTTGCAGCGCGATTTGCAGGAAGGCGACCGCGTTGTCATTCGCCGTGCCGAGCACGCCGTTTCGTTCGTACACCCTCCGGGTTACAGCTACTACGCGATGCTGCGCGAGAAGCTGCACTGGAGCGAGGTTCTGTAGGCGCCGTCGCCGTGCTGTTGCACCTGGCCATTTGCGATTTCGCGATTGTCGACAGACTGGAACTCGAATTTCACCCGGGATTCACCTCTTTGACCGGCGAAACGGGTGCCGGAAAATCCATCCTCGTCGACGCACTCTCCCTGGCGCTGGGGGGGCGCGCCGGCACGGAACAGGTGCGTTCCGGGGCAGAGCGCGCGGACGTGATTGCCGAATTCGGCATTGAGGCGCTTCCCGCTGCCGGAGCGTGGCTGCGCGAACAGGCGCTGGAGGGCGACGCCAATCGCTTGCTCCTGCGCCGGGTTGTGGACAGGTCAGGCAGGTCACGGGCCTTCATCAACGGCCACCCGGCGACCGTCAACCAGCTAAACGAGGTTGGCGGGAGCCTGGTCGATATTCACGGTCAGCACGCGCATCAGTCCCTGCTTCGGTCCGAGACGCAGCGCCAGGTGCTCGACGCGCACGCCGGACTCAGTGTGCTTTCGGAGGAAACCCGGGATGCCTATCGCGACTGGGAAAGAATCTGCAGCTCGAGACTTGAGCAGGAGAGCAGCGCGACGGTGCTTAACGCCGAGCGCGAACAACTGGAGTGGCAGGTGGAGGAGCTCGAACGGCTTGCGCCCTTGCCCGGGGAGTGGGACAGGATACAGGCGGAGCACGGCAGGCTTGCGCATGCCGCAAGCCTGATCGAGGGCGTCCGCGGCGCGATCGATGCGCTTTCAGAGTCCGAAGGCGCGGCCCTCGGGGCCGTGTCGGGTGTGCTCTCTCGGCTGCGCCCGCTCCTGGAATACGACGGTTCTTTGCGCGAAACCTTTGCGCTCCTTGAGTCTGGCGAAACGCAACTCCGGGAATCTGTCTATGCGCTGCGCCACTATGCCGACCGGGTCGAGCTGGATCCGGGGCGCTTGCGTGAGGCCGAGCAAAGGCTGGAGGCGATGCACAACGCTGCACGAAAGTTTCGAGCGAGACCGGAAGACCTGCCGGAGCGGTACGCGCAGATGCAACGGCGCTTGAAGGAACTCGAAGCGTCGTCGGACCTTGAAAGCCTGATACGGCAGGAACAGGCGGCGCGCACCCGCTACGACCGGCTCGCGGGGCAACTCAGCGCCGGTCGCAAGACTGCGGCGACCAGGCTTGGCAAAGACGTCAACGCGGCAATGAAGGAACTCGCGATGTCCGGCGGGAGGTTCGACGTGGAACTCCGCTCGCTGCTGCCCGACGGCAGTGCCGCCGGAAACGAACAGGTCGAATTCCTGGTATCGACCAATCCCGGCGTCGAGCCTCGCGCGCTGGCGAAGGTGGCATCCGGGGGAGAGCTCTCGCGCATCAGCCTGGCAATCCAGGTGATCACCAGCAAAGCCGCAGCGGTTCCCACGCTGATATTCGACGAGGTGGACGCCGGCATTGGAGGGGCGGTGGCCGAGGTCGTAGGAAGAAAACTGAGAGCGCTCGGCGAACAGCGCCAGGTCCTTTGTGTTACGCATCTGCCGCAAGTGGCGGCCCAGGCGCGCGAACAATGGTCGGTGGCCAAGGGGTCGTCGGGCGGCGTTTCCAGGAGCCGCGTCATGGTGCTCGACCAGAACTCGCGCATCGAGGAAATCGCCCGCATGCTGGGCGGGGTTGCGATCACGGCGACCACCCGCAAGCACGCAGCGGAGATGCTCGGCTTGCGGTAATATTTGCGCGCCCCGTTTTCTCGACACGGAGGGATTTCGATGGCTCACCGGAAACGTCAGGCGGGCGCAAGCCAGATCGTCCCGCTCGCCGTTATTGCAGCGATCCTTGTGGTGGGGTACGTGGTACTCGACAGGTACACTAGCGGCCAGAAGGACGTGATGACGGTCGAGTCGCGCGGGACGAACATGATTGCCGCGCTGGGCTCTTACAAGCGGGAGACGGGCAGCTATCCGGATTCGCTCAACAAGCTCGTGCCCAAATTTACAACCGGGGTAAGCCGGTGTCCCGATGGCCAGCCCATGGGATACCTGCTCTCGGCCAGCGAGTACGTGCTCTCCTGCCGCAACGTGGTGTTCAAGCAGAAACCGTACAACTACGATTCGCGCTCGAAAGCCTGGAACGACTGAGCGCTGGCACGACTGGGCATTGGCGCGACGCGCCGGAGGTCAAGGCATTCCCGGTTTGTGCGGCGCTCGACTTTCCGCTAATATTCAACGCTCTCTAGGCGCGTAGCTCAGCTGGTTAGAGCATCACCTTGACATGGTGGGGGTCGTTGGTTCGAGTCCAATCGCGCCTACCAAATGCTAAAGACGGGCACTGCCGCCGTTTTGACTCCGCGCGTTGGAACGCACGCAAGGCGGCGTTCAACGCGCGGTTTTGCTTTTGTGATGGGGTATGCCGAATATTCGCCTTCCTGACGGCTCGGTAAAGACCTTCCCCGGTCCTGTCACCGTGGCCGAAGTCGCGCAGGCGATCGGACCCGGCCTCGCGCGCGCCGCGCTGGCCGGGAAAGTCGACGGCAAGATCGTCGACACGTCGTTCCGGATCGAGCGCGATGCCGATCTCGCGATCGTGACCGAGCGCGATCCCGAGGGTGTGGAGATTCTGCGACATTCCACCGCGCACCTGCTTGCCTACGCGGTGAAGGAGCTTTTTCCCGAAGCGCAGGTGACCATCGGCCCGGTTATCGAAGACGGCTTCTACTACGATTTCTCGTGCAAGCGACCGTTTACGCCGGAAGACCTCGCCGCCATCGAGAAGCGCATGGCCGAACTCGCAAAGAAGGATTTCCCGGTCGTGCGCGAAATCTGGCCGCGCGATAAGGCGGTGCAGTACTTCGAGTCCATCGGCGAGCATTATAAGGCAGAGATCATCGCCGCCATTCCCGCCGGCGAGGACGTCTCGCTGTACCGGGAAGGAGACTTCGTCGATCTTTGCCGCGGTCCGCATGTCCCCTCGACCGGCAAGCTCAAGGTCTTCAAGCTGATGCGGGTCGCCGGGGCCTACTGGCGCGGCGACTCGAGGAACGAGATGCTGCAGCGGATCTATGGTACGGCTTGGGCGAAAAAGGAGGACCAGGACGCCTACCTGAGCATGCGGGAAGAAGCCGAGAAGCGCGATCACCGGCGGCTCGGCACCCAGCTCGATCTGTTCCATCTCCAGGAGGAGGCGCCGGGCATGGTGTTCTGGCACCCGAGGGGGTGGACGATCTGGCAGCAGGTGGAGCAGTACTTGCGCCGCGTCTACCGCGACAACGGCTATCTCGAGGTGCGCTGCCCGATGATCCTCGACCGCAGTCTGTGGGAGAAGTCGGGCCACTGGGAGAACTACAAGGAAAGCATGTTCACCACGGCGTCGGAAAAACGCGACTACGCGGTGAAGCCCATGAACTGCCCGGGGCATGTGCAGATCTACAACAAGGCGCTGCACAGCTATCGCGAGCTGCCGCTGCGCTACGGCGAATTCGGCGCTTGCCACCGCAACGAGCCCTCCGGAGCGCTGCACGGCATCATGCGTATCCGCGCCTTTACGCAGGACGACGGTCATGTCTTTTGCACCGAGGAGCAGATCGGTCCCGAGGTGATGCAGTTCATCGCCTTGCTGCAGAAGGTCTACGCGGATTTCGGCTTTCGCGACATCGTCTACAAGCTCTCTACCCGGCCGCAGAAGCGCGTCGGGTCGGACGGCGAATGGGACAAGGCCGAGGCGGCCCTCGCCAAGGCCCTGAATGCCGCCGGCGTTCCGTGGGAGGAGCTGAAAGGCGAGGGTGCGTTCTACGGCCCGAAGATCGAGTTTTCGCTCAAGGACTCGATCGGCCGGGTGTGGCAATGCGGCACCATGCAGGTGGACTTCTCAATGCCTGCGCGCCTCGGCGCCGAGTATGTCGCCGACGACAACTCGCGCAGAGTGCCGGTCATGCTGCACCGGGCCATCGTCGGGTCCATGGAGCGCTTCATCGGCATACTCGTCGAGCACTACGCTGGTGCCATGCCGCTGTGGCTCGCGCCTGTGCAGGTCGTGGTGCTCAACATCTCTACGGGGCAGGCTGAATACGCGGCGCGCATTGCGGCCGGCCTTAACGGGTCCGGATGGCGCTGCGAGGTCGACTTGAGGAACGAGAAAATAACCTATAAAATTCGCGAACATAGCTTGCAAAAACTGCCGTACCAGTTGATTGTTGGCGAAAAGGAGAAGGCAGCAGAAAAGGTGGCCGTGCGTACCCGCGGCGGTGAAGATCTTGGGCAAATGAGTGTGCCCGAGTTCACCGCCCGCCTCCGCAACGAGGGGCTGGGGAGCGTCGCGGCTTAGTGTTCAATTTCTGGAGGCTCGCACATCGCAACAGATAGATCGCAGCGAATCAACATCGAGATCAACGCACCCGAAGTGCGCCTGATTGGGGTCAACGGAGAGCAAGTCGGGATCGTGCCGATCGCGCAGGCCATGAAGATGGCCGAGGAAGCGGAAGTCGATCTGGTGGAAATCGCACCTCTCGCCAAGCCGCCCGTCTGCAAGCTGATGGACTACGGCAAGTTCAAGTACCGCGAGGCGAAAAAGGCCCACGAGGCCAAGCTCAAGCAGAAGCAGATACACGTCAAGGAGGTCAAGTTCCGGCCGGGGACCGACGAAGGCGACTACAAGATCAAGCTGCGCAACCTGATCAAGTTTCTCGAGGAGGGCGACAAGGCCAAGGTTACGCTGCGTTACCGTGGACGCGAAATGGCCCATCAGGAATTCGGCGTGCGGCTGATCGAGCGGGTAAAGCAGGATCTCGAGCCATTCGCCGTGGTCGAGCAGTATCCGAAGATGGAAGGACGCCAGCTCATCATGGTGCTCGCGCCAAAGAAGGGCAAGAAGGAAGTGAAAAAGGAATCGAAGAAGGAACCCAAGAAGGAAGCCAAGGAGGCAAAGAAGGACCCGAAGCCGGTCGCCTTGCCTTAGGCCAACAAGAAGTGGTGCCGAGGCCCCAAAGCGCTCCGCAGGAGCCGCCCGTCGCCATGCAAGATTAGGAGCAACGCAATGCCAAAGCTCAAGACAAAGCGCAGTGCTGCCAAGCGTTTCAAGGTGCGTTCTGGCGGAACGATCAAGCGCTCGCAAGCGTTCAAGCGCCACATCCTCACCAAGAAGACTACCAAGAACAAACGCCACCTGCGCGGCACCGCTGGCGTGCACGCCACGGACAAGCAGCACGTGCGCGCGATGCTGCCCTACGCTTAGGAGAATTCGACAACGCGGGGGAGGTGTGTTTTCCCTCGTCGCCACCCAGTGATCAGCGCCGTCCGAGTGACGGCCTTCAAGGAGATTTGTCATGCCAAGAGTCAAGCGTGGCGTAACGGCCCACGCCAAGCATAAGAAGGTTCTCGCGAAGGCCAAGGGATTTCGCGGTCGTCGCGGGAATGTGTTCAGAGTCGCCAAAGAGGCGGTGATGAAGGCCGAGCAATACGCCTACCGCGACCGTCGCCAGCGCAAGCGCCAGTTCCGCGCGCTGTGGATTGCGCGAATCAATGCGGCCGTGCGCGAACACGGGATGACCTACTCGGCATTCATGAACGCCTTGAAGAAGGCGGCGATCGAAGTGGACCGGAAAGTGCTCGCCGATCTCGCAGTGGCGGACAAGGTGGCGTTCGCACAGATCGCGAACCAGGCAAAGGCGCAGCTCGCCGCGTAACTTTCGGAGACTCCTTCCTTCGGGAAGGGTGGCGTGAAATGGCGCCGGGATGCTGATCGGATCTGCCTTAGCGACTTCGCGACCCTAGCGCTGCCATCCACAGCCCATGACCGATCTGGACAACGTCGTCTCGCAAGCGATCGCCGAATTCGGCAGTGCCAGCGCCGCCGATCTTGAACGGATCAAGGCCCGAGTCCTCGGAAAGTCCGGCCTGCTCAACCAGGCGAGGTCGGATCTCGCCAAACTGGACCCGGAAGCGCGCCGTGCCGCCGGCGCGCTATTCAACCAAGCCAAGGAAACCATCGAAGCGGCGCTTGCGGCGAGACGCGAGGCGATTGCAGCTGGCGAACTGAACGCCCGCCTCGCCCAACAGGCGCTCGACGTTACCTTGCCCGGCCGGGGGCGCGGAAAAGGTGGCGTCCACCCCGTCATGCGTACGTGGCAGCGCATCGAGGCCATCTTTGGCTCGATAGGGTTCGACGTTGCCGACGGTCCGGAGATCGAGACCGACTGGTACAACTTCACCGCTCTCAACCAGCCGGAGAACCATCCGGCGCGTTCCATGCACGACACTTTCTACGTCGAGGGCGGCCTGCTGTTGCGCACGCACACGAGCCCGATCCAGGTGCGTTACGCGCGCGCGAACCGGCCGCCGATCAAGGTGATAGCCCCGGGCCGGGCATACCGGGTGGATTCCGACGCGACGCATTCGCCGATGTTCCACCAGGTCGAAGGGCTGTGGCTTGATGAGGACGTCAGTTTCGCGGACCTGAAGAGCGTGTACGTGGATTTCCTCCGCCGCTTCTTCGAAACCGACGATTTGCAGGTGCGATTCCGCCCCTCGTTCTTTCCTTTTACCGAGCCGTCGGCCGAGATCGACATGATGTTCACCTCGGGCCAGAGCGAAGGCAAATGGCTGGAGATTTCCGGAGCGGGTCAAGTGCATCCGAACGTGGTGCGCAACTACGGGCTCGATCCGGAGCGCTACATCGGTTTCGCGTTCGGTTCCGGGCTGGAACGCCTCACGATGCTCCGCTATGGCGTCAACGATCTAAGGCTGTTCTTCGAGAACGACCTGCGCTTTCTCAGGCAGTTCACGTAAGCGCTGCTCGAGACAACGAGCTGAACCCATGCAATTCTCCGAGCGCTGGCTGCGCAGTTTCGTCGATCCGCCCCTGAGCTCGGACGAACTCGCACACCTGCTGACGATGTCGGGACTCGAAGTCGAGGCTTGCCAGCCAGTGGCCCCGCGGTTTTCCGGGGTCGTTGTCGGCCAGGTCCTTGCGGTGGAACGCCATCCCAATGCCGATCGACTCAGCGTGTGCAGCGTCGACGCGGGTACCGGTGAGACCTTGGCAATCGTGTGTGGTGCGCCCAACGTCGCCGTGGGGATGAAGGTCCCAGTCGCGCGGGTGGGTGCGACGCTTCCCGGGGAATCCCCGGACAGCCCCGTGGCCATCGGGCCGGCGGTGGTGCGCGGTGTAGAGAGCCAGGGCATGCTGTGTTCGGCGCGGGAGCTGGGAATTTCGCAAGACCACGCCGGCCTGCTCGAACTGCCGGCCGGCGCACCGGTGGGGAGCAGCGTGCGCGAGGTGCTGGCACTCGATGACCGGGTGTTCACGCTCAAGCTCACGCCGAATCGCGCCGATTGCCTGTCCGTCCTCGGAGTTGCGCGCGAAGTCGCAGCGTTAACCCGCGCGAAGCTCACCCTTCCCGAAATCCCGCCCGTGCCGGCGGGGAACACCTCGAAGTTTCCGGTGAAGATCGTCGACGCGCGCGGCTGCGGCCGCTTCGCCGGTCGCGCAATCCGAAACGTGGACGCTCGCGCACCGACCCCCGCCTGGATGAAGGAACGGCTCGAACGCGCCGGCCAGCGCTCGATTTCCGCGCTCGTTGACGTTACGAACTACGTGATGCTTGAGCTTGGCCGGCCGCTGCACGTCTACGATCTCGACAAGCTCGAAGGCGGCATCGAAGTACGTTTCGGCAGGCCGGGCGAGCGCCTAAAGTTGCTCAACGACGTGACCGTGGAAGTGGACGCCGCCGTGCTTTGCATTACCGACGGTTCCGGCCCGATCGGGCTCGCGGGCGTGATGGGCGGGGATTCGACCAAAACCGAACTCGACACCCGCCACATCTTCCTCGAGTCGGCGTTCTTCCATCCCGGGGCAGTGGCCGGCCGCGCCCGCCGCTACAACATCAGCAGCGACGCTGCGCACCGCTTCGAGCGCGGCGTGGACTTTGCCAACTGCGTCGACGGTATCGAGCGTGCCACGAGTCTCATCACGGAGATATGCGGCGGCGAGCCGGGCCTGACGGTGGACGTCCTGGCCGATCTTCCTGAGCGCCCTCCCGTGCGCATGCGCGTGGCGCGTGCTCACAAGGTGATCGGCGTTCCCGTACCCGCCGGCGACATGGCCGACATCTTCAGCCGGCTGGGCCTGGCGCACGTGCGCGAAACTGGCGGTGCTGGCGACACGTTCGTGGTCACGCCGCCTTCCTTCCGCTTCGACATCGAGATCGAGGAAGACCTCATTGAGGAAGTGGCGCGTGTCTACGGATTCGAGCGCATACCTGCGCGACCTCCGCACGCCCCTCTGAGCATGCGTGCGCAGCGGGAAACCCGCCGCTCGCCGCACGCGCTGCGCCAGCAACTCGCCGACAGCGACTATTTCGAAGTGATCAACTTCAGCTTCGTCGATACACAGTGGGAGTCCGATTTCGCCGGCGCGACCGACCCGATTCGACTCCTGAACCCGATTGCGAGCCAGCTCGCGGTGATGCGCACTACCCTCATTGGAAGTCTGGTGTCGAACGTGAGCTACAACCTGAGCCGCAAGCTCGCGCGCATCCGCGTTTTCGAGATCGGGCGCGTTTATCTGCGCGATCCTGCCACCAAGGACGGAGCCCTCGATGTCGCCGGCGTGCGCCAGCCGACCCGCGTAGGCGCGATCGCCTATGGTCCCGCGTTCGACGAGCAATGGGGCACCCCGACACGCAACGCGGACTTCTTCGATGTGAAGGCGGATGTCGAGGCCCTGCTTTCGCCACGCGTGGCTCGATTCGAATCTGCTCCGCATGCCGCCCTGCATCCGGGCCGATCGGCTCGCGTGACACTGGGGGGCGCGCCGATCGGCTGGGTGGGCGAGCTGCATCCCCGCTGGCAGCAGAAGTACGCGCTGCCGCTTGCGCCTGTGCTGTTCGAACTGGACCTCGAGGCGCTCCGCTTGGCCGAACTGCCGCGCTATGCCGAAGATTCCAAGTTCCCGCCGATGATCCGCGACCGGGCGATGGAGTTCGAAGAGAAGCTGTCTGTGGGCGAGATCATGGACGAACTGGCGCGAATTCGCCCCGCTTTGGTGCAGGAAATCCGCTTGTTTGACGTCTACCGGGGTAAGGGTCTACAAACGGGCAAAAAAAGCCTTGCGTTTCGGGTAGTTATGCAAGATACTGCGCGGACGTTGACCGATGCGGATGCGGATGCCGCAATGGCGCAGCTTACGGAACTCCTCTCCGCAAAATTCGGTGCTAAATTAAGAACTTAAGGATACATCTGGGGAGGGTTTGCCTCTCCAAAGGGAGCAAGGATGACGCTCACGAAGGCCGAGCTGGCGGATATGCTTTTTGAGAAGGTCGGGCTCAACAAGCGCGAAGCAAAGGACATGGTGGAAACCTTCTTCGAGGAAATCCGCCTGGCGTTGGAGAACGGCGAGAGCGTCAAGCTTTCCGGCTTCGGTAACTTCCAGCTGCGCAACAAACCGCAGCGCCCGGGGCGTAATCCGAAGACTGGCGAGGAGATTCCGATCACCGCACGCCGCGTGGTCACATTCCACGCAAGTCAGAAACTCAAGGCCTTGGTCGAGCAGACCCATGGAAAGCAAGGCAACCAAGGATAGCCTTCCGCCGATCCCGGCGAAGCGCTACTTCACCATCGGCGAGGTCAGCGAGCTGTGCGGCGTCAAGCCGCACGTCCTGCGTTACTGGGAACAGGAATTCACCCAGCTGCGGCCGGTGAAGCGCCGCGGCAACCGGCGCTATTACCAGCACCACGAGGTGCTGCTCATCCGCCGCATCCGCGAGCTTCTCTACGAACAGGGATTTACCATAAGCGGCGCCCGCAACCGGCTCGACGAGAGCCTGAGCGCGGCCCCTGCGCGCTCCGGTGCCGCCGCGGCAGCGCGCTCCCCCGACCCGCGCGGGGTCAATATTTCTTCGCTCAAGCAGGAGCTGAAGAACCTGATCGAACTGCTGCGCTAATCTCGTCTGGTATACTCCTTGGCCTTCGGGGCGTAGCGCAGCCTGGTAGCGTACCTGCATGGGGTGCAGGTGGTCGGAGGTTCAAATCCTCTCGCCCCGACCAGTAGATCAGGCGACTTGGAAGATCCTTCTGAGTCGCCGTAGGTCCAGCAGCGGCGATGCTCAGTCCACCCTCGCTCCGGAGGCGGCGATGACCTTCGCCCACTTGTCGATCTCCGTCCGGATGTGGATCGCGAACTCGCTCCTGCTTGAGCCGATCGGAACGAGGCCTTCGTTCGTCATGCGCGTCTTCATGTCCGCGCCGTGCATGACTCTCGCTACCTGCGTGCTGAGGAGGTCGAGGATTTCCGAAGGCGTGCCGGCGGGCGCGAGCAGGCCGTACCACTGGCTCGACTCGTAGCCGTTCAGGCCGGCCTCGGAAACAGTCGGCAGCTCCGGCATCGCCGGCAGCCGCTCCCGACTCGTGACCGCTATCGCGCGCAGCCGCCCCGCCGCGATGTGCCCGCTCGCGTTTATCGCGGGAAGGAACATGACCGGCACCTCGCCCGCGAGCAGGCCGATCATCGCCGGACCCGAGCCCCGATAGGGAATGTGTACCATTTGCACGCCGGCCGTGACGTTGAAGAGCTCGCCGGCGAGGTGGGGCGTGCTGCCCGAGCCCGAGCCGGCGAAGCCGATTCGCCCGGGCTGCGCCTTCGCGAGGGCGATCAGCTCGCGCACGGACTTCACCGGGAGCGAGGGATGGACGACCAGAACGTTCGGTCCGAGCGCCATCAGGCTGATTGGTTCGAAGTCCTTCACGGGATCGTAAGGAACGCTCCTGTAGAGACTCGGATTGGTGACGAAGCCCGCGCCGGTGAAAAGCAAAGTCGCGCCGTCTCCCGACGACCTCGCGGCGGCTTCCGTGCCGATGTTGCCGTTCGCGCCGCCGCGATTCTCCACCAGGAACGGCTTGCCCAGGCTCTCGGCGAGCTTCTGCGCGAGGATGCGGCACGCGGCATCCACGCCTCCTCCCGCCGGAAACGGCACGATCAGGCGTACCGGCCCTTTCGGATAGGCCTGTCCGGGACTCACGGGCTGGGCCTGGGCAGGAGCAGAAAGCGTCGCGCAAAGGACCGCGAATATCGACAGCGTGCGTGCTGCTTTCATTGTCTTGCCTCCCGGATCGCCCGCCAGACGTTCTGCGGCGTGACGGGCATGTTGATGTCGCGAACGCCGTGCTCGCGCAGCGCATCGACGACCGCGTTGACGACGGCCGCAGGCGCGGGCGTCGTGGCGCCTTCGCCCGCGGCCTTGATGCCGAGCGGATTGGTCGGCGACAGGACTTCCACGATCTCGGTGCTGAAGGCGGGCAGGGTGTCGGCGCGCGGCAGCGCGTAGTCCATGAGCGATCCGGCGAGCGGCTGTCCGGTCGCCGGATCGACGCGGCAAATCTCGGAAATTGCCTGGCCGATCCCCTGCGCTGCGCCTCCGTGCGTCTGGCCGTGGACGATCAGCGGATTGATGCAACGCCCGACGTCATCGACTGCCGCATACCGGGTAATCCCGACCTGCCCGGTTTCCGGGTCGACTTCGCATTCGCAGATCGCGCATCCGTTGGGGAACACCGGATCGTGCATTTCGTTGTCGGCGACGACGCTGAGGCCGCCTGCGAGTTCCCTGGGGAGCAGGCCCGCCGCTGCTTCCCGCGCAAGCTCGAGGAAATCGAACGACTTGTCCGCGCGCGGCGAGGAGAAGCGGCTTTTGTCGAACAAGACCTCCGAAGGGTCTGCCTCCAGGAGGAAACCGGCGATTTTCTTTCCATTCTCGATAAGCTTTTCCGCAGCTATCGCAAACACCGTGGCGGCGTGGCGCATCGAGCGACCGGAATGCGAGCCGCCGCCGACGCTGACGATGTCGGTGTCGCCCATGAAAATGTCCACGGCTTCCGCGGGTACGAAAAGAAGTGCCGAAATCACTTGGGCGAAGCTGGTTTCGTGGCCCTGGCCGGAGGGCTGCGTGCCGACGATGACCCTTACGCGGCCGGCGGGCGTGACCGTGATCTCCGCGCGCTCCCTCGGCGAGCCGATCGAGGACTCGACGTAGTTCGCAAGTCCGATGCCGAGGAGCTTCCCGCGCGCGGCCGCCGACTTGCGGCGGGCATCGAACCCATTCCAGTCCGCGATTCTCATCGCCAGGTCCATGTTGGCCCCGTAGGTGCCGCTGTCGTAGAGCATGCCCACCGCGTTCCGGTAGGGCATCGCCTCGGGACGGACGAGGTTCTTTCGTCGCAGCTCGATCCGGTCGAACCCCGACTCTCTTGCGGCGGTATCGATCAGGCGCTCGAGCGCAAAATTGACCTCGGGGCGGCCGGAACTGCGGTACGGGTTGGTCGGCGCGGTGGTGGTGAAGGCAGCGCGGCTCCGAAGCGTAGCGGCTGGAATATCGTAAGTGCCGGTGACGAGGCCCGAACCTTTCGATAGCGGCGAGAGCGAGACGCAGCGCGCGCCGGCGTTGGAGAGATTGGAGGCACGCAGCGCAAGAAACTTTCCGTCGGAGCGCAGCGCGAGCTCGACTTCGCTCACCAGATCCCGGCCCTGATAGTCGGAAAGGAAGGCTTCCGAGCGCGTCGCTGTGAACTTCACCGGCCGCCCGAGCTTGCGGGATGTCCAGAGCACCAGTCCGTACTCCACATAGACGCGGTTCTTCGAGCCGAAGTTTCCGCCCACGTCGGCGCAGATGACGCGCAGCGTGCCCGGCTCGATGCCAAGTACGGACGCGAGGTCTCTCTTGATGCGGACCGCGCCGCCGCTTCCAGTATAGAGAGTATAGCGGCCGCTGCCGGCATCGTAAGTCCCGAGCGCCGCGCGGGGCTCAAGCGCGACGGCGGTGCACCGCCCGATGTGGAATTTCATTTTGACGACTCGATCCGCGCGGGCGAACGCGCGCTCGGTCGCCTCGCGATCGCCGAAACTCGTGTCGACGAGCACGTTGCCCGGCGCTTCCTCCCACACGGCCGGCGCGGGGCCAGAGGCAAGGGCATCCTCGGAGTGCGTTACCCAGGGCAGTACTTCGTATTCCACGTCTACGACCTCGGCGGCGTCGGCGGCCTGCTCCCGCGTTTCCGCCACGACCATCGCCATGGCTTCGCCGACGTGGCGCGCCTTGTCGGTCGGCAGCAGGGGGTGGGGTCCCTCGAAGATCCTGCTGTCCCCCGGGCCGGTGAGCTTCATGTCGTCGCGCGTCGCGGGCAGGGGATGGTGCGGTATGGGTTGGAGGTGATCCGCGGCGCAGTCGACGCCACTGTATACTTCCAGAACGCCGGGCATTGCGCGCGCGCGGGCCGCATCGACGCGGAGGATGCGCGCATGTGGGTGGGGCGAGCGGACCATGGCGACGTGCGCCTGCCCGGGGAGGTTGAAGTCGTCGGTGAACCTTCCCGCGCCGGTGAGGAGCCGGAAATCCTCCTTGCGCCGCAGCGGCCGGCCGATGGCGTTGTCTGCGATGCCGGCCTTGCTCGGTCCTTTCACCGAAGGTCTCCTGTCGTGTGCGTCGACATGCTCGCGGAAAGCGTGTGGCAACCCGGATGTCCGCGGATCGTAACCCAGGTCATCGAGACGTGCGCGGAGATCAAGGAGGAAACTCTGCTGCGATTCGGATTCTCCCAGTCGAAAAAACGGGTAATCTATCGTCCATCGTTCCGTCCCTTCACGAGTGATGACCATGTTTCTCTTGCGATGCCTGTGTGCCGTTGCTCTTGCAGCGGCTGCTTCGACTGCCTCCGCGCAAGGCTACCCGACGCGCCCTGTGAAGCTCCTGGTTCCGTTTGCCGCGGGTGGCGTGGCCGATATCACCGCCCGGGTGCTCGCCCAGAAGATGAGCGATACCATGGGCCAGCAGATACTCGTCGAGAACCGGCCGAGCGCCGGCGGCATTCTCGCGTCCGAGGCGGTAGCGAAAGCCGACCCCGACGGGTATACCTTGCTCTTCATCACCAACGGGAACGCGGTTAGCGCATCCCTGTTCAAGTCCCTGCCCTACGACGCGGTAACCGATTTTGCGCCGGTATCCACGGTCGGATTTTTCGATCTCGTGCTGGTCGTGAATTCCGATTCGAAAATCGGCTCGGTCCGGGATCTCATAGCGTTTGCCAAGGCCAACCCCAACAAGCTCAGCATCGGTACGATCAATATCGGCAGCACGCAGAACCTCGCTGCGGAACTGTTCAAGTCGATGTCCGGAACCGACGCGCTGGTGGTTCCGTTCAAGGCCACGCCGGCGGTGATCATCGCGCTGAAAGGCGGGGACGTGCAGGTCGCGTTTGAAATCCTCGCCCCAGTCCTGGGGCAGATCCGGGGCGGGTCGCTGAAGGCCCTGGCCGTCACTTCGGAACGCCGCTATCCGGGCCTGCCCAACGTGCCGACGGTCGCCGAGAGCGGCGTGCCCGGATACCAGGCGTCTTCCTGGAACGGCGTCGCCGCTCCCGCCAGGACGCCAAGGGCGATAGTCGGAAGGCTCAATCGCGAGATCAACGCCGCGACAGCGGACCCGGAAGTGCGGCAACGGTTGCAGGAACTGGGTGTGGAGGCGCGCGCGGGAACGCCCGAAGCGCTCGGCGCGCTGCTCGCCGCCGAGATCGCCAAATGGAAAGTGGTCATCGAGCGCGCAAAGATCGAAAAGCAGTAAGGCCGGGTGGATGACCAAGCCGATCGCGGGTCCCGATCCTCATCCCGTCAAGCCGGGGTACGCGCCGCCGGCACGGTTCGTGCGACGCGCATTGCCACATTTTCGGGCCGGCCGAGAAGTTTCCGTACGCGCCGGAGCAGCGCTACACGCCGCCCGATTCCCCGAAGGACAAGCTGCGCGCGCTGCACGATCGCCTCGGCTTGTCGCGGGCGGTGCTAGTGCAGGTGAGCTGCCACGGTGCGGACAACCGCGCCATGCTCGATGCGCTCGACTGGTCGCGCAAGTTCGAACCGCGGGTGCCTGGCGGGGTGTGGCCATGGTCGGCGACAACGTCACCGGGCAGGAACTGGGGGCCTTGCATGCGGGTGGCGTGCGCGGTGTTCGCTTCAATTTCGTCAAGCACCTAGGCGGCGCGCCGGATCCGCGGGTCCTGCAGCGAACGCTGTCGATGATGGCGCCGCTTGGCTGGCACCTGGTTCTGCATTTCGACGCCGAGGACATCGAAACCCACTCGGACCTTTTCCGCGGGTTACGTGTTCCCTTTGTGATCGACCACATGGGGAGAGTGGAGGCGGCGAAGGGCCTGAGTCAGAAATCGTTTCGCATGCTTCTCGAGCTCATGAAAAATCCCCTGGCCTGGGTGAAGGTGAGCGGGCCCGAGCGCATCTCTTCCGCAGGCAAGCCCTTCGACGACGCGACGCCGTTCGTCGCGGCGCTCGCGGCGGCGGCGCCGGATCGCGTGCTGTGGGGAACCGATTTTCCCCATCCCAACGTAAAGGTCATGCCGAACGACGGGGAACTGCTGGACCTCTTCGCCAAGGCGATTCCCGACGAGGGACTGAGGAAACGCATCCTCGTGAAGAATCCCGCGCGGCTTTACTGGTCGGCGTGAGGAAACAAAAAAACGGGGGAAGGGAGGGCCTCCCCCGTTCGCCGCCGGATGCTGATCCGGCGGGTAAGCGATGCGCGGGCGAGGTTCCGGCCGCGCGGTGTCTACTAGTTGCCGATCTCGATCTCCGCTTCCTTGATCGGTAGCAAGACGCTGGTGAACGCATCCCACCTGACTTTGACCACGGTCACGTTGACGTGTACCTGGGCGAAGAAGGCCGCCTTGGTGACCGGTATGTCCGTGGAAGTGCTGCTCACCCTCCATTCGGTACTGTTGTCGGAGACAATGGCGTCGCCGAGGATGGTCAGGGTTCCTAAGGTGCTGTCTGCGGCGGTAACCGGCCCCTGCAGGAATGCCTTGGTCGATGCGCTTCGCACGACGATGCGCGTGGCGATGAGGTCGCTGTTACGATCGAGTATGGCGCGAACCTCGACGTGGTCGTTGTTCGCAACCGGACCACCGTCTATCCGGGTGAACTGGTTGATCGCAACTATCTTGCCCAGTACTGTCAGGCTGGTGGCGCTGACCGCGGAAGTATCCGCCTCGATCTTGATGTTGCTCCGGAACGAGATCTTGGTGGCGGCGATGGCGCCGTTGGAATTGAGGGGGCCTTCGGCCTCGAGCTTTACGCCCACGGCGAAGTCGGTGCTGAGCCCACCCTCGAAGAGAGTCGATGCGCTGGTGACAACGGACTGGCCGTTGACGACGAAGCTCGCCAGCGTGCCGCTAGAGACGATCCCTTCGACTTCGATCTTCTCTCCGGCGGCGCCGATCCTGTCTTCGAGATGAATGAGCGATGCGGTGACGACGCCGGCGACCGGTGCGGCGAGGGACTTGACCTCAACGAACGAACCGTTGACGGTCCCGGGCGGAAGTAGATTGGCAGTGAAGTTGACCGTGACGACGGCAGCGCCGCCCTGAGTGAGGCTGAGGTCGAACGAGGTCGCTCCGAGCCCGGTCACGAACCCTTTGCTCTCGAATTCACCGTTCAACTTTCTCAGGACTCTAGTGGCACGCACTCCACCCTGGTCGTCGGCGAAGCCGTGCACTTCGACGATATCGTTGGGCTGGAAATTGGCATCTCCGAAAACCTTTTGCAGGTCGTCGTCATTGAGGCGGGTCACGTTATCCTCAATCCGCACTGTCTGACTCATGACCGTTATCGTCCTGTTCAGGGCGTCGACGCTCGAGATCGTTCCTTCGAGGATATCCCTCGCCTCGATTTGCATCGCGGTGCCCGTCCTGGTGGAGTCGTCGCTGCTTCCGCGGACCTTGACTACCATTCCGACTTTCAGGTCGCTTTCAATGTGTGGGTTGTCGTCGATCGTGATCGTGGCGCCGGAGGTGCTGTACTCAATGCCGTTGACGAAGATGCTGCCTTTGGCGGTGATGACGCCCTGGCTCACGGAAGTGGTCGCCGGGGCGGTAGCTCCGGTTCCGCCGGTTCCGCCGCCGCAAGCTGCGACGGTCAACGCTGCTGCTAAAGAAAGAATTGCAAGGCCTAGAGTTTTCACTTGGGGGTTCCTTTGGCGTCTGTGACGCCGGTTTAAGCAAAAGGGTGAGTGCCGATTCCGCCGCGCCTGCGCTCGGTTCTGCGCGATTCTTTGTGCGGCTTGTTGTTGTACTGTGATGCCCAGTTCCTGACCTGATCGAGGAAGACCTGCGCTTGCGTGCTGCCAAGGCGGTCGAGGACTGCGCCTATCAGCGCGCTATCGGATGCAACGAGGAGTTTCTTGATCATGGTCAAATGGAAGGGGTGGATGGCCTGCTCATCGCTTAGGCTTGGACGAGTCTTCGCCGTCATTCCCGGCTTGCGATGCGAGGTCTTCCTCGAAGTAATAGATGCCGATCCCGCTGCGCATGCGTCCGGTGCCGCGGCTCGAAGAATTGGTGTCGCGGTCGTGGCGCGCGAGCCACTTGTCGAAGTGCTCGAGCAGCTGCTGGGCCTGCTCGGCGCTCAGCTTGCGGAATTCGTCGAGGGCTTCGCGCGGCAGGTTGTCGTACATGACCTTGCGCTGAAAGCGCGGCAGGGCGTCGCGCGCGTGGATGTTGTGGTCTATCGTCGCCACCAGATCGGCAACGTCGGTCCCGAGGATGTTGATCTTGTCGGTGTCTGCGCCCTGGGGAACGAAGGCGCGCGATTTCACGCGGATCGTCCCGCGGGGCGTCTTTTCCGCGGCTCCGACGCGCAGCAGTTCATCGAGCACGGCGCGATAGGGGATGTCCCCGCTGAATCGACGCACCAGTTCTGCGAACGTCCCCGCTCCGGCGGGCCCGGTCTCTGAGATCTCCAGTTCGCGGGGATTTCCGCTCGCGTCGGAAAAATCGGGGTCGCGCACCCAACCCGCCACGACGCGCGCGGCGCGGTTGTAGCGCTCGCCAACTTCGGCGTCGGGGGTTTGCTCCAGCTCGAGCAGTCGCTGGACCTCCTTGCGGGTGAGGCCCGAGAGCAGGGCGACGCGAGATACCGACTGTTTCTTGCCTGGAATGCGGAATTCGTCTGCCGCCACGTGCACGTAGGTGCGCTTGGCGATATCGGTAAAGGCCTTGAACGATATGTTGTTGCGAAGGAGGATGCGACAGAGGGGCGTGAGGATGCGCTCCAGCGCGGTGGCCAGCGCGCGCGAGACTTGCGGTGCTTTTGTGGTCGGGACTCTCATAATATTTGGGAAATATATCCCAAATACTGGGGATCTGTCAAGGGGCTCGTTTTGCCCGGTGGGGAAGACCATCACCCTAGTAGGGGGGCGAGCCGGTGCCTCTCGCGGCTTCCCTGGTGCCTTGCGACCTGCTCTTCCGCGACCGCGCGGAAGGCGTGGCGATGAAGCGCCGCGCCGGCGAAAGCGACGTCGAGGCCTTCTTCGCGGCCGCCTTCCGTGGCGTCGAGATAATCCGGTCTGCGTAATCGCGCCATGAGCAATCCGCTGCAAGCTCGCGAAACGCACCGCGCTTCGCGCGCGCCGCGATCCAGTCCTGCTTTCCGCGGTGGCAGCTGAGCCGAGGCAATGAGGAAGCCGCTCGGGAGCTAGGAAATCCACGTAACACCAACAAGTTAGGCCTCTTTTCTCCCCAGGGCGGGCATGCGGCCTTGACTTGCTTATTGTGCAGCGCAATAATCCGCCAACTCGCAAGGACAGGGGTCCTCCATCCAGAGCCGCATGACAGCCGCAGGTCCATCCCCGGACGGGCAGCATCCCGACATCGCTCAGGCGTTCCTGAAGAATCTCCTGGGTTCGCTTGGCGTGCACCCCGACTCGGCATTCGCCCGCTCGCTTCAATCCGTCGGCGTCGACACTGCCAAGCTCGCGGGTTTGCAGGCCCGCCACACTCAGCAGCACGCGGCGCTCTGGCAGGCGATACTCGCGCGGCAGTCCGGTCAGCTTGCGCCGCCGGTTGCGCCGCCGGAGCGCGGCGACCGGCGATTCTCCGCGGGCGAGTGGCAGCGCAACCCCTGGTTCGACTACCTGCGCCAGACCTACCTGATCAATTCGCGTTACGTCTCCGATTGCGTCGATGCGCTCCAGGCCGAGCCGCGCGCGAAGGAGCGAGTTCGCTTCCTTGCGCGCCAGATGGTGGACGCCATGAGCCCGGCCAATTTCGCTGCCACCAATCCCGAGGCGCTGAAGCTTGCGCTCGATACCAAGGGCGAGAGCCTGACGCAAGGGATCCGCCAGCTCATCGAGGACACGCACAAGGGACGCATCTCCACCACGGACGAGTCGCGTTTCGAAGTCGGGCGCAATCTCGCGGTCACTGAGGGCGCGGTGGTCCTCGAGAACGAGCTGATCCAGCTGATCCAGTACCGGCCGCTCACGGAGACGGTATTCGAGCGCCCGCTGGTGATGTTCCCGCCGTGCATCAACAAGTACTACATACTCGACCTGCAGCCGGAGAATTCCTTCGTGCGCTACGCGCTCGAGCAGGGTCACGTCGTGTTCATGGTCTCCTGGCGCAACGTGACCAAAGAACTCGGCCACCTCACCTGGGACGACTACCTGTCGAAGGGCGTGCTCGCGCCGCTAGAGGCGGCACGCGCGGTTTGTCGCAGCGATCGGGTGAATGCGCTCGGGTTCTGCGTCGGCGGCACGATGCTCGGGGCCGCGCTTGCCGTGCTGGCGGCGCGCGGCGATTCGGTCGTCGAGAGCGCAACTTTCCTCGCGTCGATGCTGGATTTCTCCGACACCGGCGAGATCGGCCTGTTCGTCGATGAAGCCAGCGTCGCGGCGCGTGAGGGCGCCATCGGCAAAGGCGGCATCATGCCTGGGCGCGAACTCGCCCTGGTGTTTTCGGCGCTGCGCGCGAACGATCTTGTCTGGTCGTACGTGGTCAACAACTACCTGAAGGGCCGGCAGCCGGAAGCCTTCGATCTGCTCCACTGGAACGCGGATTCGACCAATCTGCCGGGTCCGATGTACTGCTGGTACGTCCGCAATACCTATCTCGAGAACAATCTGCGCGAACCGGGAAGGGTCTCCGTACTCGGCGTGCCCGTCGATCTTCGCAGGGTCGGGGTCCCGGCCTATGTGCTCGCGACTCGTGAGGACCATATCGTGCCCTGGCGCACCGCCTACCGCACGACGCAGCTCCTCGGCGGCGAGACCCGCTTCGCGCTGGGGGCGAGCGGGCACATCGCGGGGGTGGTCAATCCGCCCGCCAAGGGCAAGCGCAGCTACTGGATCGGCGGCGAATCCGGCTCGGACGCCGACGCCTGGCTTGCCGGGGCGACGGAGACCACGGGCAGCTGGTGGGGCGACTGGAGCGCATGGCTGGAGCGCTTTGGCGGCGGGCGCGCAAAGCCGCGCGCGCGTCTGGGCAATGCGAAGTACAAGCCGATCGAGCCCGCACCGGGGCGCTACGTAAAGCAGCGCTTGGGGTAGGCGGCGGCCGTTCAACCGGGAGCGAAAAGACGATGACAAACGCAACAACCCTCGAGCGCAAGGATGCACGCGCGAATTCCGAACCCTCGCCGGAGGCTGGAAAGTCGATGCGGCAGCGCGTCGCTTTCGTGAGCGGCGGCATGGGCGGCATCGGCACGGCCGTGTGCCGGCGCCTTGCGCGCGGTGGCGCGAAAGTGGTGGCAGGCTGCCTGCCGGGCTACGAGAAGAAGGACGAGTGGCTCGCGAAGATGCGCAACGACGGCCTGCAGGTGCACGCAGCCGAGGGCGACGTCGATGATTACGAATCGTGCGCCGACATGTTCTACCAGATCGGTTCCGTGATCGGCCCTGTCGACATCCTGGTGAACAACGCGGGCATCACGCGCGATGGCGTGTTCAAACGCATGTCGCCAACCGACTGGTACGCCGTGATCAATACCAATCTCAACAGCGTGTTCAACGTGACGCGCCAGGTGATCGAAGGGATGACCGAGCGCGGCTGGGGGCGCATCGTCAACATCTCCTCGGTGAACGCGCTCAAGGGCCAGTTCGGCCAGACTAACTACTCCGCGGCGAAGGCCGGCATGCACGGCTTTTCCAAGGCGCTCGCGCAGGAGGTAGTCAAGAAGGGCGTGACCGTGAACACTATCTCGCCGGGCTACGTCGAGACCGACATGGTGCGCGCGATGAAGCGCGAGATCCTGCAGTCGATCGTCGAGCAGATTCCCATGGGCCGGCTGGCACAGCCCGCGGAGATCGCAAGCCTGGTAGCCTTTCTCGCTTCGGATGATGCTGGATACATCACCGGGGCGAATATCTCGATCAACGGCGGGCTACACATGGCCTGAGCTGTAGCCGATTTGATCTGTATCAGTTTGGTGCAATAATCCCGAGCGGAAATCGGGAAGGCACCGATCGGACCTGGAGGAGGAATCATGACAAAGCGGCTGGCGCTCGTCACCGGCGGCATGGGTGGCCTGGGCGAAACCATCAGCACCAAAATGGCGGACGCGGGGTACCGCGTGGCCGTGACTTACTCGCCATCGAACAAGACCGCCGACAAATGGGTGGCCGGCATGAAATCGGACGGCTACGATTTTCATGCCTACCCCTGTGACGTGGCCGACTACGATTCTTGCCGCGGTTGCGTCGCCAACGTCGCCAACGAGATAGGGCAGATCGACATACTGGTGAACAACGCCGGCATCACGCGCGACATGACCTTCAGGAAGATGACCAAGGCCGCCTGGGACGCGGTGCTGCGCACCAACCTCGATTCGGTATTCAACATGACCAAGCAGGTGTGCGACGGCATGGTGGACCGGGGCTGGGGCCGGGTGATCAACGTGTCCTCGGTGAACGGATCCAAGGGGGCATTCGGTCAGACCAACTATTCTGCGGCGAAGGCGGGCATGCACGGATTCACCAAATCGCTGGCGCTCGAAGTGGCGAAGAAAGGCGTGACGGTCAACACCATTTCCCCCGGTTACATCGGCACCAAGATGGTGACGGCGATCCCGAAGGAAATTCTCGATTCGAAAATCCTCCCGCAGATTCCGGTGGGGCGCCTGGGCAAGCCTGAGGAGATTGCCGGACTCATCATCTACCTCTGTTCGGAGGAGGCGGCCTTCGTCAACGGCGCCAACATCGCCATCAACGGCGGCCAGCACATGAGCTGATGCGATTCCAACGGTGGAGTATGATGGCGCACTGCAGCACCCGCGCCCTCCATTGATGTTAGGGTCCCATGGCCGAATCCGTCCGACAGATCAAGAAATACCCCAATCGCCGGCTCTACGACACGCGCACGAGCGTCTATATCACGCTCGTCGATGTGAAGAAGCTGGTCATGCAGGGAGCGGAATTCCAGGTGGTGGACGCCAAGACCGGCGAAGACCTCACCCGCTCGATCCTGCTCCAGGTCATCATGGAAGAGGAAAGCGGCGGCGCCCCGATGTTCTCCTCGGATATCCTCACCCAGTTCATCCGCTCCTACGGCAACGCCATGCAGGGCATGCTCGGGTCGTATCTCGAGCGCAACATGCAGCTGTTCAGCGAAATCCAGAAGCGCATACAGGATCAGTCGCAACAGCTCTACGGCGAGCCCGCCAAGATGAACGAGGACTTGTGGAAGCAGTTCATGAGCTTCCAGGGTCCGGCGATGCAGAACCTGGTTTCGGCGTACATGGAACAGAGCCGCAAGGTGTTCCTGCAGATGCAGGAGCAACTGCAGAACCAGACGCGCAACGTGTTTTCGGGATTGTCCTTCCCCGGTTTCCCCGGAATGCCCGGCTTCGGTCCGCAACCCGGCACCGCGCAGCCGTCGGGCGACGACAAGAAGCCGGACGAAGAAAAGAAGTCCTAGGACGCTAGACCCGAGAATGTCCCCCGCGCCCAAAGTCGGGTTCGTCTCGCTCGGCTGTCCTAAGGCGCTGGTCGATTCCGAAGGCATACTGACGCGCCTGCGCGCGGAGGGCTACGCGATTTCTCCCAGCTACGATCAGGCCGACCTCGTCGTCGTCAACACCTGCGGCTTCATAGAGTCGGCCGTCCGGGAATCTCTGGACGCGATCGGCGAGGCGTTGAGCGAAAACGGCCGCGTGATCGTCACCGGCTGTCTCGGCGCCAAGGCGGATGTCGTCAGGCAGGCGCATCCCAAGGTGCTCGCGGTCACGGGCCCTCACGCGCTCGAGGAAGTCATGGGCGCGGTCCACGAGCACCTGCCCAAACCGCACGAGCCGTTCACCGATCTCATTCCGCCGCAAGGCATCAAGCTCACTCCCAAGCATTACGCGTACCTGAAGATCTCCGAAGGCTGCAATCACCGCTGCAGTTTCTGCATCATTCCGTCGCTGCGCGGCGACCTCGTCAGCCGGCCGGTCGGAGAGGTCATGCGCGAAGCGGAGAACCTCGTCGCTGCCGGGGTGAAGGAGCTGCTCGTGATCTCGCAGGACACCAGCGCTTACGGCGTCGACGTGAACTACCGCACGGGATTCTGGGACGGGCGACCGCTGAAGACGCGCATGGGCGATCTGGCCGCGGCGCTCGGGCAGCTGGGCGTCTGGGTACGGCTGCACTACGTATACCCGTATCTCCACGTGGACGACGTCATCCCGCTCATGGCCGAAGGCAGGATCCTTCCCTACATCGACGTCCCGTTCCAGCATGCGAGCAAGAGAATACTCAAGCTCATGAAGCGCCCGGCGAGCGGCGAGGACAATCTCGAGCGCATCCGCGCCTGGCGCGCGATATGCCCGGACATCACCATTCGCAGCACTTTCATCGCCGGGTTTCCCGGGGAGACCGAGGACGAGTTCCGCGAGTTGCTCGAGTTCCTCGAGGCCGCCGAGCTCGATCGCGTCGGCTGCTTCGCCTACTCGCCCGTCGAGGGTGCGAGGGCGAACCATCTGCCCGGCGCGCTGCCAGACGAAGTGCGCGAGGAACGACGAGCGCGTCTGATGCAGGCGCAGGAAAGAATCAGCGCGCGGCGGCTCCAGCGCCACGTCGGCAGGACCCTGCTCGTCCTGGTGGACGAGGCCGGGCCGAAGGTCGCGGTGGCGCGCTCGAGCGCCGACGCCCCCGAGATCGACGGTGTGGTGCGCATCGAAGGCGCAGGCGAGCTCGCCGCGGGCGACTGGGCTCAGGTGGAGATCGTCTCCGCGGATGCCCACGACCTCAGGGCAAGGCGGCTTCCCGAATTATCAAGACGCCGCGCGGCGGCGCAGATCCTGTGAAACAAGGAGATCCCCATGGCACAGCGTGAAGTGGTGGTGGTGAGCGGAGTGCGCACCGCGATTGGCGACTACGGCGCCTCCCTCAAGGACATCGCCCCGACCAGGCTCGCCGCGATCGCCGTGAAGGAAGCGGTGTCGCGCGCGAAGATCGATCCAGCGAGCGTCGGCCACGTCGTCCTCGGCAGCGTGATCCACGGCGAGGCGCGCGACATGTACATCTCGCGCGTCGCGGCTATCGAAGCCGGCTTGCCAGTCGGCACGCCGTGCCTCACGGTGAACCGGCTCTGCGGCAGCGGCCTGCAGGCGATCGTGTCCGCCGCGCAGCACATCCTGCTCGGCGACACCGACGTCGTCGTCGGCGCCGGCGCGGAGAGCATGAGCCGCGCCGCGTACTTCATGCCCGCGGCGCGCTGGGGCCAGCGCATGGGCGACGCGCAGGTCATCGACGCGATGACCGGAGCGCTGCACGATCCGTTCGGCCACGGCCACATGGGAATCACCGCGGAAAACATCGCGGCAAAGTACGGCATGACGCGCGAAGAGCAGGACGCTTTTTCCATGGAGAGTCACCGGCGTGCCGCGAAGGCGATCGAGGCCGGGCATTTCAGGAGCCAGATCGTCCCGGTCGAGGTGAAATCGAAGAAAGGTCCCGTCCCGTTCGACACCGACGAGCACGTGCGCAAGGACATCAGGGTCGAGGACCTGCAGAAACTCAAGACGGTGTTCAAGAAGGACGGCACGGTGACGGCCGGGAACGCCTCGGGCATCAACGACGCTGCCGCGGCAGTTGTCCTCATGGAAGGATCCGCGGCGCAAAAACAGGGGATCAAGCCGCTCGCGCGCCTGGTCGCCTACGCGCATGCCGGCGTCGACCCGCAGCTGATGGGCTTGGGTCCGATTCCCGCGGTGAAACGCGTATTCGAGAAAGCCCGGCTGAAGCCCGCGGACATGGACGTGATCGAGTCGAACGAGGCGTTTGCGGTGCAGGCGATGGCCGTGACCCGCGACCTCGGCCTCGATCCGGCGAAGGTAAACCCCAACGGCGGCGCGGTTGCGCTCGGCCATCCGATCGGCGCCACCGGCTGCATCCTCACCGTGAAGGCGCTCTACGAATTGCAGCGCACGCAGAAGCGCTACGCCCTGGTCACCATGTGCATAGGCGGCGGGCAGGGGATCGCGGCGATTTTCGAGCGGATGTAGAGCGCGGGAAGCGTGGCGCGCAAGCCGAAAATCGGGTTCGTTCTCGGCGCCGGATCGGCGCGGGGCTGGGCGCACATCGGGGTGCTGCGCGCGCTCGACGAGGCCGGCATCCGTCCGGATCTCGTCGCCGGCTGTTCCGTAGGCGCCGTCGTCGGTGCGGCGTACGCGGCGGGCCGGCTGGATCAGCTCGAAACCTGGGCACGGTCGCTGGACTGGAAGCGCATCCTGAGGTTGATGGATTTCGGGTTGCGCGGCGGGCTCATCAAGGGCAAGCGCGTGCGCGAAGTGTTCCGCGAGCAGTTCGTCGAGCGCGAGTTTACGGAATTACCGCTGCAATTTGCCGCGGTGGCGACCGACCTGCACTCGGGCCAAGAGGTCTGGCTGCGCGAAGGCAGGGTGTCCATCGCCGTCGGCGCTTCGGTAGCCGTGCCCGGCCTGTTCCGGCCGGTGCTGCACGAGGATCGCTATCTCGTCGATGGCAGCGTGGTCAACCCGGTTCCGGTCTCGCTCGCCCGTGCGATGGGCGCGGACATCGTCATCGCCGTGGATCTGGGCTCGGATCTGATCGGAAAATATACTCGCGACGATACGCGTGCTCCGACCGAAACGTCGACACAGAGCTTCATAGGCAAATTGCTGTCCCGCTATGTCAGTCCCGGCGAGTCGGGCGAACCGGCCGAGCCGGAGCTTGCGCGGCCTTCGCTGCTGGAAACGCTCATGGGGTCGATCAACATCATGCAGGTGCGCATCGCGCGCAGCCGCCTCGCGGGCGAGCCTCCCGACGTGCTGCTGACCCCACGCCTCGGGCGCCTGGGGTTGCTCGACTATCACCGCGCCGAGTTCGCGATCGCCGAAGGGCGCGACGCGGTGGCGCGCATGCTGCCTGCGATACGCAACGCGATTCCCGCGTAGGCGCTCCGGTCGCCAGGATGTCGCGCTAGCCGAGCGCCAGCGCGACGGCGCCCACGGCCATTGCAACGGCGGCTGCGATCCTTCGGGTCGCGTCACCCTCGCGCAGCCAGTGCGCCCCCATCAGCGCCGCAAACAGGATGCTGATCTCCCGGGCGGGTGCCACGTAGCTGACCGGAGTGAATACCATCGCGGTCAAGATGAGAATGTAGGAAAGCGGGCAGAGCAGGGCGACCAGGATGACGGCCCTTCGCTGTCGCGTCCAGGCAGTCCTGATCTGCTCGCGGCGGCCAAGCGCAAGCGGCGTCAATACGAGCACGCGACCGAGATTGGCGCCCCAGTCCTGCAGGATTGGGGGGATCAGAGCGACGCTTACGGCCTGCTTGTCGACCACTGTATACGACGCGATCATGCAGCCGGTCAGCACGGCGAACGCGATTCCGCGCCAGGCCCCCGCCTCGCGCAACCGCCCGGGGCTGGCGGCGACAAAGAACGCGCCGCCCACGACGAGCGCAGCCCCGGCAAGCGCGACGGCGCCCGGCCGCTCGCCGAGCAGCGCGATCGCCACCAGCACGGTGAGAAACGGTCCGGTCGCGCGCGCTAGTGGGTAGACGACCGACAGGTCGCCAAAGCGGTAGCCCCGGTCCAGCAAAAGATAGTAGAAGGTGTGCAACAGCGCGCTCGCCGCGAGGAAACCTAAGGCCTCGGCGGTGAAACGGAAGTCCTGGAGCAGGACGATGCCGATGGCGAGCGGCGCGTAGAACAGTGACGACAGGGCGGCAAACAGCCAGACGAAGCCGATGCCGCCGCCGCTCTTCTTGAGCAGGTAGTTCCAGCTCGCGTGCACCAGTGCGGCGCCGAGCACCAGGGACACCGCCAGGCCGGTCATGCCGCGATTCTATGCCCTGGGCGGCCTCCGGGCAGCGTGTCCCGCGCGGCCGTTCAAAAAAAACGCGGGCGTCTGCCCGCGTCCGATTGCGCCTCGATCAACCGTTCGACTGCAGGGATCCGTCGATGACCTTGACCTTGTCGCCGGCGCGCCAGCCAGGAGGCGTGGGCTGCACGAACATGCCCTTGCTGCCGTCCTCGTAGCGGATCCAGATCTGGTACTCCTTGGTCTTCTTGGCGTTCTTCTCGATCGCGTTGCCGCCGAACGCACCGCCGATGGCGCCGAGCACGGTGGCGACGTCGCGTCCGCGTCCGCTCCCGACCTGGTGGCCGACGACGCCGCCGACGACCGCGCCGCCGACCGCGCCGGCGCCGGAAGCCTGCCCGGCCTTCTCGACTTCACGCACTTCCTCGATCACCGCGCATACCTTGCAGATCGCCGCGACCTGCACCGGCGCCGGCGGCGGAGGAACCGCGGCCTGCGGGAGCGGGGTCGGCGCTTCGGATTTCACGACGGGTTTCGGCTTCGGGCGCGGAGCGGGTTTTTGCTCCACCTGTTTCACCGGTTCGGGCTGGGCCGCGGGCTGGGGTTGCGCCAGCGCCTGGGCGAGCGGTGCGGGGACCGCGTTGTTCTGAGTCCCGACCGAGGTCGGTATCCAGCCGAGCACCGCGCCGATGCCGACGAGGCTGAAAAGCGTGATCGCGACCGCCGCGATGATCATGAGCGGGTGTGCGGAACGTGCGGATTGTGCTTCCATGGGATCTCCTGTTGCGGGGAAACGTGCAAAAGCTTACCCGCAGTAACGCCCGGAATGCCACTGCGTTGACGTAACAGATTGTTGCAGGCGAGATTGTTGGAGGGGCGCCGTGCGTCAGGCTTCGGGGCGCAGGTGCGGGAACAGCAACACGTCGCGGATGCTGGGGCTGTCGGTGAAAAGCATGACCAGGCGATCGATGCCGATGCCTTCCCCCGCAGTCGGCGGCAGTCCATGCTCCAGCGCACGGATGTAATCGGCGTCGTAGTACATCGACTCCTCGTTGCCCGCGGTCTTCGACTTCGCCTGCTCCTCGAACCGCGCGGCCTGGTCCTCGGGATCGTTGAGTTCCGAGAATCCGTTGGCGAGTTCTCGCCCCGCGACGTACAGTTCGAAACGGTCGGTCACCTGCGGATCGGCGTCGCTGCGCCGCGCGAGCGGCGATACCTCCGCGGGGTAGTCGACGATGAAAGTCGGCTGGAT
>JBGQFD010000020.1:0-40744 GCA_041496705.1 Gammaproteobacteria bacterium | reverse complement strand
CTTCAAGCGAGTATCCAGCGGCGGCGCGCAGGCCAGCCAACTCCCGTCTGTCGAACGCAAAGCTGTTGGAGGACTTCGGCGTCGCCCTGCCCGGCTGGGAAGGATCCCTTCAGGCATGCCTTGAGACGCTTCGCAACCCCGGGCGCCCTGTGTGAGCCGCGTCAGGTTCAACGTCGCCGCCAACATCGCCGGCCAGGTTTGGGCCGTGCTCCTGGCGATCGTTTGCACGCCGTTCCTGATCAAGTTCCTGGGAATCGAAGGGTACGCCCTGATCGCGTTCTACACCGTGCTCCAGGCCTCCCTGCAAGTGCTCGACCTGGGTTTTGCGACCACGGTAAACCGAGAGGTGGCGCGCTTGTCGTCGAAGGAAGCCTCCGCGGACGCAGGAGCGTTGGGAGGATTCGTCGCAACAGCCCAGCGCTGGTATTGGATCCTGGGATCGGGCATAGGCTTGGCCATGCTTTTTGCGACTCCCCTGATCGCGAAGGCCTGGCTGCATCCGGAGAATCTCTCGCCGGACGAGTTGACCGATTCGGCAAGGCTTTTCGGCTTGCTCGTGTGCTTGCAGTGGATCAGTTCTTTTTACCAGAACGGGCTTATGGGTCTGCAGCGGCAGGTTGCGCTCAACCTGGTGACGATGCCGTTCAGTGCGCTGAGCAATCTCGGAGGGTTGGCGGTTCTGTGGCTCGGCCCACGGTCCATAACGAGCCTTCTCGTTTGGCAGGCTCTGGTCCTGCTTGTACAACTGGCCGTCGTTCGCAGTCGATTCTGGGCGTGCATCGGGATTCCGCGGGAAGCCAGAAACGTGAACCTAGCGACGCTCAAGGACAAGTGGCGGTTTTCGCTGGGCATGAGCGGAATATCGATAAATGGCTTTCTTCTGGCTTATCTGGATAAACTGATCCTCAGCCGGTTGCTCACCCTCGAGTCGTTCGGTCACTACAGCCTTGCGAGCACACTTGCCAGAGGCCTATATGTGCTGATCACTCCGGTATTCAACGCGTACTTTCCCCGGTTTTCCGCGCTTGCCGACAGCGAAGACAAGGTGTCAATGCGCCTTTGCTATCACAGCGCAGCGCAAATGATGTCGGTCCTGATCTTGCCGCTTGCCGCAACCATTGCGGTGTTCCCCTACGAAATCGGATTTCTGTGGCTGCAGAACTCATCCATCGCAAGAGAGATCGCACCCATCACGAGCGTGCTCGCAATCGGAACGTGTCTAAACGGCCTGATGAATATTCCCTTCGCACTGCAACTCGCGCACGGAAATACAAGAATCGGGCTGTACATCAGCTCGTCTTTGGTTGCGGGTCTTGCGCCTGTTATGATTTTCGCAGCTTCTCAGTATGGAATTGCCGGAGGTGCCGCAACTTGGGGGGTAATCAATGCACTGTACCTACTTGTCGGATTGCCAATCACCCACAAGTATCTGCTTTCAGGTGAGACAAGGAATTGGGTTAGGTTCGATGTTCTGCCCCCTCTTGCGGCGGCACTGGCGGTGGTCGGGATCGGCCGAATCGCGCTTCAACCCGATCAACCCGCAATATTGACGCTGCTAGGCGTTGGATCCGTCTGGCTTCTGGCGACAGTCGCTGCGGCATTCTCTGCGAAGCAGGTGCGCGGCACGATGCGGCAAGTATTTGAGGCCCACTTGTAGGTATTCTGGCCGAATGTGCGAGGTATGATTGCAAACATGTCAAACAAAAGGAACAAAGCCGAGGGGAATGTCGACAGAATCGTCCGCGGCAGATTCTTTCCGGACCACATTACCGGAAGGGTTTTCGTGGATGTTGGTGCAGCCGGGCCCGAGTATCTGTCAATCAGCGCCCTCTATCGATCCATAGGCTGGCGGGTCATAGCGCTCGAACCTAATCCCGTCTTTTACGAGGCGCACAGAGCAAAAGGGCACGAAGTGTACCCGTATGCCTGCGGTGATCGCGACGAAGACAACATCGACTTCGTCGTGGTGAATTCTCACGGAACCAAATACCGGGACGGTCAAGTCTCTTATGAATCCTTTTCATCCATTGCGATCAAGGAGTCATATTCGTCGCTCAAAGCCGATCTGGACACGAGAACGATCAAGGTGAACCTCAGGCGCCTGGACACAATTCTTAGAGATCATGCACCCGATATCGACCATATCGATATCCTGTCCGCCGATGTGGAGGGCTGGGAGTTAGAGGTCCTTGACGGACTGGATATGCACAAATACAAGCCGCGGGTAATGATCATCGAGAATCTTTTTCAGGACGAGAAATACCGCTCTTACATGAAGGATATCAACTATGTTCTGTGGAGGAGAATTTCACCGAACGATATCTATGTCGACAGAGAATTCGTAACCAGCGGAGCCCGCACGTGGCGCCGATACTTCTATGATCTTTCCACTTGTTTGCGGAGATAACCGGGTAGATGTGCCGGATTGTTCCGAACTTGAAACGACACGGAATATGGTTTTCCTCAATCCAATTCCCTTAACAGGATCATGTTCCTGCCTTCGCCAAGCCTAGACTGGAAGACCTGAGCACGACAGTGTCGGTACTTCGAATGCATTCGCAGATTTCCGAGGCGCGCGTGAACCTGGAATCGCGCGAACTGGTATGGCGGACCAATCCAGTCAAGAGATTGATGCGGAGGATCGGCCTGCTGCAAACGCATCAAGACGTCGGCGATGCGCTGAAAAGCTGGGACGTGCTGCGGACTGCCGAGTTCGCCTCGAAGCACCTGGGTAAAAACGATCCGATCCTCGACGTCGGCGCATTTTCCTCGGAAATCCTGATCGTGCTGCATCGCTTGGGGTTCTCGAACCTGAACGGCCTGGACTTGAACCCGGCTGTTACGGCCATGCCCTATTCCGATAAGATCCGCTATCGCGTCGGCAATTTCCTGGAGAGTCCGTTCTCCAGCGGCTCCTTCGCGCTGATAACCGCAATATCGGTGATCGAGCACGGTTACCGGCCCGATGCGTTGTTGAAGGAGATGAGCAGACTCCTCAGGCCGGGCGGCACTTTCGTTGCCTCGTTTGACTACTGGCCCGAGAAAATCAGCACCGAGGGAATCCGTATTTTCGATATGGATTGGCAGATCTTCTCAAGAAACGAGGTTGAGGAGCTGGTTCGTCTGGCGGCATCGTATGGGTTGCATCCACTAGGCGAGATGGATCTCGATGCTGATCAGAGACCCATACGGTGTTTCGACCGCAGTTACACCTTTGCCTGGCTGGCATTGCGGAAGTCGGCCTGATATCGCGCCGCCCCCCGTCCAGCCCGACACCCCATTTCCGCCGCCTTGATCAAGGTTCTTCTTGTAACAGGATCCTACCCACCCCTGCGCTGCGGAGTGGGAGACTACACGGCATCGTTGGCCCAGTCGCTGCGCGATACCGGGCAAGCGCGCGTGGCTATCCTGACCGGCGACCCCGGGGCCCGGGCCCAACCGGGCATCGAGATGATCCTGATTCGGGGCTGGAGCCTGGCGAGAGCTTTAGAGGCGCTGCGCGCTGCGACCGAGTGGAAGGCCGATATCGTCCACGTGCAATTCCCCACGCAGGGCTATCGATCCGGGTGGCTGCCCTGGGCGCTTCCCCTGCTGCTGCGACTGGCAGGACTGCGGGTCGCGCAAACCTGGCACGAGTTCATGCCGATGGGATCGTACCTGTTCAGTCTGCTGCTCTGCCTTGCAACCGGACCCGTCATCGTCGTTCGACCCAACTACTTCCAGGGAAGTCCCTTTTGGTACCGCTGGATTCTGGCAGGACGCAAGATCACGCACATCCCGAACGCTTCATCGATACCACGCGCGCAGCTCACCGCGGGCGAACGAAGCGAATTGCACGCGAAACTCGCGGTTGGGCAGTCCCGGGTCATCGCGTATTTCGGGTACGCCAACCCGAACAAGGGGGTGGAGACGCTGTTCGACGTTGCCGACCCGGCGCGTGATCGGCTCGTGCTGGTGTGCGAACTCCACGAGAGCAACGCCTACCAGCGCATGATTCTGGACAGGAGCCGGGCCGGCCCCTGGTCGGGGAAAGTCACGGTCACCGGTTACCTGCCCGCGGATGAGGTCGCCAAAGTTCTCGCCGCCTCCGACGCCGTGGTGTACCCCTACCCGTCGGGCGGCGGCGAATGGAACACTGCGCTGCACGCCGCGACCGCGCAGGGCGTTTTTCTGCTCGCTACCTCACTCGCTCGCGAAGGCTATGATCCGGATGGCAACATTCATTACTGCCGGCCTGGTGACATCGTCGGCATGCGGCTCGCGTTGGCCGCGCGGTTGGGGCATCGAATCGTGCCGCCCCGCGACGTCGCTTCCGGCTGGGCGCAGATCGCGAAGGCACATCTCCGCGTCTTCGGCCAGATGCAGGCGTAATCGGGAGACTTGAACTTGCCGCCCAGGCTTTCAATTTGTATGCCGACTCGCAATTTCGGGGATTTCATCGGCGCGACGCTCAAGAGCATCATCGATCAGGCGCCTCGCGATCTTGAGATAGTGGTCCTGGACGGGGCTTCCACGGACCGCACCGCAGAGATCGTCAGCGCATGGCGGAAGTCCTTTCCCGCGCTGAACTACACCCGGCTCGATGCCCGTGGCGGCATAGACCGGGACATGGCCCGGTCGGTGGACCTGGCCACCGGAGACTATTGCTGGCTTTGCAGCAGTGACGACATCGTCAAGCCCGGGGCGCTCGACCTGCTGCTGGAGGAAATGCGCAGCGGTCACGACCTCTACCTGGGCGGATTCACTCAGTGCGACATTCACATGCGGCCGCTTTCCGATTACCCGTTGTCGCGCATCCGACGCCCGGAAACCTTCGAGCTCTCCCTGCCCGCGGAGCGGGCGAGATACTTTGAAGCGGCCCGGACGACCGCTGCTTTTTTCAGTTTCATGGGGTCGATAGTGATACGGCGGTCGAAGTGGAACGAGGTATCCCTGAACGAAGCCTACGTCGGCAGCTTGTGGGCGCATGTGGCGCGCATTTTCAGTCTGATTCCGAAGGGGTTGCGCTTGCGGGTCCTCGCCCGAAGCCTGCTGGACAAGAGAGGCGACAATGACTCCTTCCTCGAACGGGGCATTACGCACCGGTTCGGCATCGCGATCGACGGCTACCATCGGTTGGCGGACGAGTACTTCGGGAGAAATTCGACTGAAGCGTTTCACATCCGGCGCGTACTTCGCAATGAATTCGATCTGCGCGCGCTTTGCTACTTCAAGTCGGAGACCTGGAAGTGCGGTGTGCCTGGAGAACTTGCCCGCCTCGACGAGCTGGTGGGCAAGCTGTATTCGGACCGCACCTCCGCATTCGACCGAGCACGCCTCTGGGCCTACCTGCGCATTCCACCGGGCTCCTACTACAATCTGCGAGATGCTTACAGGCGTCTCCGGAAATTCACGGCCGGAAGGGCCTTGGACTGAGACCTCTCCCATCGCTTCCCGGAACCAAAGCCCGTCACTGAAGAAACGATGAACCCCCGTCTGTCGATCTGCATCGCGACGCGAAACCGCGCCCACGTCATCGGCGAGGCGCTGGAGAACATCGGCAGCCAGGTCACTGGGAATGTTGAAGTCGTGGTCGTGGACGGAGCATCCACCGACAACACGGCCGGCGTTGTCGAATCGGTGCGGGCCCGTTATCCTGGAATCCGCTACTGTCGGCAATCTTCCAATTCCGGGATCGACGGCGATTTCGACAAGGCAGTCGAGCTGGCCCGGGGCGAGTACTGCTGGCTGATGCCGGATGATGACCTTCTGGTGGGCGGCGCCGTGAAGCGGGTGCTGCGGCTGCTCGACGCGAACCCGGATCTTGCGGTTGTCGACGTGGAAGTGTGGTCGGAGGATTTCAGCGAGGTTCTCATCGAGCGCAAGCTGCCGTTTCTCGGGGAGCGCCGGTATGAACCCCAGGACACCGACAAGTTCTTTATGGAGTGCGCGCAGCATCTGAGCTACATCGGTGCCGCGATCATCCGCCGGGACACGTGGATGAGAAGAGACCGGCGCTCCTACTACGGTACGGAATTCGTTCACGCAGGGGTCATTTTCCAGGCACCCTTGCCTGGCGGAGTCGTAGCGCTGGGGGAGCCCGTCGTCCGGCTTCGCTACGGAATCGCAAGCTGGGGTCCGCGTTCTTTCAGGGTATGGATGCTCACCTGGCCCGCGCTCGTCTGGTCGTTCTCTCATCTATCCGATGCTGCGCGAGAACGGGTGACGGCCCGGGAGCCCTGGCGCAACCCGGGAACCCTTGTGCTGTTGCGCGCCAAGGGCTGGTACGCGTGGCGTGACTACCGGGACTCGATACGACCCAGGCTTCGCACCCCTGTGATGGGCTGGGTCCCGGCGCTGATTGCTCTCGTCCCCGGGGCGCTTCTCAATACCCTGGTGCTCGCGTACTGGCTGGCATTCGCGCGGTCCCGAAAGGGAGGCTATTACGATCTTTCGCGCAGCCCGCATTTCATCTGGAGGCTGCCACGTGGCTAAGCCCACGAACATGGCCCTGGTCACCGGAGTGCTGGGTCAGGACGGCTTCTACCTGGCAGAGCTGCTAGTCGCCCAGGGGTATCGCGTCATCGGAACATCGCACCGCGGCCCGGGCAGGCTGGACTCGCCCGACCCCGGCAAACCACCCGTGGAAGTAATCGGTCTGGATCTCGCTGACGGCGCGGCCATTCGCGCATTGGTGAAACAATGGCGACCGACCCATGTCTACAATCTGGCCGCTCGTGCCTCGAGCGCGCAGCTTTTCGACGACGCAGCCGCGACGGCGGTGATCAATGGGCTGGCGGTTGTCCACCTGTTGGAGGCGATACGCACGGAGTCTGCAGGAACGCGCTTTTGCCAGGCATCGAGCAGCGAAGTGTTTGCCAAGTCTGCCGTATCTCCGCAGGACGAAAGGACACCGCTGCGACCGCGAAACGCGTACGGCGCAGCGAAGGCGTTCGCCCAGAACATGGTCGAGGCGTACCGAGAACAGCATGGAATATTCGCCTGCTCCGCCATTCTGTTCAATCACGAGAGTCCACGGCGCGGCTCGCAATTCGTGACCAGAAAGATCACCTCGGCCGCCGCCAGGGCAAAAGCCGGTCTGGAGCAGACCCTGCATATCGGAAATATCGACGGGCGGCGGGACTGGAGCTTCGCCGGCGACCTCGTACGCGGCATGTGGCTCATGCTCGAGCAAGTGGAGCCGGAGGACTACGTACTTGCGAGCGGCGAAACGCACACCGTCAGCGAGTTATGTGAACTCGCGTTCACGCGGCTGGGCCTGGATTACCGGAACCACGTCAAGGTGGATCCGGCTCAGCAGCGTGCGCCGGACACTATCGAGCTGCGCGGAGACCCGAGCAAGGCCCGGGCGCGGCTCGGTTGGCGACCCGCCGTCCGATTCGACGACTTGGTGTATATGATGGTCGACGCCGACTGGAAGGCGCTGACTTCGGAACTTGGTCAAGGAAGAAAACACTAGCGTTTGGAGGGCGGGTGTACATAGCAGTCGAGCGTTGCCGGATCTGCGGTAACCCCAATCTGGTCGAAGTCCTGGATCTGGGCGTGCAGTTCCTGACGGGAGTTTTTCCACTTACACGCGAGCAGCGCGTAACGGCTGGACCCCTTCGGCTGGTCAAGTGCACCGGGCCCGGTCGCTGCGGACTGCTGCAACTCGCGCATTCGTACGATCACGACGAAATGTACGGCGCCAATTACGGGTACCGCTCGGGCCTCAACTCGAGCATGGTCCAGCACCTTCACGACAAGGTTAGGAAGATACTCGCCTTTGCCGACCTTTCCGGAAACCCCGTGGTGCTCGACATAGGAAGCAACGACGGAACCACCCTGCGGGCTTACGCCGGCCTGCTCTGCCAGCTCGTCGGCATCGATCCGACTGCCGAGAAATTCCGCCAGCACTATCCCACCGGCGTGAAGGTCGTCCCGAAGTTCTTTTCAACCGAGACTTTCCTCGAAGCAACCCAGGAGCGCAAGGCAAGGATTGTGACGTCGTTTTCCATGTTCTACGATCTCGAGGACCCGTTGGCCTTCATGCGCGAGGTGGCGCGGATACTCGAGGACGACGGGCTGTGGGTGTTCGAGCAAAGCTACATGCCGCTGATGCTGGAGCGAACCTCCTATGATACGGTTTGCCACGAGCACCTCGAGTACTATGCTCTCGCACAAATTCACTGGATGACCGAGCGCGCCGGTTTGAAAATCATCGACGTCGAATTCAGCGATGTCAACGGCGGCAGTTTTTCGGTCACGGCGGCGAAGTCCGGATCCGTCTACGCGGAATTTCGCGGTCTGAAGCAGCTGCTCGACAAGGAACGTGCCGGTGGACTGTACGACCTGTCCCCTTATCGGGAGTTTGCCTCGCGCACGAGGGCGAGCCGGGAAGAACTCCGCGCTTTCCTCGCCCGGGCGAAGGGACGCGGCCAGCGCATCGCGGGTCTCGGCGCATCGACCAAGGGCAACGTGCTGCTGCAGTATTGCGGCTTGACGGATATCGACCTTTACGCCATTGGAGAAGTCAACGAGGAGAAATTCGGAAGCTACACACCCGGGTCGCTCATCCCCATCGTGGCGGAGCGCGAACTGCTCGCCGATGAGCCCGATTTCCTGCTGGTCCTGCCGTGGCACTTTCGCGATTTCTTCCTGAAAAAGTACAAGCTAAAGAAAGCTTCGTTGGTGTTTCCGCTTCCGGCTCTGGAAACCGTCACGCCGCAGCCGGACGCGGCTTGAGGCAGGCGCAGGCGGCCGTCGGCGCATCATGGCCTTCACCTCGATCGACATTCTGCTCGCCACCCATAACGGGTCGTCTTTCCTCGGAGCTCAGGTCGAGTCATTGCTGGCGCAGAAGGATGTGGGTTTCCGCATTCTCGTCCGAGACGACGCCTCGTCCGACGATACCCAGGAAATCCTCGAGCGATACCGACGGGCAAACCCCGAGCTCTTCGTCACTTTCAGGGGCTCGGAGAATCTCGGCGCTGTCGGAAATTTCGCCTTCTTGCTCGGCCAGGCGAGCGCTCCCTACGTCGCTCTATGCGACCAGGACGATGTCTGGGCTCCGCAAAAGTTGCGTACCCTCTTGTCCACAATGCTCGAGCAGGAAAAGAGCGCGGCCCCTGGAACACCCGTGCTGGTACACAGCGACCTGTCGGTCGTCGACGAAGACCTCCGCGAGTGCCACGCTTCGTTTTGGCGTTACTCTGGATTCGATCCTCGGCGCTCCGATCTTCCTCGACTCCTGATAAAGAACACGGTCACGGGCTGCGCATCGTTGATGAACCGCCCCTTGATCGATCTGGCGTTTCCCGTACCCCGGGCGGCACTCATGCACGACTATTGGTTCGCCCTGCTGGCTGCGGCGGCCGGGCGGGTCGTCGCCGTGAATGAGCCGCTGGTGGCCTACCGTCAGCACCCGCGCAACGCGGTTGGAGCGCGGCCCTACGGCTGGAGGTCGCTCGTCGAGCGTCTGGCGCACCTGCGGAACTGGGACATGGGCGCCTTGCGCAAGCAGGCCGAGGCGGTCGCGGAGCGCTGCGGTGCCCGGCTTCCCGCCGAGGCGCGAGCCCTGATCGAGGAATTTGTCAGCTTGCCCGCGAAAAACTGGCTGGGCCAGAGATGGTGCCTGCTCCGGCACGGCATTCTCATGCCAGGCTTTATGCGGAATTTCGCCTTATTGTTCTGGGTCAGGCTGGGTGCCTGAACGGCGGAACCCGCGGGATCGGTAAAAAAGTGGCTACGTCCGGACAGCCCCGCCCAGGCGCTCATCCCGTTTTCATTTCGATATCGATCGTCAGTCATGGTCATGGCCAGCTCCTCGCTTCGCTCCTAGACGATCTGCGACGGCTGCGGCCCGCAAACCTCGAAGTCATACTGACCCTCAATATCGAGGAGAGCCTGCCGTTCGATCTGGACGCCTTTCCTTTCCCGATCGCGCTGGTCCGAAACGCGGGTCCGAAGGGGTTTGCCGCCAATCACAACGCCGCCTTGCCGCTGGCCGGCGGATCGTACTTCTGCGTACTCAATCCGGACATTCGCCTGGAGGCCGACCCTTTCCCCGCCCTGCTCGACGAACTCACGAATCGGTCGGTGGCAGCAGCCGCCCCGCTGATACTCGGGCCCGATGGATCCTTTGAAGACAGCGCCCGCCCGTTTCCGACGCCTGCAAGCATGCTGTGCAAGGCGCTCGGCTTCGCGCCAAAGCGGTACTACGAGATCGGCAGCGAGAGCTTTTCGCCGGACTGGGTCGCAGGAATGTTCGTGCTCATGCGCAAGGACGTCTTCGCCGAGGTCGGCGGATTCGACGCGGGATATCATCTCTACTACGAGGATGTCGACCTGTGCGCGAGGTTTAGGCTCAAGGGTTATGACATCCGTCTGGTACCGAAGGCGAGGGCGGTGCACTTTGCCCGACGCGAGAGCCGCAGGAACCTGAGGTTCCTCTTCTGGCACCTGCAGAGCATGCTACGGTACTTTCTCTCGGGAACGCAACAACGCGCCAGGAAATCAGCGTCGCGCTGACCGGATCGGGCGCTCGCTCGGCGACCCGATGCGACGCTTTCCTTCGCATCGATCTCAACTTCTGTGATAACGGTCCTCGAAACGGACGATATCGTCTTCCCCCAGATATTCGCCGGATTGAATCTCGATCAAGAAAAGCGGAACCTTCCCCGGATTCTCGAGCCGGTGCTTGGTGCCGATCGGAATGTACGTGGACTCGTTCTCCGAAAGCAGCTTTACCTCGTCGCCGCGCGTCACGCTCGCGGTGCCCGACACGACGACCCAGTGCTCCGCTCGATGGTGATGCATCTGCAGCGACAGTGCTTCACCCGGTTTTACCATGATGCGTTTCACCTGGAAGCGCCCGCCGGCATCGATCGATTCGTAGTATCCCCAGGGCCGATAGACCCGCCGGTGGGAAATATGCTCGCTGCGTACCTGGCGGTCGAGATGCTCCACGACTTCCTTGACGTCCTGCGCGCGTGACTTGTCGGCAACCAGGATTGCGTCGTCGGTTTCCACGATGACGAGGTCACGCACGCCGAGTGCCGCGACCATGCGGTGCTCGGCTCGAACGTAGCAGCCGCTCGCATCGAGCAGGCTCACGTCACCCAACGAAACGTTGTTTGCCGAGTCCTTAGTGCCGGTTTCCCAAAGCGCCGTCCACGAACCGACATCGCTCCAGCCGATGTCGGCCTGCACCATCGCGCTTGCGGAGGTTCGCTCCATTACGGCGTAGTCGATCGAATCGGAAGGGCATGCTGCAAACGCCGTCGCATCCAGTCGAAGGAAATCCAGGTCGCGCGTGCTCGTTTCCCATGCGGTTTTCGCCGCAGCGAGTATGTCGGGGCGAAAGCGCTGCAGTTCTTCAAGGAAGCACTCTGCACGGAACGCGAACATGCCGCTGTTCCAGAAGAAGCCGCCGCTGGAAACGTAGCGCTGCGCTGTCTCCAGGCTAGGCTTTTCCACGAAGCGGGCGACGCGAAAGGCGCCTTCGTGGCCCGGCACCGGCTCCCCGCGCTGTATGTAGCCGTATCCCGTGATCGGACTGGAGGGAGCGATGCCGAAGGTAACGAGCGAACCCTCCGCCGCCAGGGAGAGTGCCGTCGCAATCGCGGCATGGAACGCGGGGACATTCTGAATGAGATGATCGGCGGGCAGCACCAGCATGAGGGCTTCGGGTTCCCGGCCAGCCAGATAGAGGGCGGCAACCGCGACCGCCGGCGCCGTATTGCGTCCGACCGGCTCGAGGATCTGTGCCTCGGCGCTTGCGCCGAGGTCCCTCAGCTGCTCAGCTACTAGAAATCGGTGCTCGCCGTTGGAAACGACCAATGGCGCGCGTGCGCCATCGAGGCCGCGCAGTCGCAGGAGGGTGTCCTGCAGCAGCGTGTGCTCGGATACCAGAGGGAGGAATTGCTTGGGCAGCAGCCGCCGCGACATCGGCCACAGGCGGCTGCCGGAACCGCCGGAGAGAATTACCGGATAAAAGGGAATGCCCATCGAAACCCGCCTTTGCGTAAACAGGACGGGTATTGTAGCGGCTGCGCAGCGCGCACATATAGCCCCTGCTAGAATCTCGCGCTGCTGCGAAGAGCACGTCGCAGTACTTTCCCGGCCCGCAACCATGCGCATCGTCGTCACCGGTGCATCCGGATTCATCGGCACGGCTCTCTGCCGCGGGCTGCTCGCGCGAGGACACACGGTGCGCGCAGCGGTTCGGCATTCTTCCGCGCCTGCCAACAGCGGGTTGCTGCACGTTCACGTGCCAGACCTCGCCACGGATTTCGACCGTAGCGCGCTGCTCGATGAAACCGAGGCCGTCGTACACCTCGCTGCAATCGCCCACCGCGGCGCCTCGGAAGCAGAGCTACGTCGCGTCAATGTCGATGCCACGCTGCGGCTTGCCGAAGCGGCGGCGGGTCGCGTGCGTCGCTTCGTTTTTCTCAGCTCGGTCAAGGTGCACGGGGAGGATTCGGGCACCGGAGCGTTTCGCGAGTCCGACGAACTGCACCCAGAAGATGCCTACAGCCGATCCAAGCTCGCCGCAGAACGGGGGCTGACAGAGCTCGCCGCCCGGACCGGGCTGCAATTGATCGTGATCCGGCCGCCTCTTGTTTACGGGCCTGGAGTCAAGGCGAATTTCCTGCGTCTGCTTCGCTGGGTCGACTCCGGCTGGCCGCTGCCGTTCGGCAGCCTGAACAACCGGCGCAGCCTCATCGGCGTCGACAACCTCGTCGACGTCATCGCGCGCTGCGTTGAACACCCAGCAGCGCGCGGGTCCTTTCTCGTGAGTGACGCGGAGAGCGTTTCCACGCCAGAATTGGTGTCACGCATCGCCCGGGGACTCGATCGGCCGGCAAGGGTCATCCCCACGCCGCTTGCGCTCCTCCAACTGGCGGGATTCGTCGCGGGCGGGTCGGGCGAAATGCGGCGCCTTACAGGTAACCTCGCCGTCGACATTTCCCGAGCAAGCCAAGTGCTCGACTGGCGCCCCCCGTATAGCCTCGATGCGGGTCTTGCCGAAACCGCCCGCTGGTTCCGCACCGATCAATAAAATGCACAAGCGGAAAACGCTAGAATGGGTCCGGAATTCTCATGACATGAGGACGTGCTGGGGACCTGCTCCCCAAAACCCCCTGACTGGCGTCAGACACCCATGCCGAGTATTGCCTTTGTCGCGCCGCTTGCTTCGGCCGCGGTCACCGCGTTGGTGATCGTGTGGATGCTGAGGCCAGGCGAGCGCTTGCCGCTCGATATACCGAACCAACGCTCACTGCATACTCGCCCAACGCCGCGCTCTGGCGGAATTGCAATGATGGCGGGCATTTTCACCGGCCTCGCCCTGCTCCCGGGCCCGATCGCACTCGTGCTTTCTGCGGGGCTTCTCGTAGCGGTTTCGCATCTAGACGACTTGTACGGACTTCCCGTTTCCGTCCGTCTTGTCGTCCAGCTTGCTGCCTGCTTCGCGTTTGCGTACAGCGCACTTGCGGCCACTTCACTTCCGCTGCTTCTCCTGATCGTCGTCAGCGCTCTGTGGGCCACGAATCTCTACAACTTCATGGATGGCTCCGACGGGCTCGCGGCCGGTATGACGCTCCTCGGCTTCACCTTCCTTGGAGCCGGTGCCTGGATCGGCGGCAACCAAGTGCTGTCGGTCGAGTGCGCGATCGTCGCCGCCGCCGCTGCCGCCTTCCTGCGGTTCAATTTCCCTCCTGCGCGGATCTTCATGGGGGACGCTGGTAGTGTGCCGATCGGCTTTTTCGCGGTGACGTTGTCTCTCACCGGTTGGCACGACGGAGCCTGGCCACTCTGGTTTCCCGGGCTGGTATTTGCCCCCTTTATCGCCGATGCTACCTTGACACTCGTGAAGCGAGTGCTTGCCGGAGAGCGCCCCTGGGAAGCGCACAACAAGCACTACTACCAGCGCCTGGTGCGCTTGGGATGGAACCATCGCCGGGTAGCGCTCACCGAATACGCGTTGATCGCCACCTGTGGCGCGACAGCCCTCTGGGCCTTGGGCCAGCCGTCTGGCCTGCAGCTTGCTGCCGTGTCCGTCCTGGTCGCACTTCATGCCACGCTGGCCTTCTGGGTGGATTCCGCGTGGCGACGCAGCAACGGCAACTTTATTGGACCGATTTAAGCTGAACTACCGCGCTGCACTTGCCTTCGTCCACGACCTGGTGGCTTCGGCTGTGAGCTGGGTGCTCGCTTTCTGGCTGCGCCTCAATCTGGATATTCCAGATGAGTTTCTCGCGCCGCTCGCCACAGCCGTGTCCGCCGCGGTGCCGCTCCATGCGCTGATTTTCTGGTCGCTGGGCCTCTATCGCGGCAGCTGGCGCTATGCGAGCTTGCCGGACCTCAAACGTATTGCGCTGGCATGTGTCATCGGCGCGCTGGCCGTGCCAGCCCTGCTCGCGTTTTTTCGCACTGACTTGAACGTGCCGCGCTCAACTTTTGTCCTGGCACCTCTGCTCCTCGGCGCAATCATGGCCGGCAGCCGAATTGGCTATCGGGGATGGAAGGAGCGCACCCTCTACGGCCACGTGCACTTCACCGGCGAACCGGTGCTGGTAGTCGGCGCCGGGGATATTACCGTCAACCTGTTGAAGCAAACCGAGCGCTCGAGCCAGTGGCGTGCGGTGGGTATTCTGGACGACGATCCCGCCTGGCACGGCCGGGTCTTGCTCGGGGTGAAAGTTCTGGGCTCTATTTCCGAGATTGGGCGCTGGGCGGAACAGCTGCAATCGCGCCACGCCATTATCGCCCTGCCCGCAGCGTCGGCCAGCGTACGCAGGCGTGCTGCAGAAATCGCGGGCGCGGCGAGGCTCACCGTACTAACCGTCCCCTCCTACGACGACCTGCTATCCGGAAAATTCACAGTGTCGCAGATCCGGCGCATAGAGCTTGAAGACCTGCTGGGCCGCGAACAGGTCGTGCTGGACAACGCCGGGCTAAACGAATTGCTGGCCCGAAAAGTCGTGATGGTTACCGGAGCGGGCGGTTCGATCGGAGGCGAGTTGTGCCGGCAAATCGCAAAGTTCGAACCCGCTCTTCTGGTCATGCTCGATTCGAGCGAATACGCGCTTTACTCTATTGAACAGGAGTTCCGGGAAAACCGGCCCGACACCTCGATCGCGGCTATTATTGCTGATGTTCGCAATGCGGACCGAGTCGAGGCGGTCGTGTCCCGCTTCAAGCCCTCGATCGTGTTTCACGCCGCAGCCTACAAGCACGTTCCCCTGATGGAAACCGAAAACGCCTGGGAAGCCGTTCAAAACAACGTGCTCGGGACCCTTCGCGTGGCGCGTGCCTCCCTTGCGCACGGTGTCGAAGAATTCGTTCTGGTCTCGACAGACAAGGCCGTCAACCCCACTAACGTGATGGGGGCGACAAAGCGGCTCTCGGAGCAGATTTGCCAGACGTTGCAGCCGCCGACGGGCACGCGCTTCATCACGGTCAGGTTCGGCAATGTCCTCGGCAGCACCGGAAGCGTCGTACCCAAATTCCGCGAGCAGATCGCCCGCGGCGGGCCCGTGACGGTAACCCATCCGGAGATCACACGCTACTTCATGTCCATTCCTGAAGCCGCGCAACTCGTGCTGCAAGCGGGTTTCATGGGCAGAGGCGGGGAAATTTTCGTTCTTGAGATGGGCGAGCCGGTCAGAATCCTGGACTTGGCGCACGACATGATCCGCCTTTCAGGATTCGACATTGACGACATCAAGATCGAGTTCACGGGCTTGCGCCCTGGCGAAAAGCTATACGAGGAATTGCTCTCGGACCGGGAACACACTCTCCAGACTCCTCACCCCAAGCTGCGTATCGCCAAAGCCAATACGGCTTTGGCACCACAATGGCTCGCCGAGATCGAAACATGGCTTTCGTGTGTCCGCTCTCCGGGCGACGCAGACATTAAACACGAACTCGCGGAGCGAGTACCTGAGTATCAGCCTGATCCGAGTGCCGCCGCTGAGGCTAGAGCAAGAAGCTGACGGCTAGGGGAGGTCTGAGTTCCGGCGATCAGGCCTTCCACCTCCGAGAGCATGCGGATTTCCTGGCCCCCAGCCGCACGAGAATTCGGTGTGGAGGACTTTCACGCGACGGCTGGCTGTGGGGGCAACGTTCTGCTAACGCCGGGGAGCGCTTACGCGAGCGCTTCGTGCGAGTATTGGAGGTGATGCAGCCTCGCATAGATGCCTCTTGCGGCGAGCAGTTCCGCGTGCTTGCCGGTTTCGGCGACGCGTCCGGCATCGAGCACCACAATCCGATCGGCCCGCTCTATCGTCGACAGGCGGTGTGCGATCACCAGCGTGGTGCGATTGCTCATGAGTGTCGCCAGTGCCTCCTGCACGTGGCGCTCCGATTCGCTGTCGAGCGCCGAGGTGGCCTCGTCGAGGATGAGGAGAGGGGCGTTCTTCAGAAACGCGCGGGCGATGGCGAGACGCTGACGCTGTCCCCCGGACAGGCGCACGCCGTTCTCGCCGATCAGAGTTGCAAGTCCGTGGGGCATTTCCCGGATGAACTGCATGGCGTGCGCGGCCTCGGCCGCCGCGACGACGTCGGCATCGCTCGTCCCGGACAGGCGACCATAGGCGATATTCGCGGCCACGGTGTCGTTGAAGAGGACTACCTCCTGGCTCACCAGAGCGATATTCGATCGAACGCTGGCCAGCTTCAGCTCTGCGATGTCGATCCCGTCCAGGAGTATCCGGCCAGTGTCGGGAGAATAGAAACGCGGCAGGAGATTGGCCAGTGTTGACTTGCCCGCGCCAGAGGGCCCTACCAGGGCCACCGTCTCACCTGCGCGAACCACGAACGAAATCCGCTCCAGCGCGGGCCTTGTGCCGCTCGGATAGGTGAAACTCACCTCGCGGAATTCGACGTCGCCGCGCGCAGGACCGATCTCGCGCGTTCCGGCGTCGGCTTCGGGAGGCTCGTCTATGACACGGAACACGCTTTCGGCTGCGGCAAGCCCGCGCTGCACGGTCTGGTTCACCCTGGTCAGGCGTCGCAGCGGCGGCAGCACCAGCAGCATCGCCGTGAGAAACGCCATGAACCCGCCCACGGTGGTCTCGTCCGCGGCGGCCTGGCGTGTCGCCAGGTATATGATCACGGCCAATGCCCCCGCGACCGCGAACTGTACGAGCGGGGCGCTGGCGCCGGACGCCGAGATCATCTTCATGTTGAATTGGCGGATCGCGTTCGACCCGGTCTCGAAACGCGCCCTCTCGTACGCCTGACCCTCGAAGACTTTTACGACGCGATGGCAGCCCACCGATTCCTCCAGCGCATGGTTGAGATCGCCCATCGCGCCCTGAGTGGCCCGGCTCATGCTGCGCAGGCGCCTGGAAAAGGCACGCGTGATCACCACCACCGGCGGCCCGACCACCAGCGAAACCAGGGTCAGCTTCCAGTTGATCCAGAAGAGGTAACCGAGCAGGGCGACGATAGTGAGCGAGTCCCTGAACAGGACCGTCAGCGCCCCCGTGGCAGCCTCTGCCAGCCCCATCACGTCATAGGTGAACTTCGAGATCACCCTGCCGCTGGTGTTATTGTCGTAGTAAAGCGTCGGCAGGCGCACAAGATTCGCGAACATGGCGTTGCGAAGGTCGAAGATTATCTTGTTTGCCACCCAGCCCATGAGGAAGTCGGACGCATAGGAACAGGTCCCCCGGACGAGGAACAGGGCGACGACTACCAGCGGGAGCCACGCGAGCATGTCGCCCTGCTTGCGCACGAAGCTGCCGTCGAGCAGCGGCTGCAGGATGGCCGGGAATATCGGCTCGGTTGCTGCAGTCACGCCCAGACTCACCATGCCCAGACCGAACGGGACCCAGTACGGCTTGACGTGGCGAAGCAGGCGGAGGTAAAGCTGCAAGCTGTTGGCGTCGGACGATGCCATGGCTGCGCCGAAAAATGTTGAATTATAGCTGCTTTCGGCGCCCGTTCCGCGTGCGGGGTGGAGCTTCGGTCCACGCGCGCGCGAATACCCTGACGGCAAAGCCCCGGTTCCGCAGGGAAGCGAGGGCGCGTTCGATGAATCGTTCGGCGCCACCACAGGGTTGCACCGCTGACGCGCCAGAAGGAGCCGCACGTCTGCCTATTTCCGCGCCAGCTCCAGTCGCCCGCACAGCGCGCGTACGCCTTCGAGGAACCTCGGACCCTGCGCATGAAGCAGATCCGCGTCGACCGCATAGATCCTATTGTTGCGCACGGCCGGAACACCCTCTAGCCCGCGCCATGCTTCGCGGGCTTCGCTCCCGTAGCCGCTGGTCACGATCGCGTCTGGCTGGGCGCCCAGAAGCCGCTCTTTCGAGACGCGCGGCGTGAGGATATCCGTTCCGGCAAAGACGTTCCGCCCTGCGCAGAGGCGAATCGCATCGCTGATGAGGTGCTCGCCGCTCACCGTCAGCAGAGGGCGATGCCAGATTTCCAAGAATACGGCAACGCTTTGCGCACTTCGGTAGCGCCCCCTGATTTCCGCAAGCTCGCTCTCGAACTGTCGGGCATGCCTTTCCGCCAGGTCCCGGCTCCCCGCAAGCGATCCAATCTGCCGAGCGATGCGGGGGATATCCCTGAGGGACCGCACCTCCGTGACGAACACCGGAATGCCCAACCGCTCCAGGCGAGCAATCTGCAGCGCCGCATTGCCGCTGCGCCAGCCGAGCACCAGATCCGGTCTCAGCACCAGCACCCTTTCGACATTGATGTGCCCGGAGTCCGCCACCAGGGGAAGCCGCTCCGCGCCGGCGGGAAGCAGGGTGTAGCTCGAAACCCCTACGAGCTTGGTCCCCGCCCCGGCGATATACGCGATCTCGCCAAGGTGCGGCGCCAGAGTAACGATTCGCCCGGCAGGTCGTTGCAGCGACAGCACCATGCCACGGTCGTCGCGCAGTTCCGCGGCGCCTGCACCGACCGCGACCATGGCGGTGACGATCAGCACCGAGCCCAGGTTCACAGACGGTATTCCGCGGTGAGGAGAAAGTTGCGCTCGCGCTGCGGATAGGCGTTGAAGGAGGTTCCCGCGCCGTTGCGGATTGCGTAAGTGTAGTAGTGCTCGTTCAGCAAGTTGTTGACCAAAGCTCCCAGGGTGAGTCTGCCCAGAGTCTGCGAGAACTTGAGGTCGACAACGGTGTAGGCGGGCATGCGGCTCGGGAAGGTGTTGGTCTGGTCGTTGTCGTAGTATTGCCTGCCGACGTATCGTGCGACTGCGTTGAGCCGCGAGTTTTGAGCGACATTCCAGGAAGCACCCGCGTTCACTTTTTCGCGGGATACGAGCGGTATGGTCTTGCCGCTCACGTCCACGCCGCCGATGCTACCGTCGCGAAAACGCGCGTCGGTCACCGAGACATTGGCGAAAAGCGAGATCGACCGGGAAACGGCGACCAATGTGTCGGCCTCCAGCCCCTGCCGGCGCGTAGGCGGCAGATTGATATTGGAGAAGGTCGGCGCGAAGAAGTAGATCTCGTTTTCGAGGTACATGGCGAACGCGCTCGCGCGCACTCGCAGTGGCCCGCTACGGTACTCGGTTCCCAATTCGTAGTCTCGCGAGGTCTGCGGCTCAAGCAGGGTCACGATCGAGTCGAAAACAGGGCCGCCGAACTGGCTGTACACCTCGTCGATGGTCGCTACGCGAAAGCTCTCGCCTGCGCGGCCGTAGACCGACGTGGCAGCGGTCAGGTCTTGGCGCAAGCCGACTTCCCACGCCCTCGGATTGCTGGTCTTGCTCTGGGCAGCGTAGGCAGCGGGATTGACCGTGTCGCGTGCCGTCACGGTGATGCGCTGCCAGCGCACGCCCAGCGTGAGCTTGGTGCCTTCGCCGATGAGCGAGTGGTGCTGCGCATAGAACGCCTCGTCCCGCTGCGTTGCGAGAACTCTCGCCGCAGGGTTGTCGAGTGTCTCCAGGCTGCTCGCCCGGCGCGACTGATAGTCCCAATAATCGACATCGATGCCGACGACAAGGCTGTGCCGAATCCCAGCCGCTGCGTACGGAACTTTCAAGCGCGGGGTGAAAGACCAAACCCTGGAGTGCGTGTCGGTATAGGTATCGGTGCCGAACCCCGAGTAGTCCTTCAAGAGCGAGGTCCGAGCTGTTTGCCGGTAGCCCAACTCGGCTGCAAACTCCCCGAACCCGAAATCCCTGCTGCCGCCGAGACTTGCGCGCTTGCCGTCCCGCGTCGAGAAATCTCCCGGCGTCGACGTGCCTCGCGGATCGGTCTGGAGCTCCGCTGCCGTGCGTGCACCCGGCAGCCGCAGGTTCTGGTTGTCTGCGCCAAACCTGAGCGCAAGGCTCCCGTTCTTTCCGAACGCGCGCGCCTCCCCGTCGAGATTTTGCTGCTCGACGCGGTTGTTCATGCGATAGTTGACCGAGGCGTAATCGTTGGCAAACAGGGTGACGCCGGTGCCCGGTCCGGCGACGCTCGACCCAACCCGCCACTCGCGCGAGCCGTAGGTCCCCGTTGACCCACCGAGGCTCGCACCGGTCAGGCCCGGTTGTGGAGTCTTGGTAATGATATTGATGGTGCCGCCGGTGGCACCGCCTCCATAGAGGACCGACCCCGAACCGCGAAGGATCTCGATGCGTTCGACGCTTTCAAGAGGAATCGCCGTCCACCCTACGGTCGTAAGCTCGATTTCGCTAAGCCTTTGTCCATTGAGGAGCACGAGCGTGTTCTGGTCACCGGTTACGCCGAATCCGCGCATGTCGATCTGCGAGTCCGGGCCACCGGTGTTGTCGCGCGTCGCGATCCCCGCTTCCTGCGACAGCAGCTGCGGCAGACTTGTCGCCGCACTCGCGGCGATTTGCGGTGCGGTGATAACGGTCATGCCCACCGGCGCCTCGAGCCTGTTTTCCGGAAAACGCGTGGCGGTCACAACGACGGCAGGTTCTTCCGGACTTTGAGCGAGCACAAGCGGTGCGATAGCCGCGGTGAGCACCGCGACAATGGGGCGTTTCATGGATTTTCCTCCCGGCGAGCGTCCCCGCAGGCCTCAATCGCGTTGCAAACGAAAATGCAGGAGGGCAAACCGGTATCGCACCGCGCCCCGCGGCATCTTCGACCATCGCTCAAGGCCGGTCTCCGGGCTTGTGGGATCAGGCGTATCGCCTTCCCGCGAGTTGGCTCGCAGTGGCTGGGCCGTGAACCTGGCGGGAAACGCCGGGTTGCAGCCGCGAGTGATACGCCCGCGCACACTTACCGTTGCGGGGGCAGCAGAGGACTTGGGCCTAGAAACCCGCACCTCTTTCCCGTTTCAACCCGGCGCGAGAAACGCGCCGGGACACCTCGAACGAGCGCCTTGATTGTACAACACAAGTCCGCAGAATCCTGCTGCCTCCAAGGTTGGGAATCTACATTGCAAAAGAATCCTTACACCTTGACTTAACAGGATTTTCCAAACTATAGTGTGCCGATGGACGGCGAACTGGCGGCACTCGAAGAAAAAGTGCAGCAAGCTGCGCAGTTGTGCAAACGACTGCGCGACGAGAATCGCGGCCTGCGCCAGCAGCTGGCGGCGTTACAGGGCGACAAGCGCCAGCTCGCGGAAAAAATCGACGGCGCACGCTCCCGGCTCGAGACCCTGCTGAAGCAAATCCCCGAATAGTCTGCCTTCGGATGAACCCGAAACCGAAGACCCTGGACGTCGTGATCATGGGCCGGACCTACAAGGTGTCCTGCTCGGAGGACGAGCGCAGCGCCCTGCTCTCCGCGGTGGCCTACCTGGACCGCAAGATGACCGAGATCAAGAGCGCCGGCCGCGTGGCCAGCGCCGAGCGCATTGCCGTGATGGCGGCCCTGAACATTGCCAACGAACTGCTCAATTCCAGAGGCAATTCCGTCGGCTTTGACATGGAGAACCTCAAGCGTAGAATGGCCGCAATGGAGGCGGCGCTCGATCAGGCACTCGCCCCGCAGGAGAGCCTGATCTGAACGGCGCCCGAGAGATTGTCCCCTGTGGTGTGCGTCAAGATCCGGATAATTCTTGAACCAACAGCTTGAATTTGGTTGCAGACTCGAGTGTCACTGTTGTGCGCGTCCCTAGGCGGATGTACCTGATGTGACCGGAATGTGACCACCTTGAACCGAAAGGTTCAGGAATCGGACTCAACGGCATCGGCGGGGGACACCCGACAAACGAAAACGCAGGCAAATGCCTGCGTTTTCGTTTGTCCAGCCGCGATCTCGTTTCCCGATGCCCTACTGGCTGATGAAGTCCGAGCCCGACGAGTTCGGCATCGACGACCTCGCAGAGGCTCCCCGCCAGACCACCGCGTGGTTTGGCGTGCGGAACTATCAAGCCCGCAATTTCATGCGCGAAGCAATGCGCCTGGACGACAAGGTCTTCTTCTACCATTCCAGTTGTCCCGAGCCCGGCATCGCCGGAATCGCCCGCGTCGCTTCGGCGCCTTATCCGGACGAGAGCCAGTTCGACCGCAGGAGTCCTTACTTCGATCCGGCCGCAGCGCGCGAATCGCCGCGCTGGTTCAACGTGGATGTCCAGTTCGAAAGAAAGACCCGGCTCGTGAGTTTGGGCGAGTTGCGCGCCCATCGGGAACTGGCGGGGATGCGCACTCTCCGGCCGGGAAACCGGCTTTCCATCACCCCGGTGACCGCCGGTGAGTGGCGGTTCATCACGCAGCGACTGATGAAGAAGTAATCCGCCTTTGCCCAAGCTGCAGAACGACACGCTGATCCGGGCGTTGCTCAGACAACCGACACCGTACACGCCGGTCTGGCTGATGCGCCAGGCGGGACGCTATCTCCCCGAATACAATGAGACGCGCACGCGTGCCGGCAACTTTCTGACGCTGTGCAAGACACCCACGCTTGCGGCCGAAGTCACGCTGCAGCCTCTGGCGCGGTTTCCGCTGGATGCAGCCATCCTATTCTCCGACATTCTCACGATCCCCGACGCGATGGGGCTGGGCCTGTATTTCGCCGAGGGAGAGGGTCCCCGCTTCGAGCGGCCACTGCGTGATGAAACGTCGATCGCAAGCCTTCAAGTACCCGATCCGACGCGGCAGCTTCGCTATGTTACCGATGCGGTCCGCGAGACCCAACTCGCCCTGGCGGGACGCGTTCCCCTCATCGGGTTCGCCGGCAGCCCGTATACGCTGGCGTGTTACATGATCGAAGGCGGTGCGAGCGATGATTGGCGAACCGTCAAGACCATGCTTTACCGGCGCCCGGACCTGCTGCACCGCTTGCTTGCCCTCAACGCCCGCTCGGTTGCGGATCTCCTGACGGCGCAAATCGAGGCCGGTGTCCAGGCTGTCATGATCTTCGACACCTGGGGCGGGAGCCTGTCTGCTCGGAGCTATCGGGAATTCTCGCTTGCGTACATTACCGAGGTGGTGTCGCGCCTCCCGCGCGAGAAAAATGACGAGCGCATACCCGTCATTGTCTTCACCAAGGGTGGCGGGCAACAACTCGAGGCGATCGCGCAATCAGGGTGCGACTGTGTCGGCTTGGACTGGACCACGGACCTGGGGGAAGCGCGCCGGCGAGTCGGCGCGCGCGTGGCGCTGCAAGGAAATCTGGATCCTTCGGTCCTCCTGTCGTCACCCGACGTAGTACGCAACGAAGCGATCAATACGCTTGAGGCCTTTGGAGCCGGTCCGGGTCACGTGTTCAATCTGGGTCATGGCGTTCCCCAGTTCGCGATGCCCGAAAATGTGGCGGCGCTGGTCGATGCCGTCCACCAGGGAAGTCCGAAATTGCACCAGCTGGGGTAGCGCTCCGGACCTGAAACGCGCCTTGCGCGAATTGACTTATACACAACGCTCCTCGAAACCCCGCGCCGGATGGGGAGTTTCGGGGGATTCCAGACGGAATGTACGCAAGTTGCTGTATTACCATAACATTCTACAGCGCCATCATTTTAGGCAGTGCCAAAATCCCCTTGCGGGCGCACGAGTTACCGTTGTCTTCCGGGCTTACTCACAAAGTTACTCACAAATTCTGTGAAGAAAGCGAAAAGTGCCGTAGAACCAAGCATGTCGGGAAAGAGTGCGGTCGCAACTGAGGGTCCGGAACCCGCTCGTGAGCCGGCCTCGATACCGATGAAGATCGTGCGGGTGGCGCTCGATATTCCGCTGCCAAGGCTGTTCGACTATCGGTCGGTCGAGGCGACTCCTGCCGATATCGGTTGTCGCGTGCTGGTGCCGTTCGGAAAAAGGCACGTCGTCGGGGTAATCGTCGGCATCGCGGCACGATCGGAGCTCGCCGAGGGAAGGCTGCGGCAAGTCGAGAGGATCATTCGGGACGTTCCCCCGCTTTCGACCGAGTGGCTGAACCTGGCGAAGTTTTGCAGCGACTACTACCACCGTCCTCTCGGGGAAGTGGTCATGACGGCCTTACCTCCGCGGCTACGCAGCGCCAGACCCGTGCCGCGCGAGCCCGAGAGCTATGCCATCACCGCGGCCGGGACATCCAGGCTTGCCGAAATACTTCGCGGAAAAACGCGCATCGGCGCAATCCTTTCGCGGCTCGCCCAGAGCAACGCTTCGGCTGCGGATCTCGCCGGCGTAGCTCGCGGAGCGAGGAGCCTGTTGACGCGGTGCCTGGAGGCTGGTTGGATCGAGACCGTTGAGCCCGGCGCAAGCAATCCGCGCTTCATCCCTGGGCACCGCCTGACGTCGGAGCAGGATAGCGCCCTCGCCGCCCTGAGCCGAGGGCTCTCCGGATTCCGGGTGAGCTTGTTATTTGGCGTGACCGGCAGCGGGAAGACCGAGGTCTACCTCCAGCTGATCGCAGAGGCGCTTTCTCGGGGCAAACAGGCTCTGGTGCTGGTCCCGGAAATCGCCCTTACGCCCGCTCTGGAGACTTTGTTTCGCAACCGCTTCCCCGGCGCCTGCCTCGCCATCCAGACTAGCGCAATGCCACAGCTCGAGCGTACTCATGGGTGGCTGCGGGCTCAGCGCGGGCGCGCCGATATCGTTCTGGGCACCCGGCTCGGGGTGTACACGCCGATGCCCAAACTGGGACTCATCGTCGTCGACGAGGAACAGGACGCCTCATTCAAACAGCAGGATGGCCTGCGCTATTCCGCTCGGGATCTGGCGATCGTGCGTGCCCGCGCAGCCGGCGTACCGGTGTTGCTGTCCTCGGCGACGCCCGCTCTGGAGACCTACCGTCGCGCGTTGGCGGGCAAGTACGAGCTCATCCGCCTTACCCGCCGCGCCATAGAACGCGCAGAGCTGCCTGCGATACGTTTGATCGACACTCGCAAGCACCCACTTCAGGACGGGCTTGCCGCTCCGATCATGGAAGCGCTTGGCGAACGCCTCGCGCGAAGCGAGCAGTCTCTGGTTTTCCTGAATCGCCGCGGCTACGCCCCCGCGCTCGCCTGCCCTGCATGCGGCTGGGTGAAGGACTGCGAGCGTTGCTCCGCGCACATGGTGGTGCACCTGGCGGAGCGCACATTGCGTTGCCATCACTGCGGCCTCGCCGCGGATATCCCCCGCGCCTGTCCACAATGCGGCAATCTCGACCTGCAGACGTTCGGACGCGGCACTCAGCGCGTCGAAGCCACGCTGGTTGCACGCCTTCCGAACGCGCGGATACTGCGTCTGGACAGCGACGCAATACGCGGTAGGGGCAAACTGGAAGATCTGCTTCGCCACGCCGAGCGGGCGGACATCCTGGTCGGCACGCAGATACTCGCCAAGGGGCACCACTTCGAGCGCCTGACGCTCGCGTGCGTCCTCAATGCGGACAGTGGCCTGTTTTCGAGCGACTATCGCGGCAGCGAAAAGGCGTTTGCGCTGCTGCAGCAGGTCGCAGGCCGTCCCGGGCGCGCGAGTCTGGCTGGGGAGGTGCTCATCCAGACGCGCTACCCGGACCACGCCCTGTACCGGTCCCTCGCAAACCACGACTTCCCGGGGTTCGCGTCCGAGCTGCTCGCCGAACGTCGCGCTGCAGGATTCCCGCCGTTCGCATTCGAGGCGGCCTTGCGCGCCGAGAGCCAGGACCTGAACGACACGCTGCGGTTTCTGAAATCCGCGATCGAACACGCACCCGAGGCATCTCCCGCGGTGACGGTCTTTGAGCCAGCGCCTATGTCTTTGGTAAGACTGGCAGGGATGGAACGCGCGCAGGTGCTCGTGCAATCAGGCTCGCGCCCGCGCCTTCAAGCCTTCCTCCGGGAGTGGACCGCTGCGCTCTACCAAATGCGCGCGCACGGAGTACGCTGGCACGTGGACGTCGACCCGACGGAATTCTGACCTGCCGGAACTACCTGGGTTTCTTCGCTGCTTTTTTCGCCTTGCGTGGCCGGGTTTTCCCGTGCGAGCCTTTGAAAACCTTGCCGCGAAAAGTTCTCTTGTCGCCTTTGCCCAATTTCAGCACTCCAGTTTGAGGATGAAGCGGCTGCTATTGTACCTGCGCCGCCATGTCGGGAAATGGCACTCTATGTCGACGGGTATAATACGCGCCCGTTCGGCCCCTTCATGTCTGCCGAGATCAAATCTCATCTTGTCGAGCTGCTTACGCGTGCGCTGGCCAAGGTGGCCCCGCAGCAGCCCGGCTCGCTGATCTCTCTGGAGCGGCCGAAGCAGGCGCAGCACGGCGACTTTTCCTGCCCGACGGCAATGCAGCTCGCGCGGCTTCTCAAGCGCAATCCGCGCGAGATTGCCCTGCAACTCGTGGCGGCGCTGCCCCCTTCGGACTGGCTCGATCGCGCCGAAGTTGCCGGGTCCGGCTTCATCAACCTGCGCGTCAAACCCGCGGCCAGGCAACATGTCGTCCGAACCATTCTTGACGAAGGCGGGCGTTACGGGGACTCCGGTGGCGGCCAGAGGCGCATGGTGCTGCTGGAGTTCGTCTCCGCGAACCCCACGGGGCCCCTGCACGTGGGGCACGGCAGACAGGCTGCGATCGGAGATGCCATCGGCGCGCTGCTCGAGTCTCAGGGATGGAGCGTGACACGCGAGTTTTACTATAACGATGCCGGCGCGCAGATCCGAAACCTCGGATTGTCCGTTCAGGCGCGAATTCGGGAGAAGCTCGGCGCATCCGCGGAATTTCCCGCAGACGGGTACCACGGTGACTACGTTCGCGAGATCGCGGAAAAATATCTCGATTCGGGAAACAGCGACGGCGAGGGCCTGGAAGCGGTGACGCGTTTCGCCGTGGCCGAGTTGCGGCGAGAACAGGACGCCGACCTGCAGGCTTTCGGTGTGCGCTTCGACGCCTACTACCTCGAATCCTCGCTCTACCGCGACGGGCGGGTGAGCGGGACGGTAGACGCGCTGATCGCCACCGGAAAGACGTTCGAGCAGGATGGTGCTTTGTGGCTGAAGACGACCGAGTACGGCGATGACAAGGACCGGGTGATGCGCAAGTCCGACGGGACCTATACCTACTTCGTACCCGACGTCGCCTACCATCTCACCAAGTGGGAGCGCGGCTATGCCCGTGCCATCAACGTCCAGGGATCCGACCACCATAGCACGGTCGTTCGCGTGCGTGCCGGACTGCGGGCCGTCTCCTCCTCCTGGGAACACGGGATCCCGGCAGGCTACCCGGACTATGTGTTGCACAAGATGGTCACGGTAATGAAGGGCGGCGAGGAAATGAAGATCTCCAAGAGAACCGGCTCTTACGTGACGCTGCGCGAGCTGATCGACGAGGTGGGGCGCGACGCCACCCGGTTCTTCCCCGTTTCGCGCAAGGCCGACACGGAATTCGTGTTCGACGTTGACCTTGCGACGTCGCAATCGGAGGAGAACCCCGTTTACTACGTGCAGTACGCTCATGCGCGCATCTGCTCGCTGCTGGAACAGTCGCGGGCTCAGTTCGCGGAGGCCGGCGATCCGGAGGTGCCGGCCGCCGGGAGTGCCGATCTCGGGCCGCTCACCAGTGCCCGCGAGCTCGCGTTGCTGCAACGGATGGGCGAGTACCCTGAGATTCTTGAGAACGCTTGCGCCGAGCTCGCCCCGCACCAAGTTGCCTTTTACTTGCGCGAACTGGCGGGGGAGTTCCACAGTTACTATAATGCCGAGCGCATCCTCGTTCCAGAAACGCTGCTGCGAATGGCGCGGCTGACGCTGTGCCTCGCGGTGCGGCAGGTTCTGGGAAACGGGCTTTCGCTGCTTGGCGTCAGCCAGCCTGCGAAAATGTGACGCTTACGACAATGAGCTTCGACTACAAGCAGCCGGCCGCGCTGCGATCCACCGCCTCCAGCAGCTTTCTCATCGGGCTTTTCTTCGGGTTTCTCCTAGGACTGGGAGTGGCGGCAGGAATTGCCATCTACTTCTTCAAGACGCCGGTGCCGTTTTCCGACCGGACGCGCCCGGCGGAAAAGGCAGCTTCCCCCGCGCCGGGCGTACCCGACCCCTTGAAATCCACCAAGGCGGAAGAAAAACCGCGATTCGACTTTTATCGCATCCTGCCCGGACAGGAGGAACCGGTGACCGAACGCCAGCTGCGCGACGCAGCCAAGCAGGCCGCCAAAGCCGGAGGCGCCAAAGACACGTACTTCCTCCAGGCGGGATCCTTCCAGAATCCTGCAGACGCGGACAATCTCAAGGCGCGCCTCGCCATGATAGGGGTCGAGGCGAGCGTCGAGCCGGCCAACCTCGCCGAGAAGGGCGTGTGGTACCGCGTCCGGCTTGGGCCCTATACGCAGATCGATGAGATCAACCGCCTGCGCCAGCAACTGGCCCAGAACGGCGTGGACGCTTCGCTTGTCAGAATCAAGGACCTTCGCAACCAATAGCAGGGATTCAAGGAGAACACCCATGCACCGTCGCCTGATGAGCATCCTCGCCGTACTGGTTCTCGCCTGCGCGACGAGCGCCCAGGCCGCGCCGACCGAAGGCATCGACTACACGGAGGTCAAGCCGCCGCAGCCGGCCGACGCCACCGGCAAAATCGAGGTTATCGAGTTCTTCTGGTACCGATGCCCGCATTGCTACGCGCTAGAACCTGAGCTGGATGCCTGGGTCAAACGGCTGCCCCGCGACGTCCAATTCAGGCGAGTGCCGGGAATCCTGAACGACGATTGGGCGGTCGACGCGCGGATCTTTTACACGCTCGAGGCGCTTGGCGAGGTGGAGCGGCTGCACAAGTCCTTGTTCAACGTGATCCATCAGCAAGGCGGGGTACGGCTGCGGGGAGACGCCTTCGCAAAGTGGACGACCGAGTGGCTGGCCAAGCAGGGCGTGGACATGAAGAAATACGACGAGGTGTCGCGCTCGTTTACCGTTCAGACCAGGCTCAACCGGGCCACGCAAATGGGTCGTGCTTTCCGTCTCGACGGCGTGCCTGCTCTCGCCGTGCAGGGCCGCCACATCGTAATGGCGAGCACTTCGCAAAAATCGATGCTGGAGACCGCCGATTTCCTCATCGGTGAAGCGCGCAAACAGGCCCCCAAGACCGCCCGGTAGGCAGGCACGGGATCGGTAAAGCGGCAACGTGCGCCCACGAAAACACATCCGGCAGGCGTGCCTTGGCCTCGCCTTTGCGCTGCTCGCTGGTTCGGCTGCCGCGCAGCCGCAGGCCGGGCGCGAGTTCAACCGCATCGCGCCGGTCCCTCCGCCCTCCATCGGAAGCCCGATAGAGGTCACCGAGTTTTTCTACTACGGTTGCCCGGTCTGTTACGAAACCGAACCGCTGCTCTCCCGGTGGTTGGCGACTGCTCCGGAGTACGTTTCGGTGCGCCGGGTCCCCGCTCTGGTGACCGAGGTCGGGGAGCCATTCGCCAAGTTGTACTATGCCCTGGAATCCCTCGGGGAAATCGAGCGCCTGCATTGGCCCGTCTACGACAACTTCCATTTTGACGGGATTGCCCTGAACGACGAGAAAACCATGGCTGACTGGGTGGCGCGCAACGGCATCGATCGCCAGAAGTTTCTCGAGACCTACGCGTCCCCCGAGGTCGCCGGCCGTGTCGCGCAGGCACGCGAGTTGCTGAAAGCACGCGACATACGCGGCGTGCCGACTTTCGTGGTCGACGGAAAATTCGTCACTTCCGCTCGTCTCGCCGGAGGCACAAAGCAGGTAGTCGAAGTCCTCGATCACCTGGTTCGGCGCGCGCGCGAAGAACGCCCGCAATAGTCCGGGGCCCGCAGGCGGACCTTCCGTCAATCCCTTGAAGGTATTCATCACCGGTGCATCAAGCGGCATAGGTGCCGCCCTGGCCTCCCACTACGCCGGTCTCGGCGCGCTCCTCGGGCTGTGCGCGAGGCGCGCTGGGCTGGTCGACGCGCTCCTCACCCGCCTGGGCGGCAAGGGTGCAAGCTACCAGGTGGACGTCACCGATGCCGGATCGGTGCAGGAGGCGGCCCGGGATTTTTCAGCGAGGTTCGGCACTCCCGATATCGTCATTGCCAACGCCGGCATCAGCGTGGGCACGTCCGCCGAGAACTCCGACGATCTCGCAGCATTCCGCAAGGTGATGGACACCAACGTGTACGGCATGGCGACGAGCTTTCAGCCTTTCATAGGGGCGATGCGCGAGCGCCGCAGCGGCACTCTCGTGGGAATCGCCAGCGTTGCCGGATTTCGCGGCTTGCCGGGTGCGGGCGCCTACAGCGCGTCCAAGGCCGCCGCAATGACGTATCTGGAAAGCCTGCGGGTCGAGCTGCACTCATCGGGCGTCTCGGTCGTAACCGTCTGCCCGGGTTACGTGCGCACGCCGATGACTGCGGTGAACCGCTACCGAATGCCCTTGATACTCGAGGCGGACGAGGCAGCCAGCCGCATCGCGCGCGTGATTTCCCGGAAGCGGCGGTTGGCGGTCATCCCCTGGCAGATGGCGCTCGCCTCGTGCGCGTTCCGGTCTTTGCCGGCTTGGCTGTACGACCGTGTGTTTGCGCGTGCTCCGCGCAAGGCCCGCAACCTTGTCCGATGAGCGGCAGCACCAGGAATCGGGCTACGGTTCCTTGGCCCCGACGCGCAGCTTTACGTAGGATCCCGGCGCGTCTTCGATCGCCTTCAAGCCGTCCGCCCCCGGGATGCGCGCGGGCACGCGCCCGGCCCCGTTGCGACCGGCGATCCAGCCCTGCCAGTCGTTCCACCACGACCCCTCCTGCTTGACGGCCGCAGCCTGCCAGGCTTCGGCCGTCTCCGGCAACTCCGGGTTCGTCCAGAATCCGTACTTGTTCGCCGACGGCGGATTGACGATGCCGGCGATATGCCCCGAGCCTCCAAGAACGAACCGGGTCGGGCCGGCGAGAAGTTGGGCGCCCTTGTAGGTGGACTTCCAGGGCGCAATGTGATCCTCGGCGGTGGAAATGAAATACGCAGGGACGGTGATCTCGCGCAAATCGATCGGGACCCCTCCGAGCGTGATGCCACCGGGGTCCTTGAGCCGGTTCTGCAGATACATGCTGCGCAGGTAGAAGCTATGCATCTTCGCCGGCATGCGCGTCGAATCGGAGTTCCAGTAGAGCAAGTCGAACGGGAACGGATCCTTTCCGAGCAGGTAGTTGTGGATCACGAACGACCAGACCAGGTCGTTGGCGCGCAGCATGTTGAAGGTGGCGGCCATCTCCGAGCCTTCGAGATAGCCTCGCTCGCTCATGCGACGCTCCAAGTTCTGGACCTGGGGCTCGTCGATGAACACGCCCAGCTCTCCGGGAATAGAGAAATCGAGCAGCGACACGAAAAAGGTGGCCGAGGCGACGCGGCGGTCGTCCTTTGCCACCATCCAAGCAAGCGTCGCCCCGAGCAGGGTTCCGCCCAGGCAGTAGCCGATCACGTTGATATCCCGGGTGCCAATCGCGTGCTCGATGGCATCGAGCGCCGCGAGCGGGCCCTCGAACATGTAGTCCTCGAAACTCTTCTGCGCGTAACTTTCGTCGGGATTGACCCAGGAAATCACGAACACGGTGTGTCCCTGGCCCACCGCCCAGCGAATGAATGAATTCTTCTCGCGCAGATCCAGGATGTAGTACTTGTTAATCCACGGCGGCATGACGAGCAAGGGCTGCCTGAACACCGTTTCGCTGCTCGGGGAGAACTGGATGAGCTGCATCAGGTCATTCTGAAACACGACCTTGCCTGGGGCAGTGGCGACGTTCACGCCAACCTTGAACGCCGCTTCGTCGGTCATGCTGATGCGCAGTTCGCCGCCGCCTCGCTCCAGGTCGGCGAGGAGGTTGTTCAGGCCGCGCAGCAGGTTCTGACCGCCGGACTGCAGGGTTTCGCGCAACACCTGCGGGTTGGTCATGGCGAAATTCGAGGGTGAAAGCGCGTCTACGTATTGGCGCGTGAAAAAGTTGATACGGTTTTGCGTTTCTTGGGGCAGGCCCTCGACCGAAGACACCGCGTCGTGGATGTGGCGTGCGGCAATCAGGTAGGACTGCTTGATGTAGTCGAAAAGAAAATGGTCTTGCCAATCGGCGTCGCGGAAGCGGTTATCGCCCTGGGCGGGTTCGGCGATCGGGTTCGTCCCCTGCCCCATCACCTTCAGCGCGGTCGACTGCCACAGCGATACGTAGTCCCAGAACATCCTGGTCTGCGCCTCGGCGAGCTTCCAGGGCTCCGCCAGCATGCGCGCGGAAAGGTCCATGAACGCCTTGGCAAGGCCAAATTCATCGGTGAACGCGACGCCCTTTCCGCCGCTCTGCCGCTGCAGGAATTCCCCCATCAGGCGGCCCGATCGCTCGGCGACCTCAGCGAACACGCGCGCCGCCTGGGCGGGATCCTGGTGAGTCTGAGGCTCGGCCATTGAACTTTAGCCCTGCCGATAGCGCATGACACCGTCCACGTCGAGCGAACGCATCAAGCGATTCTCGTAGAACAGGAAGTGCAGGTGCGCCATAGCCTCGCCCATGGCAAAGAACAACTGGTGAGTATCGAGGTTGCGGCGAAACAGCGTGCCGAGCACATCCGCCGCTGACTTGGGCGACTGGCAGTCTTCCTCCAGTTCGCCGAGCCGCAGGCGGTGATGCTCCTGCAACTGCGCAACGCGTTCGCGCAGGCCCCGGAAGGGCAGACCGTGCGAGGGCAGAATCAATGTCTTGGCTGGGAGCTGCGCATAGCGCGCTATCGACCCCAGGAACAGCGCGAGCGGATTGCCTTCGGGCTCGTTCGCCCAGACACTGACGTTGGTCGAGATCTTCGGCAATACCATATCGCCGGAAATCAGCACCCCCTCGTCCTCGCAGTAGAGCGCCGCGTGCTCCGGGGCATGACCGTAGCCCATGATGACGCGCCACGACCGACCACCGACAAGATGCACCTGGCCTTCCATGAGCCTGCGGTAGGACGACGGAAAGGCCGGCACGCGGATTCGGTAGTTGCTGCTGCGCTGCTGGAGCATCACCAGCTTCTCTCCGGCGATACCGTTGCGGGTGAACATGGCGATGACATTGTCGAAACCGTATCCAGCGCTGCCGTCGCGCATGGCGTGCGCAGCCAAGTACTCGCCCTGCGCCATCCAGAACTCGGCGGCAGTGCGCTCGGTGAGCCACGCGGCGAGCCCAGCATGGTCGGGATGGTGGTGGGTGACGATGACGCGCTTCACCGGTCGCCCGGCGATGCGCGTGCTGAATATCCCTTCCCAGAGTCCTCGAGTGGCGTCGTCGCCTATACCGCAGTCGACCAACGTCCAGCCTTCCCCGTCTTCCAGCAGCCACAGATTGATGTGATCGAGCGCGAACGGCAAGGGCATGCGCAGCCAATGCACCCCTGGCGCAATCTCACAGGTCTCACCACCTGCCGGAGGCGTCGGCTTTGGATACTCGAGAATCGATTCGGGTGTCACGGTTTCCTGGAAGCAGCGCGAGGTCCGGAGTAAAATCCCGCTTCGCGTGTAAAAGCTCGCGAATTTTCGCAGATTATGGCCACACTCGCCACAAAATCCTTCCGATTCTGACCCGCCGAACCATGGGTGAATCCGCCGACAGCTACACCATTGGAGATCTGGCCCGCGAGTTCGACGTCACCTCGCGGGCGATTCGCTTCTACGAGGACGAGGGCCTGCTCGCCCCGCGGCGCGTCGGCAGCCGGCGCGTCTATTCCAAGCGCGACCGCGTGCGCCTGAGGCTGATCCTGCGCGGCAAGCGCCTCGGATTTTCGCTCGCGGAGGTGCGCAGCATGCTCGAGCTCTACGATTCGGCGCCGGATGAGCGGCCGCAGCTGGAAAAATTCGTTGCCGCACTCTCCGCGCGCCGCGAACGGCTAGAACAGCAGCGCGAGGAGATCGAGGAAGTCCTCGGCGAGATCCGCGCCTTCGAGCGCCAGTCGCGCAAGCTCCTCAACGCCGCCAAGAGCGAAAAACGCCGTGGCGCCCGGGGCCGTGGCGCCAGGTTGACGTTAACGTAAACGTAAAGTACAGTCCGTTGAGCATCGAGCAGAGTCGTTGCGGAGGCCCCATGGATAGCGCCCAGAACCTCTCCACCGGCGCCGTGCGGATGAGCGAACTGCCCGGCCTGCGCTTCAGCCTCGGCGAGGATATCGACCTGCTGCGAACCGCGGTCCGCGAATTCGCGGCCGCCGAAATCGCGCCGCGCGCCGCGGAGATCGACCGCGCCAACCAGTTCCCGGCGGACCTGTGGAAGAAAATGGGTGCGCTCGGCCTGCTAGGAATCACGGCCGAAGAGGCCTACGGCGGCACGATGATGGGCTACGTCGCCCATATCGTTGCCATGGAGGAAATCAGCCGGGCCTCGGCTTCGGTGGGCCTGTCCTACGGCGCTCACTCCAACCTGTGCGTGAACCAGATTCGCCGCAACGGCAGCCTCGCGCAAAAGCAGAAATACCTGCCCCGCCTGATTTCCGGAGAACACGTCGGAGCCCTCGCAATGTCCGAGTCCGGGTCGGGTTCGGACGTGGTCTCGATGAAGACCCGCGCGGAGTATCGCAAGGGGAAATTCCTGCTTAACGGCAGCAAGATGTGGATCACCAACGGCCCGGACGCGGACATCGCGGTCGTTTACGTCAGAACCGACGCCGGCACCGCATCCGGATCGGCGACTCGCGGCATCACCGCTTTCATCGTCGAGAAGGGTTTCCCGGGCTTTTCCACCGCGCAGAAGCTCGACAAGCTGGGTATGCGCGGCTCAAACACCTGCGAACTGGTGTTCCGGGATTGCGAGGTGCCGGAGGACAACGCGCTCGGCGACGTCGGGCGCGGCGTCAGCGTCCTGATGTCCGGGCTCGACTACGAGCGCGCGGTGCTGGCGGGCGGGCCTCTGGGCATCATGCAGGCCTGCCTGGAAGTGGTGCTGCCGTACGTGCACGAGCGCAAGCAGTTCGGTCAGCCGATCGGCGAATTCCAGCTGATGCAGGGCAAGCTCGCCGACATGTACACCACGCTCGCCGCCTGCCGCGCCTACGTGTATGCCGTGGGCCAGGCCTGCGACCGCGGCGAGACCGCGCGCAAGGATGCGGCCGGCGCCATTCTCTACGCCGCCGAGAAAGCCACCTGGATGGCGGGGGAAGCCATCCAGTGCCTGGGCGGAATGGGCTACATCAACGAGACGCCCACCGGGCGCCTGTGGCGCGATGCGAAACTCTACGAGATCGGCGCGGGAACGAGCGAAATCCGCCGCTGGCTGATCGGGCGCGAGCTTTTTTCCGAGACGAGCTGAGCGCCATGCAGATCTGCGGATACGTCCCGGGGAGCATCGGCCGCATGGTCGAGCTGCACGGCCGCTACTACGCGCGCGAGTGGCGCTTCGGGCCTTACTTCGAGGCGAAAGTTGCAAACGAGCTTGGGGAGCTTCTCGCACGCCTCGATCCGACGCGCGACGGCTTCTGGATCGCTGCCGAGGGCGATGAGGTCGTCGGCGGCATCGCCGTCGACGGCTCTCAGGCGCAGGATGCGGCGCGGCTGCGTTTTTTCATTGTCGATGACTCTCGCGGTGGCCAGGGGGTCGGCGAGCGGCTCATGCACGCTGCGCTCGATTTTTGCCGAAACGCGGGACACCAGCGCGTTTTCCTGACCACCTTCGCGGGACTGGACGCAGCGCGCAAACTGTACGAGCGCCACGGCTTCGTGCTCACCGAGGAGCGGCCCGATCGGACCTGGGGAGTCGAAGTAACGGCGCAGCAATTCGACCTGTACATGAAACACTGAGGACACCAATATGCTGAATGATCCCGTCGTAATCGTTTCCGCCGCCCGCACGCCGATGGGCGCCTTCCAGGGCGAGTTGAAGGACTTCACCGCGCCGCAACTCGGAGCCGCGGCCATCCGCGCCGCAGTCGAGCGGGCGCGCATCAAGCCCGAACAGGTCCAGGAACTAATCATGGGCTGCGTCCTGCCGGCCGGACAGGGCCAGGCGCCCTCGCGCCAGGCGAGCCTCGCGGCGGGCCTGCCGCTGGGGACGGGCTGCACCACGGTGAACAAGATGTGCGGTTCGGGAATGAAGGCCGCAATGTTCGCCCACGACATGCTCGCCGCTGGCGTCAACGACATCATGGTCGCCGGCGGCATGGAGTCGATGACCAACGCGCCCTACCTGCTGCCCAAGGCGCGCGCCGGCTTGCGCATGGGCCACGGCCAGGTCATCGATCACATGTTCCTGGACGGGCTCGAAGATGCCTACGACAAGGGCCGGCTGATGGGCAGCTTCGCCGAGGACTGCGCCGGTAAATACGCCTTCACCCGGGAAGAGCAGGACAAGTTCGCGATCGCGTCGCTCGAGCGCGCTCAAGGCGCGAACAAGAGCGGCGCTTTCGCCTGGGAAATCACGCCGGTCGCGGTGAAGACCGGCAAAGCCGAGAGCTTCATGGAACACGACGAGCCGCCGTTCAAGGCCAATTTCGAGAAGATCCCGACGCTGAAACCCGCATTCCGCAAGGACGGAACGGTTACCGCGGCGAACTCCTCCTCGATTTCCGACGGCGCCGCGGCGTTGGTGATGATGCGCCGCTCGACCGCCGAAAGGCTGGGACTCGCGCCGCTCGCGGTAGTCGCCGGCCATAGCACGCATTCGCAGGAGCCCGGCTGGTTTACAACCGCGCCGGTGGGAGCGATCAGGAAGCTTTTCGATGCCACCGGGTGGAGCGCGGGCAAGGTGGACCTGTACGAGATCAACGAGGCCTTTGCGGTGGTCACCATGGCGGCGATGAAGGAACACGACCTGCCGCACGCCAAGGTCAATATCCACGGCGGGGCATGCGCCCTCGGACACCCGATCGGGGCATCGGGCGCGCGCATCCTGGTCACGCTCATCGGCGCCCTTCGCAAGACGGGCGGCAGGCGCGGCGTCGCCTCGCTTTGCATCGGCGGCGGCGAAGCCACCGCCATGGCGATCGAGATCGCTTGATGGCGAACCCCGTCGAGTTCTATTTCGATTTCTCCTCGCCGTACGGCTATTTCGCGAGCGAAAAGATCGACGCGCTCGCATCGAAACACCGCCGCGAGGTGACCTGGCGGCCGTTCCTGCTCGGCGTCGCTTTCAAGATCACCGGAGGAATGCCCCTGCCCTCGATCCCGATGAAGGGCGCCTACCACCTGCGCGACATGCTGCGCACCGCCAAGCACCTCGGCGTGGCGTACCGTCACCCTTCGGTCTTTCCGATTTCCTCGGTTTCCCCGTGCCGCGCCTTCTACTGGCTCGACGCCAGAGACCCCAAACGCGCCAAGGAGCTGGCAAAGGCGCTCTACCACGCCTACTTCGTCGACGGCGTCGACATTTCGAGCGCGGAAAATACGGTCGCCGTCTGCGCGAAGTTCGGACTGAAAGCCGACGAGGTCCGCGCCGGCATCGGCGATCAAACCGTGAAGGACCGCACCAAGGCAGAGGTGGACAAGGCAATCGCGCTCGGCGCGTTCGGCTCGCCCTATGTCATCGTCGACGGCGAGCCCTTCTGGGGATCGGACCGCCTCGAGCAGGTCGACAAGTGGCTGGCGACCGGCGGATGGTAGTCAACAACGGACGAGCGCCAGTGTCGAAGCGCGTTGCAGCGGCAGCCCAAGCGAGCTTGCGGAGCAGCGAGGGCGGTCGTTTCACGCTGGCGACCGGCGGCTGGTGACATGCCCGCCATCAAGAGCCGGCTGAATCCGGGATCGGAAGAGTTTCAGGCGAACGCCCGCGCCGCTGCAGCGCTCGTCGCCGACCTGCGGGAAAAGATCGAACGCGCCGCCCTGGGCGGCGACGCCTCCGCCCGCGCCAAGCACAGCGGCCGCGGCAAACTGCTGCCGCGCGAGCGGATAAGGGTGCTGCTCGATCCGGGATCGCCGTTTCTCGAATTGTCGCCTCTCGCCGCCTTGGGCATGTACGGCGACGAAGCGCCAGGCGCCGGCATCATCACCGGGCTCGCCCGCGTCTGCGGCCAGGAATGCGTCGTGGTCGCGAACGACGCCACTGTGAAAGGCGGGACATACCTTCCCATGACGGTGAAAAAGCACCTGCGCGCGCAGGAAATCGCCTTGCAGAACCGGCTGCCGTGCATCTACCTGGTGGATTCCGGAGGCGCGTTTCTCCCCGAGCAGGACAGCGTTTTTCCGGATCGCGATCATTTCGGGCGCATCTTCTACAATCAAGCGATCATGTCGGCAGAGCGTATTCCGCAGATCGCGGCGGTCATGGGATCGTGCACCGCGGGCGGAGCCTACGTGCCGGCCATGTCCGACGAGACCATCATCGTCAAGGGACAGGGCACCATCTTTCTCGGCGGTCCGCCGCTCGTGAAAGCTGCGACCGGCGAGGTGGTGACGCCCGAGGAGCTCGGCGGCGCGGAGGTTCACACGCGCCAGTCGGGAGTCGCGGACCATTACGCGCAGAACGACACGCACGCGCTCGCCATCGCGCGCAGCATTGTCGCCAACCTCAACCGTGTAAAGCAGGTGACGCTGGCGTTGCGCGAGCCCGCAGAGCCCCTCTATCCCGCGGAAGAACTGCTCGGCGTGATCCCGAGCGACGCGCGCAAGCCTTACGATGTGCGCGAGGTGATCGCCCGCATCGTCGATGCAAGCGAGCTGGACGAATTCAAGCAGGACTACGGCACGACGCTCGTGACCGGTTTCGCGCGCATCTGGGGCTACCCGATCGGAATTCTCGCGAACAACGGCATCCTCTTCTCGGAATCCGCCCTCAAGGGCGCGCATTTTGTCGAACTTTGCTGCCAGCGCGGCATTCCGCTGCTCTTTCTGCAGAACATCACCGGGTTCATGGTGGGAAAGAAGTACGAGGCGGGCGGCATCGCCAAGGACGGCGCCAAGCTCGTGACGGCGGTCGCCTGCGCGCGCGTGCCGAAGTTCACGCTGATCGTCGGCGGATCCTTCGGGGCGGGAAACTACGGCATGTGCGGGCGCGCATACTCGCCGCGCTTCCTCTGGATGTGGCCGAATGCCCGCATCAGCGTCATGGGCGGCCAGCAGGCGGCCGCGGTCCTCGCCACGGTCAGGCGCGACGGCATCGAAGCGAAGGGCGGAACCTGGAGCGAGCAAGACGAGGAGCAGTTCTGTCGGCCGATCCTCGAGCAGTACGAGCGCCAGGGACACCCCTACTATGCAACCGCCCGGCTCTGGGACGACGGCGTGATCGCACCAGAGGAAACGCGACGCGTCCTCGCGCTCGCCATCAGCGCGTCGCTCAACGCGCCCGTCGAGGACACTTCCTTCGGCGTATTCCGCATGTAGTCCGGCGCCATCGCATAGCGAACCAAGGAAACAGGCATGCCCTACAAGACCATCGACATCGAGACCGCGCATGGCGTCGCCGTCCTCTGGCTGAACCGGCCGGAGGTGCGCAACGCCTTCAACGAAACGATGATCGGCGAGCTCACCGCCGCTTTCGGCGAGTTGGAAGCCGATCCGGCGGTGCGTGCGGTGGTGCTTGCAGGCCGCGGCAAGGTGTTCTGCGCGGGAGCCGATCTCAACTGGATGAAGAGAATGGGCGACATGGGTTTCGAGGAGAACCGCAACGACGCCATGGGCTTCGGCACCATGCTCAACCGGCTTCATGCGATGAAGAAGCCGACGATCGCGCGCGTGCATGGCGCCGCATTTGCGGGAGGCATGGGTCTGATCGCGGCGTGCGACATCGCGGTCGCCTCCACCGACACCGAGTTCAGCGTGTCCGAAGTGAGACTGGGCCTTACACCGGCCACGATCAGTCCTTACGTTCTCGCCGCGATGGGCGAACGCGCCGCGCACCGCTATTTCCTCACCGCCGAGCGCTTTCCGGCGGCAGAGGCGTACCGCATTGGGTTCGTGCAGGAGTTGGTACAGCCTGCGGAGCTGGACGCAACGGTGAACGCGATCCTCGGCGCGGTCATTCAGGGTGCGCCTGGTGCGCACGCGCTCACTAAGGACTTGATCCGCGCGGTCGCAAAGCGGCCGATCACGCCCGAGTTGATGGCCGAGATGGCCGGCCGCATCGCCACGGCGCGAGCCTCGGACGAAGGCCGGGAGGGCGTGAGCGCCTTCCTCGAGAAGCGCACCCCGTCCTGGCGGCGCACCGCCAAGCAGGCGGCGAGGAAGGGTCCGCGAGCGAGGAAGTAGGGCTCGCCCGTGTTTTCCAGGATCCTGATCGCCAATCGCGGTGAAATCGCCTGCCGCGTGACCAGGACCGCGCGGCGCATGGGCGTAGGGGTCGTAGCCGTATATTCGGACGCCGACGCGCGCGCGCTGCACGTGGCGCTTGCAGACGAAGCCTTCTGCGTCGGCACCTCTGCAGCGGCCGACAGCTACCTGCGCGGCGAGCGCATCATCGAGGCCGCGCTGCGCGCCGGGGTGGAGGCGATTCATCCCGGCTACGGCTTCCTCTCCGAAAATGCGGAGTTCGCGGAAGCCTGCGAAGCCGCAGGCCTCGTCTTCATCGGACCGCCTGCCGCAGCGATCCGCTCGATGG
>JBGQFD010000019.1:0-40926 GCA_041496705.1 Gammaproteobacteria bacterium | reverse complement strand
GCGCAGCCGATCATCCTGGAAAACGTCTGGCGGGGGCTCGCATCGCTGCTGCGGTAACCGCCTAGACGACGCTGAGCTGGGGAGGGCCGGCGCGCATCGCACCGATGCTCCGGGCGCGCGCAAAACCCTGCCCGCGGAATTCCTCGATGATCCGTTCCACGGCGCCGGGCGCGCACGCCACCAACAGCCCGCCGCTCGTCTGCGGATCGCTGAGGAGCTTCCTTTGCCAGTCGGGCGCACCCACCGGCAGGCGCACTTCGTCCCCGTAGCTTTTCCAGTTGCGATCCGAGGCTCCGGTTACCGTGCCCTCCTTCACCCAGCCGAGCGCCTCGGAGAGCACCGGCAGCTCGTCGAAGCGCACCTCCGCGCTGAGCTTCGATCCATGGCAGATTTCCAGGAGGTGGCCGGCGAGCCCGAAACCGGTGACGTCGGTGAGCGCGTGGACCTCGTCCATTTCCGCGAGCGCAAGCCCGGGCGTGTTGAGCTGCGTGGTCGTCTCCAACATCTGCCGATAGCCGGCGGCGGAGAGCTTCCCCTTCTTCAGGACTGCGGAAAGGATGCCGACACCGAGCGGCTTGCCGAGGACGAGAACGTCGCCGTCCTTCGCGCGATCGTTGCGCTTCACTTTCTTCGGGTGCACCAGGCCCAGCACGACTAGGCCGTAGATCGGCTCGAGCGTGTCGATCGAGTGGCCGCCGGCGATCGGAATCCCGGCCTGCTTGCACACCGATTCGCCTCCCGAAAGGATTCTCTGAATCACCTCGACCGGCAGCTTTTCGAGCGGCATGCCGACGATCGCCAGCGCGAAGATCGGCCTCCCGCCCATGGCGTAGATATCCGAAATCGCGTTGGCCGCGGCGATGCGCCCGAAATCGTAGGGATCGTCGACGATGGGCGTGAAGAAGTCGGTGGTCGCGACGATCGCCTGCTCGTCGTTCAAGCGGTACACCGCGGCGTCGTCGCTCGACTCGATGCCCACCAGCAGGTCCTTCGGCAGCCCGCGGACCGGCGTCTGCGCGAGAATCTCGGAGAGCACCGCCGGCGCGATCTTGCAGCCGCAGCCGCCGCCGTGGGAAAACTGCGTCAAGCGGATGAGGTCTTGTGGCGCGTTCATGGATAAAATCGGGGCGTGGACTTGAAACGCCAGAACCTTGTTACGGTAGCACAGCTCGATACCTTTGACGAGGTGATCGACGTACGCTCGCCCGCGGAATTCGCCCTCGACCATGTTCCGCGCGCGATCAACTGCCCGGTGCTCGACAACGCCGAGCGCGTGCAGGTGGGCACGCTCTACAAGCAGGTGTCGCCCTTCGACGCGAGAAAGCTCGGCGCGGCGCTGGTGTCGAAGAACATCGCGCGGCACATCGAGGAGCGCTTCCGCGGGCATCCTCGCGAGTGGCAGCCGCTCGTGTACTGTTGGCGCGGAGGCAAGCGCTCGGCGGCGATGGCTCACGTGCTGCGCGAGATCGGCTGGAACGCGGCGACGCTCGAAGGCGGCTATCGCGCCTACCGTCGAGAAGTGCTTGCACAGCTCGAAGTGCTGCCCGCACGATTCCGCTTCCGAGTCGTCTGCGGCGCCACCGGCAGCGGCAAGAGCCGCCTGCTGGAGACGCTCGCCGCGGGTGGCGCCCAGGCGCTCGACTTGGAACGTCTCGCCTGCCATCGCGGCTCCTTGCTCGGCGACCTGCCGGGCGAGCCGCAGCCTTCGCAGAAGATGTTCGACAGCCGCGTGTGGAGCTCTTTGCGGCGCTTCGACCCCGCGCGAGCGGTGTTCGTCGAGGCCGAGAGCAAGAAGATCGGCCAGCTGCAGGTGCCCTCCGCACTGCTCGAGCGCATGCGCTCGGGCGAATGCCTGCGCCTGGAGGTGACGCCCGCCGAGCGCGTGCGCTTCCTCATGCAGGAATACCGGCATTTTCTGGAAGCGCCCGCGGCGCTCGAGGAGAAGCTGCGCTGCCTCACCGACCTCTACGGCCACGCGGTGATCGGGCGCTGGATTGCGCAGGCCGAAGGAGGCGCCTGGGAGGAGTTGGTCGCCGACCTGCTCGCCAATCACTACGACCCGGCGTATCTGCGCGCGACCAGCAGAAACTATCTGCACTATGATGAGAGCCAGGCGCTGCGCATCGCCCGGCTCGACGCGACGGGGATCGAGCGAGCCGCGGCGGAGCTGCTGAACCCGCCCGTCTGAAGCCGTCCGAGGAGCACGCCATGTTCTTCAAGCAACTTTTCGATCCGGCCTCGTCCACGCTGAGTTACCTGATCGCCGACGACGCCAACCACGCAGCAGTGATCATCGATCCGGTGGTCGATCAGGTCGAGCGCGACCTGCAGCTGCTGCGCGAGCACGGACTGGAGCTCGAATACACGCTCGACACCCACGTGCATGCCGACCACATCACCTCTGCGCAGGCGCTCAAGCAGGCAACCGGAGCGCGCACGGCCGTGTGCCGCGACTGCCTTGCGCAGGGCTACGACCGGTCGCTCGAGGACGGGGACGTGATCCTCTTCGGCCAGCAGGAGATCCTCACCATCGCCACGCCGGGGCATACCCCGGGCAGCGTCTGCTACCTGTGGCGCGACCGCCTGTTCACCGGCGACACCCTGCTGATCGGCGGCTGCGGGCGCACCGATTTCCAGAACGGCAGCGCCGAGGCCTTGTGGGAGAGCATCACCGGGCGCCTTTTCAAGCTCGACGAGCAGACCCTGGTCTACCCCGGGCACGACTACAAGGGACGCCGCGTCAGCAGCATCGGGGAGGAGAAACGCCTGAACGCGCGGCTCGCCGGAAAAACTCGCGAAGAGTTCCTCGCCACCATGAATACCCTGGGCCTGCCCATGCCGAAGCGGATTCACGAGGCCGTTCCCGCCAACCTCGCCGGAGGCCCCGCCGGCGAGGCAACGGAGGTCCCCGCTGAACCGGTCGCCGTGCTGAGCGTCTCGGCCCGGCAACTGGCGGCGCTGATGCCCTCCGCCGACGTCCACCTCCTCGACGTGCGCACGCCTGAGGAATTCGCCGCGCTGCGCATCGCCGGCTCGATGAACCTGCCGCTCGACCGACTCGACCCGGCGGCGCTTGCTGCGCGCTTCGGACTGGAGGCGCCGCTGTACTGCGTCTGCCAGACCGGCACGCGCAGCCAGATTGCGGCACAGCGGCTGCGTGCCGCGGGATTCCGCCGTGTGGTGCACGTCGACGGCGGCACCAGCGCCTGGCGCGCCGCCGACCTGCCGCTGCTGCACGGCGAGTCGCACGCGGTGAGCGGCTGAATGTGCCTGCGCGCGGGGAGTCGTCTCGGCATGAGGTTCCTCGTGATGGCCTCGATGCTGCTCGCGCAAAGCGCACGCGGCGCACCCGCGCTCGAGCAGATCATCGAAGCCCGCGACCTCGTGTGCGAGTTCTACAACGCGAGCGACTGGGCCGACGCCGCTGCGCGTTTCGCGCTGCGCGAGCGCGCCGACCTGCTCCTGGTGATCGAAAGCATCCGCGAGGACCCGGACAGCGCGCGCGTCGTGCACACGCGATCGACCGGGAGCCGCAGCCTGCGGCGCTACTCGGGCGAAGCCGGCGTGCACTTCGTCGAAGACTTGCAGGGGAGCGTGGTGGTGACGACGCTCCTCGCCTGTGAAAGCTGGAAGTCCAGGGGCGGGCGGGAGGTATGCGTGCGCTACAGCGCCGCGCATACGTGGCACATCGACACCGGCGTGCACCGCGATCCCGACGCGGCTTTCCGCCGCCTCGGCCCCGGGCTGCGCGGCGCGTGCGAACCCTGGGACGCCAGCTGACCCGGTTTCCAAACGCCCGCTTGACACCGTTCCCTATGTATCAGGCAAACCCTATAACATCTGTCAGGAACCTATGATTTGGAAGCGTTGTGCGTTGTGCAGCTGCGCGCAGCCGAACAAGCAACTAAAATCACAGTCGAGGACTTGGGATACTTGTGTCCCGCATACACCTCGGCTATGTTCCTTATCCAAAGCCATCACCGGATGGCCAGAAAAAAAAGGGAGTAAGAGTGAATTCCGACGCTGAACCGCCCCCGCGCACCCTGTCGCTCGCCAACGTCGGCGCCGACGAGGAACGCTCGCTGCGCTCCATGCTCGCGCTGCTCAAGTCCCTCCTCGAGCCGCCCTGGTGCATTGCCGCGCGCTTCGGCGAGATTCCCGACGCCGTGCTCGTCGACCTCGACAACGAGGAAGGCCGCGATATATGGGCAAACCTCGACTTCGGGGGCCGCCCGCGCATCGCGCTCAGCCGCGACGTCGTGCTTGCCGCGGAGTGGACGCTGCTGCGGCCGTTGCGCGCCGGTGGCCCGCACAGCCTCACCGACATCCTCCAGGCGATCGCCGAAAAGCTCGACGTCCTCGCCCCGGAGGCAACGCCTCCAGACCATGACCGCACGACCTTCGCCAAGCTGGTGCGCAAGGCCTGCCGCAAGTCCAATCCGGTTGAAGTCATGCTAGCCACCGGATCAGCGCTGCTGGTCGATTCGCCGCACCAGGTCTACTACTCCTCGCGCACCCACGACGAGCTGATGGTGCTCCTGCACAACCGGCGGCGCATCAACGCCCGGGTCGTGTCGGTCTCCGATCGCGACGCGTTCGTCGCCCGCCTCGCACAATCAGGTATCGGGCCGCGCCCGCTCGAAGAGCTCCTATGGCTCACCGGCCTGATGAGCGGCGCGGGTGAATCCCTCGGCGCCTGGAATCCGCTCGAGCCGGTGCGGCTGCGGCGCTGGCCGAACTTCTCCGCTCTGCCCTACCTGAAATCCCACCTGAAGATGGCTGCGCTGCTCACGCGCCACAGCGCGCTGCCCGCCGCAGTCACCGACGCCTGCAAAGCGCGCAGCGGCGACGTCGCCGACTTCCTCAACGCCTGCGCCGAGATCGGAATCCTCGAGACCCGCGCCGCCAAGCGCACGGGGTAGTCCTACGATTCCATGAAGGCGACGCTGAGCGCATGCTTGCGCTAGGCGGCGGCCCGAACCGCCAGGCGCGCTGGCCTGTGGAGTAGCGCGGTAAGGGCTAAAACCCGCCCAGCACCTTGAGGTGCGCCACCACGCTGCGGCCGAGCGCCGAAAGTGCGTAGCCGCCCTCGAGCACCGACACGATCTTCCCGCCGGCGTACTGGTCGGCGACTTCCTTGATGCGCTGGGTGACCCAGGCGTAATCGGCCTCCGTAAAGCGCAGGCCGGCCATGTCGTCCTCGACGTGCGCGTCGAATCCCGCCGAGACGAAGACCATCTGCGGGGCGAGGTCATCGAGCGCAGGCATCCAGACTCTCTCCACCGCGGCACGCAGCGCCTTGCCGTCGGAGCCCGCTGGCAGCGGCACGTTCGCCATGTTGGGCGCCGGGTCTTCGACGCCGCTGTACGGGTAGAAGGGATGCTGGAAGATGCTCGCCATCACCACGCGCTCGTCGTCGCTGAAGATATCCTCGGTGCCGTTGCCGTGATGCACGTCGAAGTCGATGATGGCGACACGCTCGAGACCGTGCTGTTCCAGGGCGTGCATCGCCGCCACGGCAACGTTGTTAAAAAGACAAAACCCCATGGCGCGCTTGCGCATGGCATGATGGCCGGGCGGGCGCACCGCGCAGAACGCGTTCTCCGCGAGCCCACCCAGGACGAGGTCGGTGCCGAGCACCGCGGCGCCGGCGGCGCGCAACGCCGCCTCCCAGGTGTGCGGCGACATCGCCGTGTCCGGATCGAGGTGCACGATTCCATGCTGCGGCGAGGCATCGCGGATCGCCTCGATGTACTCGAGCGGATGCACGCGCGCGAGTTCGGCTATCCTGGCAGCGGGCGCCTCGTGGTGCTCGACGAGACTGGCGATGCCCGAGGCAATGAGCTGGTCCTCGATCGCGGCGAGCCGTGCCGGGCACTCCGGGTGGTGCCGGCCCATGTCGTGGTTCGCACAGTCGGCGTGCGTGATGAAGGCCGTCGCCATGAACTTGTCCCTTCCGTCGAAATCATAACGGCTTTCCATTAAACTTACGAACCTCCCTGGAGAACGGAAACGGCGCGCGGCATGCAGATCCCCTTCATCCACGGCGTCATCGAGCAGGTGGGCAGGATCATTCTCGGCAAGGACCGGCAGATCCGCCTCGCGCTCGCCTGCCTGCTCGCCCGCGGGCACCTCCTGATCGAAGACCTGCCGGGCGTGGGCAAGACCACGCTCGCTCACGTGCTGTCGAAGGTGCTCGGACTCGAGTTCCGCCGCATCCAGTTCACCAGCGACATGCTTCCGGCCGACATCATCGGCGTATCGGTATACGAGCGCGAGAGCGGCACGTTCAAGTTCCACGCGGGCCCGATCTTCTCGCAACTGATCCTCGCAGACGAGGTGAACCGCGCCACGCCCAAGACGCAGTCGGCGCTGCTCGAGGCCATGGAAGAGCACCAGGTCACCGCCGAGGGCGAGACGCGACGCCTGCCCGAGCCGTTTTTCGTGGTCGCGACGCAGAACCCCTCGCACCTGGTGGGCACGTTCCCGCTGCCGGAGTCGCAGCTCGACCGCTTTCTCATGCGCATCGATCTCGGCTACCCCGACCACGAAGCCGAGCGCACCCTACTGCAGGGCGCCGACCGCCGCGAAATGATCGCCGGGCTGGACGCGTGTCTCGCGCCCGGCGACCTGATGAACCTGCAAACGATGGTGAAGACGGTGCACGCTTCGGGAGCGCTGCTCGACTATATCCAGGGGCTGGTGGAGCACACGCGCCGCTCCCCGGAATACACCACCGGCCTGTCGCCGCGTGCCGCGCTCGGTCTGCTGCACGCCGCGCGCGCATGGGCGCTGATCGCGAACCGCGACAAAGTCGTGCCCGAGGACGTGCAGGCGGTATTGCCCGGGATCGCGGGCCACCGCCTGCGTCCGGTGCACGACGGCGTGCGCCAGTCGAGCATCGACAAGGCGAACGGCCTGATTTCCGCAGTGCCGATTCCCTGAACCGGCGGCCTTCGTGAAGCTCGACCGGGTCCTGCAACGCTCGCAGGCCTACACCTTGTATCAGTGGGTCTCGCGGCGCCATGCGCCGGAGGCGGGCGTGATCTTTCTCGGCCAGCGCCGCGTCTACATCCTGCCGACGCGCCCGGGCGTCACCTTCGCGTGTTCGCTCGTGCTGATGCTGATCGGCTCGATCAACTACAGCCTGAGCCTCGGCTACATCCTCACCTTCCTGCTCGGCGGCATGGGGGTGGTCTCGATCCTGCACACGTTCCGCAACCTGGCGCACCTGTATGTGAGCGCGGGCCGCGTCGCGCCGGTCTTCGCCGGCGACACCGCGCAGTTCCAGATCTTCCTCGAGAACCGCAGCGATTTCGCCCGGCACTCGATCCTCCTGCGCTGCCGCGATGCCGCGGTGAATTGCGACGTTCCCGCCCGCGCGAGCGTCGGCGTCCTGGTTCCGCTGAAGGCCGAGCGGCGCGGCTGGCTGCAGCTCGAGCGGGTGACTCCCCAGACGCGCTTCCCCCTTGGGCTGATGCGCGCGTGGAGCTACGTGCAGCCCGACATGCGCACGCTAGTCTATCCTCGGCCCGACGCGTCTTCGCTGCCCCAGACCGTCGCGCTTCCGGATTCCGGGGACGCGGTCGCCGCGGGCGCGGGCACGGACGATTTCGCCGGGCTGCGTCCTTACCAGGCGAGCGACTCGCCGCACCACATCGCCTGGAAGGCCTCGGCGCACAGCGAGGGACTGCTCACCAAGCTGTTCTCCGGAAGCGCCGCCGCGGAGTTGTGGTTCGACTGGGATGCGCTGCCCGACCTCGACACCGAGTCGCGCTTGTCGCGTCTGACGCGCTGGGTACTGCTCGCCGACCAGCACGGACTGCGCTACGGCCTCAGGCTGCCCGGGCGCAGCGTGACGCTCGGCGGCGGACTCGATCACAGGGAAAACTGCCTCAAGGAACTTGCGTTGTTCGGTCTCTCCGATGCTCCTGGAAAAACCTAGCCGCGAGATCTCCGGAACGCTTCCGCTGCTGCCGCTGGTACTGCTGTTCGCCGGCGCGGTGCTGACCATCGCGCCACACGCCATCTGGTTGCCTTGGTGGGTAGACGCGGTGGCCGGAGGCCTGCTGCTGTGGCGCGTGTGGGTGGCGCTGCGCGGCGGTGCCCTGCCGCCGCGCTGGCTGCTCGCGCTGGTTACCGTGGTCAGCGGGGTCGGCGTGTACTTTTCTTACCGCTCTCTCATGGGCCGCGACCCGGGCGTCACGCTGATCGTGCTGCTGCTCTCGCTCAAGCTCATGGAGACGCGAACCTCCCGGGACGTGTTCATCGTCGCGTTTCTCGTGTATTTCGTCGCGCTCTCTGCCTTCTTCTACTCGCAGAGCATGCAGACCGCGGCGTGGATGCTGGTGACGGTGCTCATCACTACCGGCGCTCTGGTCGGTTTCAGCGCGCCATCGCGCCCGGTCGCCGACAATCTCACCACCGCCGGCCGCATGCTCATCCAGGCCGGCCCCGTGATGCTGCTGCTCTTTTTTCTCTTCCCGCGGGTGCAGGGCCCGCTGTGGGGGCTGCCGCAGGATGCCTACTCCGGCATGACCGGGCTCTCCGACACCATGACGCCGGGATCGATCAGCGAGCTGTCGATCTCCGACGCGATCGCGTTCCGGGTGAAGTTTCACGGCAATCCGCCGCCCCGCAACCGACGCTACTGGCGTGGGCCGGTGCTCTCCGAATTCGACGGCAAGACCTGGCGCACCGGATTTCCCCAGTTGCGCCGCGAAGGTTCGCTGCAGGTAGACGGCCAGCCGGTCGACTACGAAGTGACCCTAGAGCCGCACAATCGCAACTGGCTGTTCGCGCTGGAAATGCCGGTGCGCATACCGCAGAACGCGCGCATGACTGCCGACTATCTAGTGATCTCCCTGCCCCCGGTGCGCACGCGCCTGCGCTACGAAATGCGCTCCTACCCGGATTACAAGGCCGCCGACGCCGAATCCGGCAACGCCGCGGTGGCGCGCCGGCTGCCGCGTGGCTTCAATCCCCGCGCGCTCGGGCTCGCACGCGAGTGGCGCGAATCGCTGGGCGACGAATCCGCGATCGTGCGCAGGGGCATCGAATTTTTCCGAGCCAGCCGCTTCGAGTACACGCTGCAGCCGCCGCTGCTCGGGAAGGACTCGGTCGACGAGTTCCTGTTCGACACCCGGCAGGGATTCTGCGAGCACTTCGCCTCGAGTTTCGTGTTCCTGATGCGCGCCGCCGGCGTGCCGGCGCGCGTGGTCACAGGCTACCAGGGCGGGGACACCAATCCCGTAGACAACTACATGGTGGTGCGCCAGGCCGATGCACACGCTTGGGCGGAAGTCTGGCTGCGCGAAAGCGGCTGGACACGCGTCGACCCGACCGCGGCCTCCGTCCCGGTGCGCGTGGAATCGGGGATCGCCGCGGCGGCGCGCGGCGCCGCCGGACTGCCGCTCCTCTTGCGCACTAACATCGACTGGCTCCGGTCGCTGCGCAACAACTGGGAGGCGCTGACGAACCAATGGAACCAGTGGGTGCTCGGCTACAATCCTGACCGGCAGCGCGAGATGCTCGGTTGGCTCGGGATGCAGCAGCCGAGCTGGCAGACCATGACGATGATGCTGTTCTGGAGCGTGGCGGGCGTGCTGCTCCTGGTCGCCCTGTGGCTGCTGCGCGGCGTGCGCCGCGTCGACGCGGTCCAGCGCGCGTGGCAACGCTTCTGCGACAAGCTGGCGGGTGCCGGGCTGGCCCGCGCGAGCGCCGAGGGACCGCTAGCCTACGCCTCGCGTCTGGCCGAGCAGCTTCCGGCGCGCCGGGCCGCGGTGCGCTCCATCGTCGACCTGTACGTCGACCTGCGTTACGGCACCCTCGGCGACAGGGCCTCGGTGTCGCGCCTGCGGCAGCTGGTACGCGAGTTCAGGCCATGAAGGCGCTTCGGGGTATCGTCTTCTCCGCGGCCCTAGCACTGCGTCCCGAGGCCGCCGCAGCGGATCAGCATTCGTACCTGGAGCGCGCCGAGGTGAAGGGCTTCATCGGCGAGATGGTGAAAAGGCACGGCTTTGCCCGAAAGGACCTCAACCGTGTCTTCGCCCGCGCCCAGTTCCAGCCTGCCATCGTACGGGCGATGACCCAGCCGGTGGAGACGGCGCTGGCGTCGTGGCATGCCTACCGCGTGCTGTTCGTCAACCCGCAGCGCATCGACGCCGGCGTGCAGTTCGCGCTGCGCAACGCCGAGCCGCTCGGCCGCGCCGCCGCCGAATTCGGCGTGCCCGAGGAGATCATCGTCGCCATCATCGGCGTGGAGACCATCTACGGCCGCAACCTAGGCACCTATCGCGTCATCGACGCCCTGTCTACGCTCACGTTCGACTACCCCAAGCGCGCCGAATTCTTCCGCGGCGAGCTCGAGAGTTACCTGGTGTTCACACGCGAGATGAAGATCGACCCGTTGCGCGTGAAAGGATCGTACGCCGGAGCGATCGGCATCCCGCAGTTCATGCCGGGCAGCTACCGCCGCTTCGCCGTCGACTACGACGGCGACGGCCAGGCGAACCTCGCCAGCAGCGCCGCCGACGCCATCGGCAGCATCGGCAATTTCCTGCGGGCGCACGGCTGGGTGCGCGGCGAGCCGGCGGCGGCGATTGCCGAGGTCTCCGGCGACGCCTGGCGCGCGCTGCTCGAGGCCGGCGTCACGCCGAGTCGCCGCGCGGGTGAACTCGAGCGCCTGGGCGTCAGGCCCCGTATCGCACTGCCCGCCGACACGCTGTGCGCGCTCATCGAACTCGAATCACCGGGACAACCTCCCGAAGTGCGGGTGACGCTGCAGAATTTCTTCGTGCTGACCCGATACAACCGCGCCAACCTCTACGTGGCGGCGGTTCTCGATCTCGCGGCCGAGCTGGCGCGGGCAAGACCCGCCGCGGCTGCCCCGCTTCCGAACGCACTGAAGGAGAAGTCTTGAACCAGCCGACTCGCCCCTACCGCTACTACGAGTTCGTCATGGCGGCATTCGTCACCGTGCTGATCTGCTCGAACCTGATCGGGCCGGCGAAGATCGCGCAGGCCGACCTGCCGCTCCTGGGCGCAGTGTCCTTCGGTGCCGGTGTGCTTTTCTTCCCGATTTCCTACGTGTTCGGCGATGTGCTCACCGAGGTGTACGGCTATGCGCGCTCGCGCCGCGTCATTTGGGCAGGATTCGCGGGCCTAGCGTTCGCCGCCGGGATGGCCTGGGTGGTGGTCGCCCTGCCGCCTGCGCCGTTCTGGAACAACCAGGCGGCCTACGAGGCTGCTTTCGGCTCCACCTGGCGCATCGCCGCGGCTTCTCTGGTCGGATTCCTGTGCGGCGAGTTCGTCAACTCCTACGTGCTGGCGAAGATGAAGATCTGGACTGCGGGCCGCTGGCTGTGGACCCGCACCATAGGCTCGACCCTCGTTGGCGAGGGCGTGGATTCACTCATCTTCTATCCACTCGCGTTTTGGGGCAGCGGCCTCATCCCTGACGAGCGCCTGCCGCAAATCATGCTGGTGCAGTTCGTGTCGAAGGTCGCCGTCGAGGTAATGTTCACCCCGGTCACCTACTTGGTGGTGGGCTGGCTCAAACGCGCCGAGCAGGAGGACTACTACGACCGGGACACGAGTTTCAATCCGTTCACCCTCAGGACCTGAACGGCTCCTGACAAATCGACCGGGATTGCGGAATATTCACACTGGCGCAGTTCGCCCGCCGGATTCGGCTGTAGAATCGTTTTCAATTGTCTGTCCAGGGGTTCAGTCGAGTGAACGGCCGCGGCAATGAATACGACGTCAGCTGTCGGATCAACACCACCGATCCTGCGGCGGTCAATGCCGAGGTCGACCGCATTTTCCTCGAGCTGTACCCGGAAACCTCGACCGCGCAGCTCGACCGCGCCTTCCACGACATGACCGACCTGTATCGCGGCAAGCGCCCCGGCTACCACGCCTGCGATACCGCCTACCACGACATTCAGCACGTGCTCGACGTCACGCTCGCCATGGCGCGGCTGGTCGACGGGTGCGAGCGCGGCCGCGTCGGCATCGTGTCGCTGGGCGCGTCCCTGTTCAAGCTGGGCGTGGTGAGCGCGCTGTTCCATGACTGCGGCTACGTGCGCCCCCTGAACGACACCCGCCACAAGAACGGCGCCGAGCTGACCCTCACCCACGTCTCCCGCGGCGGCCGTTTCCTGCGCGAGTATCTGCCGACGATCGGCATGGGCGAGGTCGCCGAAATCGCCGCGGCGCTCATCCACTTCACGGGGTACGAGATACCGGTGTCCCGGATCCAGGTGCCCTCGCTCTCGTACAAGCTGCTCGGCAGCCTGCTCGGATCGGCGGACATCATCGCGCAGATGTCGGATCGCTGTTACCTGGAGAAATGCCGGGACCGCCTGTATCCGGAATTCGTCGCCGGCGGCATCACGCACCGGCGCAACCCGGACGGGAAAGATGAACTCCTGTATGAGTCCGGCGATGACCTAGTGAAGAAGACGCCGCTCTTCTACCGGGGCGCCTCGCACCGGCTGGACGACGACCTGGGCGGCACTCACCAGTATGCCAGCCGGCACTTCGGCGGGCAGCACCTCTACCTGGAGGAGGTGCAGAAGAACATCCAGTTTGCCCAGTCGATCGGCGACGAGGACGAGCGCGCCGCGCTCAAGCGCCGGCCGCCGAGCACGATCCCGCGGCGTTGGCGCTGAGCGCCTGCGCGCCCTCGCGCCAGGCGCACGCTCACGACGGTCGTTCCGGCAGGAATTTCATCGGATCGACCGGCTTACCCAGCCGCCGGATTTCGAAATGGAGCTTGACCTGCGGCGCGTCGGTGTTGCCGATCTCGGCAATCTTCTGCCCGCGCGCCACGTTCTGCCCTTCCTTCACCAGGATGTTGCTGTTGTGGGCGTAGGCCGAGAGATACGTCTGGTTGTGCTTGATGATGACCAGCTTGCCATAGCCGCGCAGACCCACGCCGCTGTAGACCACCCGGCCACCCGCCGAGGCGAAGACCGGGTCGCCGATCTTGCCGACAATGTCCAGGCCCTTGTTGGTCGCCTCTGAAAATCCGGCGAGTACGCGACCGGCCGCCGGCCACATCCAGGCGACACCTTCGGAATCCTCTGCGGTGCCGTCGGGCTTCTGCGCCGGCGGCGGACCGGCGCCCGGGACCTCGGCTCTCGGCACCGCCGGCGGCTGCAGGCGCAGCAGCATGGCAAGATTCTCTACCGAGTAGGGCAGCTTCATGGCCTTGGGCGCGGTCTTCAGATCCACCGGGCGCGCGGGCTCCGCCGGCGGCCGCGCCTCCGCGGCGGCCGGTCGCGCATCGCCGCCGAGCGGGCGCGTTTCCACCGCGCCAGGAATCGTGGCCGGCTGCACGCGCACCTCGCCCTCGGCCCGGACCGGTGCCTGCGGCTGCGCTGCGATTTCAGGCGGGCGCATGCGCAGTACTTGCCCGGTCTGCAGTTGTGCCGGGTCGGCGAGATTGTTCCAAGCGGCGAGTTCGCGGTAATCCAGGCCGTTGTCGAGCGCGATGCTGTACAGGGTGTCACCGCGCCTGACCGCGTAGCTCTCCGGACGCCTTTCGGCGGGCACCGCCGACGGAGCGGCGGCGGGCGCGGCAGGCTTGGTCGCGCCCGGGCGCGTGACGGGACGCTCGACCACCGGAGCCTGGTACGGGCTCGCGCAAGCAGCGACGAACGCGGCGGCGAGCGCGACTACAGCGGCGCCGCGCAGCTTCACTGCTTGCCGCTCCGCAACGGCACGAATCGCACGGCGTCCAGCCATTTTTCCTTCAATCCGGTTGGGGTTCGCTCGATCAGGCACAGCGCCTGCTCCTCGCTTCCGAGCGGGACGATCATTCTGCCACCCGGCGCGAGCTGCTGCAAAAGCGTCTGAGGAATCCGCGGCGCCGCAGCCGCAGCGATGATGCCGTCGAAGGGCGCCGCCTCGCGCAGGCCTTCGGCCCCGTCCGCGTGCACCAGCCGCAGATTCGACAGGCGCAGCGAACGCAGGTTCGCTCGCGCCCGCTCGAGCAGCGCGGCGATTCGCTCGACCGAAAAGACTTCGCTGGCGAGCTGCGCGAGCAACGCAGCCTGGTAGCCGCAGCCGGTGCCAATCTCCAGCACGCGCGCGGGAAACGTCGCTCCGCGCAACGTCTCCAGCATGCGCGCCACCACGAACGGCTGCGAGATAGTCTGCTCGAAGCCGATCGGCAGCGCCGTGTCCTCGTAGGCGCGGCTGGCGAGCGCCTCCTCGACGAAGAGGTGGCGCGGCACAGCCGCCATCGCGGCGAGGACCGATTCGTCGCGTATGCCCTTTTCCCGCAGCCGAGCGACCATGCGGTCGCGGGTGCGCTGCGAGGTCATGCCGATGCCGCGCGCCCTGGACAGCATCAGCCCTCCATCCACGCACGGATGATCGGGATCTGTTGCTGATGCGTCAGGTCCATCTGCAGCGGCGTCAGCGACACGCGCTGCGCCGCGACCGCGTGAAAATCCGTTCCCGGCCCCGCGTCCTGAGCGCTGCCCGCCGCGCCCACCCAGTAGACGGTTTCGTCGCGCGGATTGGTGGTGCGGATGGTCGGCTCGGCCTTGTGGCGCTTGCCCAGGCGAGTGACCTCAAAGCCCTTGAGCTCGGAGTAGGGAAGGTCGGGAACGTTCACGTTGAGCAGCACCGGCTCGCCCGCAGGCTGCCTCTGGAAGCGCTCGACCAGCTCGCGCGCGACGCGCGCCGCCGTGTCGAAGTGCCGGCCTGTCTTGCCGGCGAGGGAGATCGCCAGCGACGGGATCCCAAGCAGGTAGCCCTCGGTCGCCGCCGCCACCGTTCCCGAGTAGATGGTGTCGTCGCCCATGTTGGCGCCCAGGTTGATCCCCGAGACGACCATGTCGGGCAGCCCTTCGAAGAGTCCCGTGACGGCGAGGTGCACGCAATCGGTCGGCGTGCCATTGACGAAGGTGAAGCCGTTGGCGGACTTGCGCACCGACAGCGGCCGGTCGAGCGTCAGCGAATTCGATGCGCCGCTGCGGTCGCGCTCGGGCGCGACCACTGTGACCTGCGCGAGATTTCCGAGCGCTTCTGCGAGGACCGTGATGCCGGGCGCGAAGTACCCGTCGTCGTTGCTGAGCAGAATGCGCATGTGAGCCTGGCGCGATTATAGCGCGCATCAGCGCCGCGACGCGCCGAGAACTCCGCGCACGCCCTCGAGCGCGGCGAGAGCGCGCCGCAACTGGTCTATGTCGGTGACCTCGACGGTGAAATGCATCGACGCGAGGTTGTCGCGCGTTTGCGTGCGCGCCGCGATCACGTTGGCTTTCTCCCGCGACAGAGCCTCGGTGACGTCGCGCAGCAGCCCCTGCCGGTCGTTTGCCTGCACCACGATGTCCACCGGGTAGGAGCGGTTACCACGCTCGCCCCATTCCGCGCCGATGGCGCGTTCGGGATGGCGCTGTACGAGCCGCGCCAAGCTCGCGCAATCGCTGCGGTGCACCGACACCCCGCGTCCCTTGGTGACGAAACCCGAAATCCGGTCCGGCGGCGCCGGCTTACAGCAGCGCGCGAGCTGCGTGAGCAGGCGGTCGACGCCGACCACCAGGATGCCGCCCGACGCCGGCGCCTGGCTCCTGCGCAGCGGCGGCGCCTCGAGGGCCGGTGCGGCTTCACCGCGCAGCGCCGTCTGCAACTGGCGCGGGCCAATCTCCTCCCGCGCCACCGCGGCGAACAGGTCGTCGGGCGCGGAAAACCCGAGTCGCCGCGCCAATTCCTCGAGGTTTTCCGCGCGCCGGCCTTCGCGCTGCAACTCGCGCTCGACCGCCGCGCGCCCGGCCGCCACCAGGTGCGCGAGTTCCTGGCTGTTGAACCACTGTCGCACCTTGTTGCGCGCGCGCGAGCTCTTGATGGTGCCGAGCGCGGGATTCAGCCAGTCGCGGCTCGGCCCCCCTGACTTCGCCGTGATGATTTCGACGCGCTCGGCGTTCTTCAGGCGGTAGTCGAGCGGCACGATGGCGCCGTTGACCTTGGCGCCGCGACAGCGATGGCCGATGTCGGTGTGCAGGGCGTAGGCGAAATCCACCGGCGTCGCACCCCGCGGAAGGTCGACCACCCGCCCCTGCGGGGTGAGCACGTAGACATCCTCGTCAAGCGCTGCGTGCTTCGACTGCTCCAGCCAATCCGAAGCGTCCACGATCTCCTCGCGCCAGGCGAGCATCTGCCGCAGCCAGGCGATCTTCTGGTCAAAAGGGTCGGCCTTACCGCCGGAGCGCCTGACACCTTCCTTGTAGCGCCAGTGCGCGGCCACGCCCAGCTCGGCCTCGCGGTCCATCTCGCGGGTGCGGATCTGTACTTCCAGCGCCTGGCCCTGCGGTCCGATCACCGCGGTGTGCAGCGAGCGATACAGGTTGGCCTTGGGCCGCGAGATGTAGTCGTCGAATTCCCTGGGGATCGGCGCCCACAGGTTGTGGACGATGCCCAGGGCCGTGTAGCAGTCGCGGACCTCGTCGACCAGCACACGCACGCCGCTGACGTCGTGGATCTCGGTGAAGTCCAGGTGCTTGGCGCGCATCTTGTTGTAGATGCTGTAGAGGTGCTTGGGCCGGCCGGTGATTTCGGCATCGAGCCCCGCGTCAGTCAGCTCCCCGGCGAGCTCGCGCATCGCCTGCGCCACCAAGCTCTCGCGCTCACCGCGTCGCGCGTCGAGCTTGCCAGCGATTTCCCGGTACAGCTCGGGCTCGAGGTAGCGGAACGAAAGGTCCTCTAGCTCCCATTTCAACTGCCAGACACCCAGCCGGTTGGCGAGGGGCGCGTAGATGTCCAGCGTCTCGCGGGCCACCGGTCTGCGCTCCGCCTCCGGCGCGTTCGCCAGCCAGCGCAGCGTCTGCGTGCGGCTGGCGAGCCGCAGCAGCACCACGCGGATGTCCTCGACCATGGCGAGCAGCATCTTGCGCAGCACCTCGGCCTGCGCGTCCGCGTCCTTGCCCGAGGCCGCGGTGCGCGTCACCACGCGCAGCTGGTTGAGCTGGTTGATGCCGGAGACCAGCATGGCAACGGTCGCGCCGAACTCCGCCTTGAGTTTCTCCTCGGCGTTGGCGAGGTACGCGGGCATGGCGAACAGTAACCCGGCCACACGCGCATCTCCGTCTAGCCTCAACGCAGCGACGTTTCGCGCCAGCCCCAGCGCGTGGGTGTAGGCGGCTTCGCCCGTGCCGAGCAGCCTGTCCGCGTACGCGCCCTGCGCGAAATCAAGCGCGCGCGCGAGCGCCTGCCGCTCCGCGGCGGAGAGCCCGGCGTCGAGCGCGACGGTCTCTCCGGCGTCGTTGGTTTGCGTCGTGGAAACCATCGCCAGAGTGTAGCGCACGGGCTGGCGCGCACGGGCGCGCTCCCCGATAATGCGCGTTTTCCGGAACCTCCGTGCCGCACACGCACCGCCTGCTGCCCGTCCTCCTGCTTCCCGTCAGCGCCGCGTCCTGGGGCAAAGCCGCGTGGGCTTGATCGCGAACTGGCGCAGGCGGCGCATTCTCGCGAAGCAGCGCATCGACACAGCGCTGTGGTCGCGCGTCGCCGCCCGCTTCTCGTTCCTGCGCGGGCTCACCGCCGAGGAAACGACGCGCTTGAAGGATCTCGTGGTGCTGTTCCTGGCGGAAAAGGAAATGCACGGCGCTCAGGGCCTGGAACTCGATGACGAGGTCCGCCTGTCGATCGCCGTCCAGGCCTGCCTGCCGGTCCTCAACCTCGGCCTAGACGTCTACACCGGCTGGGTCGGCGTGATCGTCTACCCGGGCGAATTCCGCGTGCGCAAGGAAGAGATCGACGAAGACGGCGTGGTGCACGTCATCGAGGAGGGACTCGCCGGCGAAGCCTGGCCCGGCGGGCCGGTGATCCTCTCCTGGGAAGACGTCGGCATCGAGGAGCGCGGCTACAACGTGGTGATCCACGAATTTGCCCACAAGATCCACATGGACGGCGCCGGTGACGCCGAATTTCCCGCCGCGCACCCCGGCATGGACGCCGTGCGCTGGCGCGCGGCCCTAGAGAAATCCTACGAGCGCTTCTGCGCCGAGGTCGACGCGGACCGGCCGACTTTCATCGACCCCTATGCCGCCGAGCACCCGGCGGAATTCTTCGCCGTCATGAGCGAAGCCTTCTTCACCGAATCCGCGGTGCTCGCACGGGACTGGCCGGAGCTGTACGCGCAGCTCGCACTCTTCTACCGCCAGGACCCGGCGGGGAGAGACGGCTGACGCGACGCCGGTCCTCGTTACCGACAGCAGTCCTCCACAATTTTGCGCGCACTTCCCGTGCGGCGTAGACTGAGTTGCCAGGACAAACGCTCTAGTACCAGAGTCGAGGACCCGATGGAACCGGAGAAGATCAAAGTACGCGTATCGGAAACCGGGCAGAGCCTTGACGTCGTGGTCTACAGCAAGCGGGCCGAACGGATAGAGATCGTGCTCGGCGAAGGCATCCACAACGTCAAGTGCGACCTGACCCCGACCCGGCTGGGCCTGTCCTACGCAGGCAGCGTAAGGGGTCGCGAGCTTGTCTACGAACGCAGCCGCGAGCAGGTGCAAGCCGATATCGACAAGCTCAACCCGGCGCTGCGTGAACCCAGACGGCGTTGATGCAGCCGCCTCGGCGCCAACCCGGTATGCCTGCGGCGCAAACGCCGATTCAAGGAGAGCTAACATGACCCTGTGCCCCATCGCGATAGTGGTCGGCTGCAAGAAATGCCCGGCATTCACTGTCTGTCCGCTGAAAAGCGTCATCGGTGACTACAAGAAGCCAGACGAAACGCAGGAGCCCGCCGACAAGGCAAAGGGCGGCGTAAAGCGGGAGGGCCAGCCGTAACTCCCGTCCGGGATGAAAGTCGTATCGATCAACGTTGGGCTTCCGCGCGAGGTGAAATGGCACGCGAAGGCCGTGTTGACGTCCATCTTCAAAGCGCCCGTGGCGGGCCCCGTTCGGGTGCGACGCTTGAATGTGGAAGGCGACCGGCAGTCGGACCTCAACGTCCACGGCGGCGCCGACAAGGCCGTCTACGTCTATCCGTCGGAGCACTACGCATTCTGGCGCGCTGAACTTCCGGGTGTGGATCTTCCCTGGGGTGCATTCGGAGAGAACTTCACGATTGATGGTCTCATGGAGGATGCCGTTCACATCGGGGACCAGCTCAGGATTGGTTCTACCGAGTTCGTGGTTACGCAGCCCCGCATGCCGTGCTTCAAGCTCGGCATCCGCTTCAGCCGGCCGGACATGGTAAAGCGCTTCCTGCGGAGCGGCCGGACCGGCTTCTATCTGGCGGTAACCCGGGAGGGCGAAGTCACGGCCGGCGACGCTGTCGAGTCGATCGCCCGGCACGCGCAGGCGATCAGCGTCGCGGAGATCGTCTCCTTGTACACCGCGGACGCGGCGAACCAGGATCTCCTGCGCAAGGCGAGCGAACTTTCCGCGCTTCCCGAAGGCTGGCGGGACTACTTTCGCAAGCGCCGCTGGGAGCCCGATGCGTGATCAAGCACCGGAATGATTGCGGCGGCCGCGTCCTCTGTCCATGAAAACCGGGGAACCCAAGCTGACGGTGCGCGCGGTTCAACCGTGCCGCCCTCGAAGCTCTTGGCCAGGCTGCCGACCCGCTTCTCGCGAATGCCGCAATCCCCCGCAGAGTCCTGGAGGATCCCGACGGACGCGTACCGCGCTTTGACCTGGCCGAACAGGAAACTACTTGACTTCGTCGATCCACGCCATCTGGATGGCTTCCAGTATCTTCTCCCCGCAGTGCTTGGGATCGTCGTCAAAACCATCGAGCTCGCTCACCCACTTGAACAGGTCGGTGAAACGAACGGTCAGCGGGTCTATGTCCGGATGTTTGTCCGACAGGGCGATGGCGATTTCGAGCGTATCGGTCCATTTCATGATGGACTCCTATTTCACTTCCTTGACCATATTGATGGTGTACTTCGGGATCTCGATGGTGAGATCGCTGTCACTGACGATCGCCTGGCAGGACAACCTCGATTGAGGCTCCAGTCCCCACGCCTTGTCGAGCAAGTCGTCCTCCGCTTCCTCGGAAGGATCCAGCGTCTCGAAACCTTCGCGCACGATCACGTGGCAGGTGGTACAGGCGCAGGACTTCTCGCAGGCGTGTTCGATTTCGATGCCGTTCTGCAGCAGGTTGTCGCAGATCGACGCGCCCGCTCTTGCCTCGATGGCAGCGCCCTCCGGACACAGCTCCTCGTGGGGGAGGACGATGATCTGCGGCATGGGCGCTAGAAGCTCTCGACCTTCCGTCCGGCGAGAGCGCGCTTGATGGAACGGTCCATCCTGCGGCCGGCGAACGTCTCCGTGGCGCGGTTGATGCGCTCGATGGCCGACTTGATGGCACGGTGATCGGTGCAGGATAGACTCTTGCGCAATTGGTCCAGCTCGGCATGCACCGTTGCCAGCTCCTCCGCCGAGAGCAGGTCGGCATCTTCGCGCAACGCGCCTTCGGTCGCCTCGAGCATGCGCCCCCCCTCCACCTGCTGTTCCTTCAAGGCGCGCAGATGCACGTCGTCCCGCGCGTGCTCGAACGAATCCCTGAGCATCTGGGTGATCTGCTCGTCGGTGAGCCCGTAGGAAGGCTTCACCGCGATCGCCGCCTCGACCCCGGTGGTGGCCTCCCGCGCCGACACCGAGAGCAGCCCGTCGGCGTCCACCTGGAAGGTGACGCGAATGCGTGCAGCGCCGGCGACCATCGGCGGAATGCCGCGCAGTTCGAACCTGGCGAGGGAGCGGCAGTCGGACACGAGCTCGCGCTCGCCCTGTGCCACGTGGATGCTCATCGCGGTCTGGCCGTCCTTGTAAGTGGTGAACTCCTGCGCACGCGCGACCGGGATCGTGGAATTGCGCGGGATGACCTTTTCCACGAGGCCGCCCATGGTCTCGACGCCGAGCGAAAGCGGAATGACATCCAGCAGCAACCAATCGTCATCCGAACCCTTGTTGCCGGCGAGGACATTCGCCTGGATCGCGGCGCCGAGCGCGACCACCTTGTCCGGATCGAGGTTGGTGAGCGGCGTTTGGCCGAACAATTCCGCAACCGCCTGTCGTACGTGCGGCATGCGCGTTGCGCCGCCGACCATCACAACGCCCTTGATTTCCGAAACGCTCAGCCTCGCGTCACGCAGCGCCTTACGGGTCGGGCCCAGCGTTTTCGACACGAGCTGGCGCGTCATGTCCTGGAACTCCCCCTGCGCGACGCTCACGTCCACCGTCTCGCCGCTTGCGAGACTCGCCGAGATGCGCGCCTCGGCATGGGCCGTCAGGAACTCCTTGGCGGCGCGAGACTTCACGAGCAGGAGCCGCGTGTCTTCGGCGGAAAGCGGTGCGAGTTTTGCCTGCTCCACGATCCAGCAGAACAGGCGCTGGTCGAAATCGTCGCCGCCGAGCGCGGCGTCGCCGTTGGTCGCCATCACCTCGAACACCCCTTTCGAGAGCTTCAGGATCGAGATGTCGAAAGTACCGCCGCCGAGGTCGTACACGGCGTAAATGCCCTCGGCCTCGTTGTCCAGTCCGTAGGCGATCGCCGCCGCGGTCGGCTCGTTCAGGAGCCGCAGCACGTTCAGGCCCGCGAGCTTTCCGGCGTCCTTGGTGGCCTGGCGCTGCGCGTCGTCGAAATAGGCGGGGACGGTGATGACGGCACCGGCGAGCTCGCCACCCGACTTTCCGAGCAACGTCTCCTCGGCCCGAGCGCGCAGCACCTTGAGAATCTCCGCCGAGACTTCGACCGGGCTTTTCACGCCGGCAACGGTGCGGATCTGCACCATACCGGGCGAATCGAGGAAATCGTAGGGGCTGTTCTCGGCGTGCGTGACGTCCTTCAGGCCGCGCCCCATGAAGCGCTTCACCGACACAATGGTGTTTCTCGGATCGCGCGCCTGCTCCGCTTCGGCTTCCAGGCCGACGACCGTTCTTCCATCCCGCAGATAACGCACGATCGACGGCAACAATGCGTGGCCGTCGTGGTCGTTGAGCACCACGGCGATGCCGTTGCGCACAGCGGCCACCAGCGAATTGGTGGTGCCGAGGTCGATGCCGACTGCGAGGCGATGCCCGTGCGGTTCGGGCGACTGGCCCGGTTCGGAGATCTGCAGCAGTGCCATGTCAGATTCTGAGCCTCATGTTTCCAGTTCCGCCAGCCTGTCGTCGATCTCTTCGTCGAGCTTTTCGTAGAACATCAGCATGCGGGCAGTTTGCGACGCACCTTCGTCATTGCGACCTTCGTCCAGCTGGCCGTGCAGCGTTTCATAGATCTTCCTGCTCTCATCACGCAAGCCGGCCTGCAGTCGAACCAGCATTTCGGGCCTTTCGGAACCGGCCTCGATGCGCTCGCGCCAGTTCATCTGTTCCATCAGGAACTCGGGCGGCATCGCGGTGTTGGTCTCGAACTTCGGGTCCACGCCGCGCAATTCCAGGATGTAGACCGCCCGCTTGAGCGGCGACTTCAGGGTTTGATAGGCTTCGTTCACGCGGGTCGCGAGTTGCATAGACACGCGCCGCTCGGCGTCGGGCGCGCTGGCGAAACGGTCCGGATGCACCTCGCGTTGCAGCTCGCGATAACGCGCCTCGAGCGCCAAGGGTTCGACGGCAAACTGCACCGGCAGGCCGAACAGTTCGAAGTGGTTTTGATTGAGGTTGACGGCCATTGGAGTTCGTGAAAAAGGGGGCGGTCTGGCCCCCTTGCTTCTCGCAATTCACGCGGCCTTGCCGCGTGCAGTCAAACGTTGAAACTTTCCCCGCAGCCGCACTCGTCCTTCACGTTGGGATTGTTGAACTTCAGACCCTCGTTCAACCCTTCGCGCGTGAAGTCGAGTTCGGTGCCGTCAAGAAACTGCAGGCTCTTCGAATCGACGATGACCTTGACGCCGTGGCTCTCGAAGGTCTGATCTTCCGGATTCACCGCGTCGGCGTACTCGATCCGGTAGGCAAGGCCGGAACAACCCGAGGTGCGCACGCCCAGCCGCAAACCCACTCCTTTTCCTCGCTTCGCAAGGAATGAGGTAACGTGACTTGCGGCGCGTTCGGTCAGGGTAATGGCCATATCGTGTTCAGGCTGCCTTTGCCGCCTTCTCCACAGGCTGTTCGAGTCCGTGCTTCTTGCGGTAATCGACGATCGCCGCCTTGATCGCGTCCTCGGCGAGGATCGAGCAGTGGATCTTCACCGGCGGCAGCGCGAGCTCTTCGGCAATCTGGGTGTTCCGGATCGTCTCCGCCTGGTCGAGCGTCTTGCCCTTCACCCACTCGGTGACGAGCGACGAGGACGCGATTGCCGAACCGCAGCCGTAGGTCTTGAAGCGCGCGTCTTCGATGATCCCCTGCTCGTTGACCCGGATCTGCAGCTTCATCACGTCGCCGCAGGCCGGTGCGCCGACCATGCCGGTGCCGATGTGATCGTCGCCCTTGTCGAAAGCACCGACGTTGCGGGGGTTCTCGTAATGATCCAGTACCTTGTCGCTGTATGCCATGTCTGACTCCTAGTGTGCAGCCCACTGCACTGTGTTCAAATCTACACCCTCTTTGTACATCTCCCACAACGGAGACAGCTCGCGCAGCTTTCCGATCTTGGCGCGCAGCAGCTTGACGGCGTAATCGATCTCCTCCTCGGTGGTGAAGCGGCCGATCGTAAAACGAATGGAGCTGTGCGCGAGCTCGTCCGAGCGGCCGAGCGCCCGCAGGACATACGAAGGCTCGAGGCTCGCCGAAGTGCAGGCCGAACCCGAGGACACCGCCACGTCCTTGATCCCCATGATCAGGGACTCGCCCTCGACAAAGTTGAAGCTGATGTTGAGGTTTCCCGGGATGCGCCGCTCCATGTCGCCGTTGACGTATACCTCCTCCATGTCCTTGAAGCCGGCGAGCAGCCGGTCGCGCAAGCTCCGGATGCGCTCGCTCTCGGCCCCCATCTCGAGCCTCGCGATGCGGAACGCCTCGCCCATGCCGACGATCTGGTGCGTGGCGAGCGTTCCCGAGCGCAGCCCTCGCTCGTGGCCGCCGCCGTGGATCTGGGCCTCGATGCGCACGCGCGGCTTTCTGCGCACATAGAGCGCGCCGATGCCCTTGGGACCGTATACCTTGTGCGCAGTCACGGTCAAAAGATCCACCTTCAGCTTCTGCAGGTCGACCGGGATCTTTCCGGCGGCCTGCACCGCATCGCAGTGGAAGATGATGCCCCTAGCGCGGAGAATCTCGCCGATCTCGGCGATCGGCTGGATCACGCCGATCTCGTTGTTCACCATCATCACCGACGCGAGCACGGTATCGGGACGCAGCGCCGCCTTGAATTTTTCCAGGTCGAGCAGGCCGTCCTGCTCCGGATCGAGATAGGTCGCTTCGAAACCCTGGCGCTCGAGCTCGCGCACCGTGTCGAGCACCGCCTTGTGCTCGGTTTTCATCGTGACGATGTGCTTGCCCTTGCCTTTGTAGAAATTCGCCGCGCCCTTGATGGCTAGGTTGTTACCCTCGGTCGCGCCGGAAGTCCAGATGATCTCCTTCGGATCGGCGTTCAACAGAGCCGCGACGTGCTCGCGCGCTTCCTCGACCGCCTTCTCGGCTTCCCAGCCGTAGGCGTGCGAGCGGCTCGCCGGATTGCCGAACTGCTCGGTGAGATACGGGATCATCTTCTGCGCGACGCGCGGATCGACCGGGGTCGTCGCCGAATAATCCAGGTAGATCGGAAGTTTCATGGTGTCGTCCTCGATCCCGCCTCAGGCCACCGCGGCTTCCTTGGGGCGCCTGTCCTGCAGCACTCGCACGGCTTCCGGGCGCGCGGCCTGTTGCGCGACGAGATCGGAAAGCTTCACGGAATGGAGGTATTCGTACATCTTGTCGTTCAGCGTCGCCCACAAATCGTGGGTCATGCAGCGCCGCTCGTCCTGGCAGTTTTCCTTGCCGCCGCACTGGGTCGCATCGAGCGGCTCGTCGACCGCCTTGATGATGTCGGCCACCGACATCTTGTCGAGGCTGCGCGCGAGCGTATAGCCGCCGCCGGGACCGCGAACACTCTCTACCAGGGTGTGGCGCCGCAGCCTGCCGAAAAGCTGCTCGAGATAGGAGAGCGAAATGCTCTGTCGCTGGCTGATGCCCGCTAGGGTCACGGGTCTCTTGCCTCCGTGCAGCGCGAGGTCCAGCATCGCGGTGACTGCAAAACGTCCCTTGGTCGTCAGTCTCATGGCCTCACCTTGAGCAAACGGAATATCCGATAAAGACGCTCAAGTATAGCAAAGCCCGACAAACGCGATCAACTATTCGCCGACCGCCTTGCGCTCACCCCACCTTGAAGCCGACAAAGCGCTGTCCTGGTCGGACCTTAGCGCCTTGATTTCCTGAAGGATAGCCTCAATCCGCCGGTCCACCTCTAAGCTGTGATCGAGCATGCCCTGGAGCGCCTTGGCGAGGGGATCGTCTTCCGCCTTGGCGCTCACGGCGTACGCCGAGAAACCGAGCTTCGCCGCCTTTTCCTCGCGAGTCTTGTCCTGCTCGTCGAGGATGATGCGCGCGGGAATCCCGACGGCGGTGGCGCCCGCGGGAACGTCCTTGACCACGACCGCGTTGGATCCGACCCGGGCGCCGTCACCTACGAGTATCGGTCCGAGCAGCTTCGCCCCGGCCCCGACGACCACGCTGCGGCCGAGGGTCGGGTGGCGCTTGCCCTTGTTCCAGGTGGTGCCACCGAGCGTGACCCCGTGGTAGAGCGTGCAGTCGTCTCCGAGTTCGGCCGTTTCGCCGATCACCACCCCCATGCCGTGATCGATGAATACACGCCGCCCGAGCGTCGCGCCCGGATGGATCTCGATGCCGGTGAGGAAGCGCGCGCAGTGCGACACCCAGCGGGCGAGCCAGCGCAGCTTCGCGAGCCACAACCCGTGAGCGAGGCGATGGATGAGCAGCGCATGGAATCCGGGGTAGCAGGTGATGACTTCCCAGGTCGAGCGCGCCGCCGGGTCGCGTTCGAACACGCAGGCTATGTCTTCACGGATTCGCGCAAGCATGTGATTTCCAAGGACGTGACCGCCATTATCGGAAGCCATAGTGAATCGGTCAACTATTTCTTGCCGACCTCGTCCCACAAGGTGAGCATGCCACGCAGGATGTTGACCTCGACCCTTTCCAGCCTAGCCTTGGCAAACAGGCGCCGCAACCGGTCCATGAGCTTGCGCGGATAGCGCGGGTGCAGAAAGCCGCTCGCGTAGAGGCTGCGCTCGAGGTGCGCGTGGAAATTCTCGATCTCTTCGTGCGTTGCAAACTCGATCTTGCGGGCGGCGGTGCGCGGGAGCCGCGTTGCCATGCGCACCTCGTATGCCATCACCTGCACCGCCTGCGAGAGATTGAGCGAAGCGCATCTCGCGTCGGCGGGAATGCGCGCGATGCGGCTGCACTGCATCACTTCCCGGTTGGAGAGACCCACGGTCTCGTTGCCGAACACCAGGGCCGCTTCATCGCGCCGCGCGGCCAGGACAAGCTCTTTCGCCGCTGCGCGCGCGTCGAGCGGCGGATGCGACAGCTCGCGCACGCGCGCGCTAAACGCGATCGAAAAGCTCGTGCCCGCGAGCGCCTCTTCGAGTGTCCTGCACACCTGCGCCGACTCGAGCAGGTCGCGCGCGCCGGTCGCCATTGCCCGCGCCTCCACGTGCGGGAAACTCTTCGGACGCACCAGATAGAGCCGCGCCAGCCCCATGGTTTTCATGGCGCGCGCGGCGGCACCGATGTTGCCGGGGTGCGAAGGGCGCGAGAGCACCACGCGGATACGGGACAGCGGATCGCGGCCTTTCATATTAGAATCCCGCGCTCTGCAGCAGCGCTCTTTGAGAATTTCCGGAAATGAACATGCACCCGATGCTCGGAATCGCGGTCAAGGCGGCGCGTCGCGCCGGTTCGATCATCAACCGCGCCGCGCGCGACGTCGATCTCCTGGCGGTCACGCGCAAGCGGCACAACGACTTCGTCACCGAAGTGGACAAGGCTGCCGAGGAGGCCATCATCGAGGTGCTGCACCGTGCCTATCCCGACCACGCGATTCTAGCAGAGGAGTCCGGCGCCCGGCCCGGCAGCGCGGGGGAATCCGACTACACCTGGATCATCGATCCGCTCGACGGAACGACCAACTTCATCCACGGCTTTCCGCAGTACGCGGTTTCGATCGCCTTGCGTCACAAGCAGTTCCTCACCCAGGCGGTGATCTACGACCCGACGAAGAACGAACTGTTCACCGCGACGCGCGGCCGCGGCGCGTTCCTCAACGACCACCGGCTCCGCGTCTCCAAGCGCACGCAGTTGTCGGAGTCGCTCGTCGGCACCGGATTCCCCTTCCGCGAATTCCAGGACCTGGACGGGTACCTCGCCACGTTCCGTGCGCTCACGGAACGCACCGCCGGCCTGCGCCGCGCCGGCGCCGCGGCGCTCGACATCGCGTACGTGGCCGCGGGGCGCCTCGACGGCTTCTGGGAGCCGGGACTCTCCCCCTGGGACATGGCCGCCGGCGTCCTGCTGGTAACCGAGGCGGGCGGCCTGGTCGGCGACTTCCAGGGCGAGCCGGGCTACCTCGACTCGGGGCGCATCGTCTGCGGCAATCCGAAAGTCTTCGCGCAGCTGTTGCAGGTCATCGGTCCTCTCGCCGCGAAATAGCCCGCATGCGCTTCGCCCGGATTCTCGTCGCGGTAGCGGTGCTGTGGTCGGGATCTGCGCAGACCGCAGACCTGCGCATCGGGCTTGCCGCGGACGTCACCTCGATGGACCCGCATTTCCTCAACCTGCAGCCGAACGTCAACGTTTCCTGGCACGTCTTCGACGCGCTCACCCATGTCGACGAGAACGCACGCCTTATCCCCGGCCTGGCGGAGTCCTGGCGCGCGCTCGACGCCACCACCTGGGAGTTCAAGTTGAGGCGCGGGGTGCGCTTTCACGACGGCAGCGAGTTCACCGCCGAGGACGCGGTGTTCTCGATCGAACGCACGCTGCAGGTCGCCAACGGCCAATTCCGCCCTTTCACCCAGCGCATCACCGGCAAGCAGGTCGTCGATGCGCGCACGCTGCGACTGCGCACGACAACGCCGTACGCGATGGTCCCCTACGACCTGAATTCGGTGTTCATCGTGTCGAGAAAAATCGCCGCCGGCGCGCGCTCCGAGGATTTCGACTCGGGCAAGGCGATGGTCGGCACCGGCCCTTTCCGCTTCGGTCGCTTCTCGCGCGGGAACCGGATCGAACTGGCGCGCAACGACGCCTACTGGGGACAGAAGTCGTCTTCGGAAAACGTGGTCTTTCGCATCGTGCCCAACGACCCGGCGCGGCTTGCCGGGCTGCTGTCGGGAGATCTGGATGCGATCGAGCAGATTCCCACTGCGGATTTGCCGCGCATCCGGAGCAATCCCGGGCTGGAGACGGCACAGAAGGTCTCCTGGCGCACCCTGTTCTTCCATCTCGATCAACGGCACGACCGTGCGCCGGGGCTTACCGACAAGTCCGGCCGGCCGCTGACGCGCAACCCGTTCCGCGATCTCCGCGTCCGGCAGGCGCTCTCCAGAGCCATCAACCGTGCGGCGATCGCCGCACGCCTCATGGATGGCGCGGCGCTCCCCGCCTCCAACCTCGTGTCGCCGCCGGTGTTCGGATACGCACCGGACCTGAAGCCCGATCCCTACGATCCCGAAGGCGCGAAGCGCCTGCTTGCCGATGCGGGCTACCCGGACGGGTTCGCAATGACGCTTTCCGCGCCCAACAACCGCTACGTCAATGACGAGCAGATCGCGCAAGCCGTGGCGCAGATGCTCGCGCGCGTCGGGCTGCGCGTGCGCGTTGAGACCCTGCCGATCAACGTCTACCTGTCCAAGGGGCGCAACGGGGAATTCGCCTTTGCGATGCTCGGCTGGGGCTCGTTTTCGGGAGACCTCGCAATGCGCTCGCTCGTCGCCACCGCAAATCCGGACAGGGGCTTCGGAGCGTTCAACTGGTCTGGATACTCGAACAAGAGCGTCGACGAACTGCTCGAGCGCGCCTTTGCCAGCGTCGACGGGAAGCGCCGCGAAGCGCTCGCGCAAGACGCGATGCGGCTGGCGATGCGCGACTACGCGGTGATTCCGCTGCATCACCAGGTCGCGACTTGGGCGATGAAAAAGCCCCTTGTCTATGCACCCCGCACCGATGAGTTTACCTTCGCGCATCACTTCCGCGCGCAGTAAGCTTCCCCCGAATGCCCGCCAACGTCCTTCGCCGCCTCGCGCAAAGCGTAGCGGTTCTGTTCGTCATGTCCCTGCTCGTGTTCGCCGGCGTATACGCGATCGGCAATCCCGTGGACATTCTCATCAACCCGCAGGCCGATCAGACGGAGATAGCGCGCACGACTGCCGCCCTGGGGCTCGATAAGCCGCTCATCGAGCAGTACCTGGTATTCCTCGGGCACGCCGCGAGCGGGGACCTGGGCAACTCGTTCGCGTTCAATGTCCCCGCGATCAGGCTCATCCTGGAGCGCATGCCCGCGACGCTCGAGCTTGCGAGCGCAGCGATGTTGATCGCGGTGCTCTTCGGGATACCTCTCGGGCTATGGGCCGGCCTCAAGCCCGATTCCGGGACCGGCAAGATCGTCATGGCCGGCTCGATTGCCGGATTCTCGCTGCCGACCTTCTGGGTCGGACTGATGCTCATAGTGATCTTCTCCGTCTGGCTCGGCTGGCTGCCGGCATCGGGCCGCGGACCGACGGCCGATGTTCTCGGAGTCCCGGTGAGTTTTCTTTCTCTCGAAGGCCTGCGCCATCTCGTCCTGCCCGCGGCGAATCTCGCGCTCTTCAATCTCGCCCTGGTCATTCGACTTACCCGCAGCGGTACGCGCGAAGCGATGCAGCAGGACTACGTCCGGTTTGCCCGCGCCAAGGGCCTGGCTGAAACTCGCATCGTCGGCGTGCATGTATTGAGGAACGTTCTCGTCCCGATCGTCACCGTGGCAGGCGTGGAGTTCGGTTCGGTAATCGCCTTCGCCGTCGTTACCGAGTCCATCTTCGCCTGGCCGGGAATGGGCAAGCTGCTCATCGATTCGATCAACGTGCTCGACCGGCCCGTAATCGTCGGATATCTGTGCATCGTCGTGACGCTGTTCGTCGCGATCAACCTTTTCGTCGACCTGCTCTACGCGTGGCTGGATCCGCGCGTGCGCCTCGGAGAGACTGCGTGACACCGGCCCGGCAACTCGCCGCCGAATTCGCCGCGAGTCGCCTCGCGCTTGCGGGTCTCGGGCTCCTCGCGCTGGTCCTCGTCTCTGCCGTGCTCGCGCCATGGATCTCGCCGCAGAACCCCTACGATCTCGCCACGCTCGATCTGCTCGACGCGCGCCTCGCGCCGGGCGTGCGCTCGGCCGCCGACCACGTCTATTGGCTGGGAAGCGACGATCAGGGACGCGACATGCTGTCGGCCATCCTCTACGGCCTGCGCACCAGCGTGGTCGTGGGCCTCGCGAGCACCGGTTTCGGGTTCGCGATCGGCGTGAGCGTCGGCCTGGCGGCGGCGTGGTTCGGTGGGTGGTTTGAGGCTCTGGCCATGCGCCTGGCCGACCTGCAGCTCTCGTTTCCATCGATCCTCATCGCGCTGGTGCTGCTCGCCGTACTCGGTCAGGGCATCGACAAGATCGTCGTCGCGCTGGTTGCCGTGCAGTGGGCCTACTACGCGCGCACCGCGCGCGCGGCGGCTCTCGTCGAGCGCAGAAAGGAATACATCGAGGCCGCGGTCGCGCTGGCGCTTCCGGACGCACGCATCATCTTCCGCCACCTGCTGCCGAACTGCCTGCCCCCGCTGCTCGTCCTCGGCGCCGTCCAAGTGGCCGCGGCGATCACGCTCGAGGCGACGCTTTCCTTTCTCGGCCTCGGGCTGCCAATCACGGAACCGTCGCTCGGCCTGCTGATCGCCAACGGCTTCACCTATCTGCTGTCGGGCCACTACTGGATCAGCCTATTCCCCGGGATCGCCCTGCTCGCGGCCGTGATCAGCATCAACCTCGTCGCGGACCGGCTTCGCGACGTCCTGGACCCGCGCCAGCGGCGGCGCTGAGGCTTATACTCTCGTCCTGCCATCACGGGAAACCGGTGAGCCAACCGGTGCCCGAACAAGCTCGGAGGAAAAATGAATTCGACCCGAACGATATTGCTTGCGGCGATACTCGCGACCAGCGCCGGTGCAGCGCTCGCGCAAGGACCGAAACCGCTCGAAGTCATCGCCTTCGGCGGCGGGGGCAACTGGCCGGTGTGGGTGGCGCAGGACAAGGGACTGTTTGCGAAGAACGGCATCGCGGTAAAACTTTCCTTCACCCCCAATTCCGTCGAACAAATCCGCAACCTGATGAACGGCACCTACGATCTGGGCACAACGGCCTACGACAACGTGGTCGCCTACCAGGAAGGCCAGGGCGAGACCGAACTCTCCACGCCGCCGGACCTCTTCTGCTTCATGGGTGGCTACTCGGGATCTCTGCGTTTCGTCACCCGCCCGGACATCAAGACTTACGCGGCGCTGAAAGGACAGACGATCGGCGTCGACGCCGCGACCACCGGCTTCGCCTTCATCCTCTACAAACTCGCCGCGATGAACGGCGTGACGCTCGCCGACTACAAAGTGGAGAAGCTCGGCGGCACGCCGGCGCGCGTGCAGGCTCTGATGGAAGGCAGGATCGCTGGCACCATGATCAGCTCGCCGTCGGAAATCCTGCCCGAATCCAAGGGCTACACGCGACTCGGCGACACCACCACGACGTTCGGGCCCTACCAGGCTTCGATCGGCGTCGCGCGACACGCCTGGGCTGCGAAGAACGGCGACCAGCTGGTTGCTTTCATCCGCTCTTATGTGGAAGCGATGGACTGGCTGTTCGCCCCCGCCAACAAGGACGAGGCCATCTCGATCTACGTCAAGCACCTTTCGAGGGCGCCCCTGCCGGTCGCGCAAAAAGCCTTCGACGTGATGTTCGCCGGAAACGAAGGCTTCCAGCGCAAGGCCAAGCTCGACCTCGAAGGCGCGCGCACGGTGCTGAAGCTGCGCAGCGAATTCGCCAAGCCGCAGAAGAATCTCACCGATCCCGCGAAATACATCGACGAGAGCTTCTACAGGAAAGCACTGCTGCAGTAGCGCCAAAGGAGAATCGAGACATGTCCATTGCCAACCCTGCAGTCAAAGCGATTCTCTTGGCGGCGCTCGCCGCCTGCTTCAGCGTCGGCTGCCAGACCACCGACCCGTATACTGGCGAGAAGAAGACCACGAGTACGACCTTCGGGGCGCTCATCGGCGCGGGCGCCGGTGCCGCGATCGGGATGATTTCAGGCCACGACGCCAAGCAACGCAGGCAACGCGCGCTGGTCGGCGCCGGTGTCGGCGCGCTGAGCGGCGGCGCGGTCGGCGCCTACATGGACAGGCAGGAAAGCGAGCTGCGAGCGCAGATGCGCGACAGCGGCGTCAGCGTCACGCGCAAGGGCGAGGACATCGTCCTCAACATGCCGGGCAACGTCACCTTCCGCAGCGGCAGCGCCGATCTCAACGCGCAGTTCTTCAAGGTGCTCGACGGCGTCGCGCAGGTCGCGAAGAAGTACGACAAGACCATCATCGAGATCGCCGGCCACACCGACAACGTCGGCGACGCGAATTTCAACAAGCAACTGTCCCAGCGCCGCGCGAGCGCGGTCGCCCAGTACCTCATGAGCAAAGGCGTCACCGAACCGCGCATCATGACCGCCGCCGGCGGCGAAGACCATCCGATTGCGAGCAATTCGAGCGAGCAGGGCCGCGCCGCCAACCGGCGGGTCGAAGTTACCCTCGCGCCGCTGAAGGAAGGCTAGAGGGGACGATCTTCGTACAGGCCGGCGCGCGCCTTGCCGCGGAACACGCGGTAGGCGAAGACGGTGTACGCAAGGAGCAAGGGAAGGACGACTGCCACGCCGATCAGCATGACCCTGAGGGCGGAGGGGTGCGCCGCCGCCTCCCAGATCGTCATGCGATCGATCACCACGTAGGGAAACAGGCTGTACGCAAGTCCTGCGAAAGCCAGGGCGAAGATCGCGACCGCCGCGGCGAGCGGCATCCAGTCGAATTCGCGCTCGCCGCGCGCGAGGCGCCCGGTGGTGACCCAGACGAGCCACCCCGCAACGAGCGTCGCCAGCGGAAGCAGCATCAGCGCGAGCGTGCGCGGAAAGTCGAACCACCTGGCCTGCACCGTCTGGCTCACCATCGGCGTCGCGAGACTCACCAGCGCCACGCCGAGGGCGACCCACAGCAAACCCCAGCGCGCCCAGGCGAGCGCCTTCTTCTGCAGCGCGCCCTCGGTCTTGAGGACCAGCCAGGTCGCGCCGAGCAGCACGTAGCCGCCGCACAAGGACGCTCCTACCAGGGCGGCGAACAGGAAATAGCCGAAGCCGGGCTGAAACCCGGTGATGTAGCGGCCGAGCATCAGCCCCTGTGCGAACGCGGCGAGAAACGAGCCGAACCAGAACAGCCAGTTCCACAGCTCGCGATGCCAGCCCTCGGCCTTGACGCGGAACTCGAAAGCCACGCCGCGCAGCATGAGTCCCATGAGCATCGCCACCACCGGCAGGTACAGGGCGCCGAGGATGATGCCGTGCGCCACCGGAAACGCCACCAGCAGGATGCCCACGCCGAGTACGAGCCAGGTCTCGTTCGCGTCCCAGAACGGGCCGATCGAAGCGACCATCAGCTCCTGCTCGCGCGCATCGGCCGCGGGCATGAGCATGCCTACGCCCAGATCGTAGCCGTCGAGCACCACGTACATGAGCATGGCGAGGCCCATGATCGCGGCGAAGGCGAGCGGCAGGTCGATGCTCATGCCTGAGACCCCTTGCCGGCAAGGTGCGTGAGAACCACAAAGTACGCGATGAGCATCACTGCATACGTCAGCACGTAGCCGGCGAGGCTCGCGCCCAGTTGCGCGCCGGAGGCGCCCCCGGCCGCGTCGGCGGTCTTGAGCACGCCGGTCACCAGCCAGGGCTGCCGACCGATCTCGGTGACCAGCCAGCCGCACAGCGTCGCGGCCCAACCGGCGAAGGTGAAGCCCGAGAACACCCACAACATCCAGCGCCGCGGCAGGCGGCCGCGGCGCGTTGCGAAGACGCCCGCCCACGCTGCGAGGAGCATCAGCACGCCGATTCCGACCATGGCGCGGAACGCGAAGAACACCGGTGCCACCGGCGCGGTATCGGGCGCAAACGCGTCGATGCCTTTCAGCTCGGCCTGCGCATCGTGCTTGAGGACCAGGCTCGCGCCGTTCGGGATTTCTATCGAGAAGGCGTTGCGACGCTCGTCGTCGTCCGGGAGGGCGAGGAGCACGAGCGGCACGCCCTTTTCGGTCTTCCATATCGCCTCGATCGCCGCGATCTTGGCCGGCTGGTGCTCGAGCGTGTTGAGCCCGTGCAGGTCGCCGATGAAGATTTGCAGCGGCGCGAGCACCGCGGCGATCGCAAGACCGGTGCGCAGGGTGTTGCGCGCCGAGGCGTCGTCGGCGGCACGCAGCAGCCGCCACGCCGAAAGCCCGGCGAGGACGAAGGCGGCGGTAAGGCCCGAGGCGAGCAGCATGTGCGCGAAGCGGTACGGAAACGACGGGTTGAAGATCACCTGCAGCCAGTCGGCCGCCACGATCTGGCCGGCGTCTACGGTGTGGCCCGCGGGCGTCTGCATCCACGAGTTGAGCGCGAGGATCCAGAAGGCCGAGAGCGTGGTGCCGATCGCCACCATCGCCGAGGAGAGCACATGCACCCAGCCCGGCACGCGGTTCATGCCGAACAGCATCACGCCGAGAAAAGTCGCCTCGAGGAAGAACGCGGTCAGCACCTCGAAGGCGAGCAGCGGCCCGGCGATGTTGCCGACCTTCAACATGTAGCCGGGCCAGTTCGTGCCGAATTGGAACGACATGGTGATGCCGCTCACCACGCCCATCGCGAAGGAGAGCGCAAACACCTTGGTCCACAGCTTGTAGGTCGCGAGCCACGCCGGGTCGCCCGAGCGCGCGTAGCGGATGCGGAAGTAAAGGAGGACCCAGCCGAGCGCGATCGTCAGGGTCGGAAACAGGATGTGGAACCCGATGTTCAGCCCGAACTGCGCGCGGGCAAGGAGCAGGACCTCCGTACTGTCCATGGGTCAACCCTGAAAACGCTGCGCGACGGGTAATCCCCGTCGCGCAGTACTCCTACGCGGCGCGTGGCCGCGGGCATTTCACAGACCGGGCAGCTTGATGCGCGAGACCGTCCAGCGGGTGACGTCTTCTTCGGGCTCGTCGCCGACCGCCGGCGTCAGCGCGATGGCCAGATTGGTCACGAACATCTCGTCGCCGACGATCACCGGGCTCGCGGGGAACAGCAGGCCCCTCGGCGCACCGTTGCGACCGATGCCTTCGAACGAGCCCAGCCTGACGACGACCCGGCCGTTCGCGTTCAGCGCCACCACTTCGTCGTTCTGGTTTGCGCAAACCCACAGACGGCCGAGCCGGTCGAAGACGATCCCGTCGGCGCCGTTAATGCTCTCCGCGAAGACCGAAACGACCTTGGTCACCGGGTCCACCTTGAGCACCCGGTCGTCACCGGTATTGGCGACGAACAACGCGGCATCGTGTTCGTTGAACGCAAGGCCGTTCGCGCCGAAAGGCGGGAATCCCGCCGTCGCCAGGAGCGGATCGTGCGCCCACGTTTGCGCAGTGCAATTCGGTACGCACCCGTTCGGGTTGTCGATGCGGAAAATCGCGCCCTGGAACGAGTCCGAGACGTAGAGGTTTCCGTGGCTGTCGAAGGCCAGCGCGTTGGGGACGCGCGCACCTGAACCGAACGTAATCTTGTCCACGCTGCCGTCCGGGTTGCCGGCGATCCGGTCGCCCGGCGCACCCGTCGCCGGGATGTCCGCCACGAACTCGATGGGGGTCAAGCCGTTGAAATTCGCCGCGATGCGCTGGATCTTCGACCCGGTGCCGACGAAGTCGCCGACGTTGGTGACGTAAACTTTATGATGGACTCGATCGAACTCCAGGCCGAGCAGCGGCGCGGGCCCGAACTCGCGCACGGCCAGCAGGTGCCCGTGACGCGAATAGCGCAACACCTTGTTCTGGCTGCCCCCGTCGAAGTTACTCACGTAGATGTCGCCGTTCGCCGGGTTGGCGGTGATCCCCTCCGGAAAGCGCACGCCGTCGGGCAGGGTGACGAACCTGCGCACCGGATTCCGATCGTCGTCGGAATCGTCGTGCGCCCAGGCAACGCCGGCGCCGAGCAACAGCAGGGAAATGAAGCCTGTCAGCAATTCTTTCATGGACTCCTCCTTGTAGTTATTGAATCCACCCGTTGCGGGCAGCAGAGCAATGCTTATTTAGGATGAGGGCCGCCCTTCTGTCAAGCGGCAAGCTCGCTCGGCGAAGCTTTCATTCGACCTTGATCCCCGCGCGGCGGATCACCTCGCCCCAGCGCTCGTACTCGGCGCGGATGAAGGCAGCGAACTCCTCGGGCGTGGTGGGCAGCACTTCCGCGCCGATGAGGGCGAGTCGCTCTACGACTTCCTTGGTTTTCAAACCCCTGACGATGATGTCGTTCATGCGCAACACCTTATCTCGCTCCAAGCCCGCCGGACCCGACAGCCCGAACCAGGGTTGCGCCTGGACGCCCGGATAGCCCGACTCGGCGACGGTGGGAATGTCGGGAAAGAGCGGCGTGCGCTTTCCGGAGATCACCGCGATCGGCCGCAGCTTCCCGGCACGGATGTTGGGACCGGCGAGCGCGAGCGAACTTTCGAAATTCACCAGGATGACACCGGCGAGCAGGTCGGCCGACAGGCCGGCGGTGCCCTTGTAGGGAATGTGGAGCATCTGGATTCCCGCGGCCGACGATAGCATTTCGGCGGCGAGGTGCGGCACGGTCGCGACGCCCGGCGTGCCGTAGGCGATCTTTCCGGGGTTGGCGCGCGCCTGGGCGATCAGTTCCGCGAGAGTCTTCGCCGGAAACGAGGGATGCACGACGATGAGCGGGGTGGTCGCGGCGAGGTTGGAGATCGGCGCGAAATCACGGAAGGTGTCGTAAGGCACCTTGCCCAGGTGCGGCGCGGTGGCGAGCGTGATCGCAGTGATGCCGACGGTGTAGCCGTCGGGCGCCGACTTGGCGAGGACATCGGTGCCCGTGACGCCGCTCGCGCCCGGCCGATTTTCGACCAACACGGCTTGCGCGAGCGCGTCGCTGATCAGTTTCGCCGCGGTCCGGCCGATCACGTCGGTGGGCCCGCCCGGCGGAAACGGCACGATGAGGCGCATCGGCCGGGCGGGCCAGCCCTGCGCCAGCGCAGACGCCGCCGCGAACGCCGCGACGCCGAGCAAGAGTCGGCCCATGTTCTTGGTCATTGTCTGCTCCCTTAGGAAACGCTTTCCGGATTATGCCGCGCGCGCCAGGCGCGCGCTCCCGATGCTGGCGCAAATGGTTTAAGCTGCGCTGCCATGCAGATCCTGCAACCGCCCGATTGGGCAAAGCCCAAGGGCTACGCGAACGGGATCGCCGTGCGCGGCGGCACCACCGTCTACATCGCCGGGCAGTGCGCCTTCGACGCGAGCGGCGCGTTCGTCGGCGGGGATTTCGCCGCGCAGTTCCGCCGCGCGCTCGCCAATGTGCTTTCGGTGCTGGCGCAGGGCGGCGGCCGCAGCGAGCACCTGGTGCGGCTCACCTGGTATGTGCTCGACCGCGACGAGTACCTCGCGGCGCTCAAGCAGGTCGGCGCCGCCTACCGCGAACTGATGGGCCGGCACTACCCGACGATGGCGGTGATCGAAGTGAAGGGGCTGGTGGAGCCCGGGGCACTCCTGGAAATCGAGGCGACCGCGGTGATCCCCGACTGAAGTCCCGGCACGCATGAAAATCTCCATCATCGGCGGCGGACCCGGCGGCCTGTACTTCGCGCTGCTCGCGAAGAAGACCTGGCCCGACTGGGACGTCGCCGTATACGAGCGCGACCGCGCCGACGACACCTTCGGCTTCGGCGTGGTCTTCTCCGATGAGACGCTCGCCACTTTCCGCGAGTACGACCTGCCCTCCTACGAGGCGATCCGCCGCGCCTTTGCCTACTGGGACGACATCGACATCCATTACCAGGGCCGGGTGATGCGCGTCGCCGGCAACGGCTTCTGCGGCTGCTCGCGCATGGCACTGCTCGCTCTGCTGCACGAACGCTGCCGCGCGCTCGGCGTGCGGCTCAATTTCCAGCGCGAGGTCGGTGACCTGGGCGAATTTCCCGACAGCGACCTCGTCGTCGCCGCCGACGGCATCAACTCGCAGATCCGCGAGCGCTACAGGGAGCACTTCCAACCGAGCATCGACCTCCGCCCCAACAAATTCCTCTGGCTGGGCTCGACCCGGCCGATGGACGCGTTCAAGTATTTCTTCCGCGAGGCGCCGCAGGGCATCGTCGTGGCGCACGGATACCAGTACCAGAAGGGCGCGAGCACCTGGATCATCGAGATGGACGGCGCCACCTGGGCGAATTTCGGTTTCGAGCGCATGGACGGGGCCGAGACGCTCGCCGCTCTGGAGCACCTGTTCGCCGAGGAACTCGCCGGGCACCGGCTGATCGGCAACAAAGCCCAGTGGCGCAATTTCCCCGGCGTCACCAACCGGACCTGGGTGATGGACAAGGTGGTGCTGCTCGGCGACGCCAAGGCCTCGGCGCATTTCACCATCGGCTCGGGGACCAAGCTCGCGATGGAGGACGCGATCGCGCTGCACGCGGCCCTGGGCGACTCGCTGCGCTCGGGCGGCGGCGTGAAGGAGGCACTCGCGCGCTACGACACGGAGCGCCGCGAGGAGGTGGAGAAGACCCAGCACGCGGCCAACGTGTCGCTCGTCTGGTTCGAGCACCTGCGGCGCTACTGGGGCATGGACCTCCTGCAGTTCGGCTTCGGCCTGATGTCGCGCTCCAAGCAGATCACCTGGGAGAACCTCGAGCTGCGCGATCCGGCCTTCGTCGCCGACGTGCAGCGCTGGTTTGCGGCGAAGCAGCGGGCCCTAGGCTACGCCATCAGCGCCGAGCGAGCGCCCGTGCCCATGTTCACGCCGTTCCGCCTGCGCGGCCTCGAGCTCGAGAACCGCGTGGTGGTCTCGCCGATGGACCAGTACTCGGCGGTGGACGGCCTGCCCAACGACTGGCACCTGGTGCACTACGGATCGCGCGCGGTCGGCGGCGCGGGCCTGGTGTACATGGAGATGACCTGCGTGTCGCCCGAGGGGCGCATCTCCCCGGGCTGCACCGGGCTGTGGAACGCCGCGCAGCGCGACGCCTGGAAGCGCATCGTCGCCTTCTGCCGCTCGGCGTCGAAAGCAAAACTCGCGATGCAGCTCGGCCATTCCGGGCGCAAGGGCTCGACGCAGCTAGGCTGGGAGCGCATGGACCACCCGCTCGCTTCCGGCAACTGGCCCATCGTCTCGGCCTCGCCCCTGCCCTATTACGCGGGAGAGTCGCAGCAGCCTCGCGAGATGACGCGCGAGGACATGGACCGCGTGCGCGAGGAATTCGTGCGCGCCGCGCGCTACGCGGACGAAGCCGGTTTCGATCTGCTCGAGCTGCACATGGCGCACGGCTATTTGCTTGCGAGCTTCATCTCGCCGCTCACCAACAACCGCAGCGACGAATACGGCGGTGAAATCGCGAGCCGCCTGCGCTACCCGCTGGAAGTCTTCGCGGCGGTGCGCGCCGTGTGGCCGCGGGAGAAACCCATGTCGGTGCGCATCTCGGCCACCGATTGGGCGCCCGGCGGGATCGCCGACGCCGAGCTCATGGCGCTCGCGCGCGCCTTCAAGGACGCCGGCTGCGACATGATCGACGTGTCGACCGGGCAGACCGTGCCCGAGCAGAAGCCGGTGTACGGGCGCATGTACCAGGCGCCGTTCTCCGACTGGGTGCGAAACGAGGTGGGTATCGCCACGATGACCGTCGGCGCGGTCACCAGCGCCGACCAGGTAAATACGCTGATCGCCACGGGCCGGGCGGACCTGGTGGCGCTCGCGCGTACGCATCTCACCAACCCCTATTTCACCCTGCAGGCTTCCGCGTGGTACCAGCACCAGGCGCAGGAGTGGCCGCCGCAGTACCTGCTCGGACGCGACCAGGCGTTCCGCCTGGCGGCGCGCGAGCGCGCCGAGCTCACCGACCTCAAGCTGCGCGCGCGGCCGGCGAGCCACGAGGTCAAGGACGGGGGCGCGGCCCCTGGTTCGAAGCGGGCAGCCTAGGGCGCGGCTACACCCACACCTGAAGCACGTAGTCGTATGCGGCTTGAGCGTTGGTCATGTCGACGCGCTGCAGCTTGATGCGGTAGCCGTCACCGGTCTTCTTCAGGTGATGGGTATACGCGCCGGCGAAATGGCGCACGTCATCGCGGCGCAGCTCCAGCATGTGGAAGCGCGAGCGCACCACCGCGTCGCCGTTCGGCGCCGCCTTTTCCACCACGACATTGCCGAGCACGTGGTTGGTGCCCCACAGCGGCCGCTGCGACCAGGCATCCGGATGCAGCACGCGCTTCATGCGCACCGTCATGATGTTCTTGTCCTCGGCGAATATCGAAGGCACGCCGTCCCAGGTGGTGTGCGCCGCGTCGGCCGGCATCCAGTAGACGCCGTCTGCGGTAAACAGGTCGAGGTAGTCCTGCCAGCGCTTGCCGTCGAGGAGTTCGGCCTGGCGATAGAGGAACTGCTCCACGGCGTGCTGCAGGTCGTGGCCGTTCGTTGCGCGGCGCGCCGGCTTCGCCGCGGACGCCGGCTTTTTCCTCGCGGTGCTTGCCCGTTTCTTCGCCATCTCAGTTCTCCGCGGTCATGAATTGCGCCCAGGCCTTCATCTGGTTGCGCATCGGCGCCTCCGAGGTACCCATGTCCGGCGCGGTCTCGACCACGCCGTTCTTCTCCTGGTCGTGGCCGTGGTGGCGGTGAAAGCTGACCCAGTCGCCCCCTTCCGAGG
>JBGQFD010000018.1:0-41974 GCA_041496705.1 Gammaproteobacteria bacterium | reverse complement strand
ACTGCACGTTGGAGCCGCCGGTATCCACCCCGATCTCGCGCAGTACCGCGATCGATGCATCGCGCAGGATCTGGTATTCCTTGTCGGTCAGCGTCTGCGCAGGGGCCACGGTGATCGAATCACCGGTATGCACGCCCATCGGATCCAGATTTTCGATCGAGCAGACGATGATGCAGTTGTCCTTGCGGTCGCGCACCACCTCCATCTCGAATTCCTTCCAGCCGATCACCGACTCCTCGATGAGCAACTCCTGCGTGGGCGATGTCTCCAGCCCTCGCTCACAGATCGCGAGGAACTCTTCGCGGTTGTAGGCGATGCCCCCCCCCGAGCCGCCCAGCGTAAAGGACGGCCGGATCACGACCGGAAAACCGATCGCCGCCTGCACCTGCTGCGCTTCCTCCATCGAGTGTGCCAGCGCCGAACGCGGACAGGCGAGCCCGATGGCTTCCATCGCCCGTTTGAACTTTTCGCGGTCTTCGGCCTTGTCGATGGCTTCGCGGCTCGCACCGATCATTTCCACGCGGTATTTCTCGAGCACGCCCTGCCTGGCCAGATCCAGCGCGCAGTTGAGTCCCGTCTGCCCGCCCATCGTCGGCAGCAGCGCGTCGGGGCGCTCCCGGGCGATGACCGTTTCCAGCATCTGCCAATTCACCGGTTCGATGTAGGTGACATCCGCCATCTCCGGGTCGGTCATGATGGTGGCCGGATTGGAATTGACCAGGATGACCTTGTAGCCCTCGGCGCGCAATGCCTTGCAGGCCTGCGCGCCCGAATAGTCGAACTCGCAGGCCTGGCCGATGACGATGGGGCCGGCACCGATGATGAGCACGCTCTTGATGTCGGTGCGCTTAGGCACGCCGGCCCTCCTGCATCAACTGCGCGAAGCGATCGAACAGATAGCCGATGTCGTGGGGTCCCGGACTCGCCTCGGGGTGGCCCTGAAAACAGAACGCCGGCCGGTCGGTGCGGGAAAGACCCTGCAGGCTGCCGTCGAAAAGCGACACGTGCGTGGGCCTGAGGTTCGGCGGCAGGGTCGCGGGATCGACGGCAAAGCCGTGGTTCTGGCTGGTGATGACCACCGATCCGGTATCGAGATCCTTGACCGGGTGATTCGCGCCGTGGTGGCCGAACTTCATCTTGACGGTCCTCGCCCCGGAAGCGAGGCCCAGCAGCTGGTGTCCGAGGCAGATGCCAAACGTGGGAATTCCCTCCTGCACGATTTCGCGGATCGCCCGGATCGCGTAGTCGCACGGCTCGGGGTCCCCCGGCCCATTGGAGAGGAAAACGCCGTCGGGGGCCAGGGCGATCGCCTCGGCCGCGGGCGTCTGCGCCGGCAGCACCGTGACGCGGCAGCCGCGGTCGGCGAGCAGCCGAAGAATGTTGCGCTTGATCCCGTAGTCATAGGCGACCACGTGAAAGCGCGCGCCGGCTCCCTTGGCGAATCCTGCGCCAAGCCGCCAGCTCCCCTGCGACCATTCGTAACGCTGGCCGACGCTCACGACCTTGGCAAGGTCCATTCCGGCCAGCCCTGGAAAAGCCCGCGCCGCTTGCAGCGCCCGTTGCGCGTCATCCGAGCCGGCCAGCAAGGCGCCATTTTGCGCACCCTTCTCGCGAAGGATGCGGGTCAGCATGCGCGTGTCTATGCCAGCAATCGCAACCACCCCGTTGCGCGCAAGAAACGCCCCGAGCGGCTCATCCGAGCGCCAGTTCGACGCGGCGGGCGACAGGTCCCGCACCACCAGCCCAGCGGCGAACACCTTGGCCGATTCCATGTCTTCGCGGTTGATTCCGGTATTGCCGATATGCGGATGCGTGAGCGTGACGATCTGGCGGCAGTACGAGGGATCGGTGAGAATCTCCTGGTATCCGGTGATCGCTGTGTTGAATACGATCTCGCCGGCGGCGAGGCCTGGGGCCCCGATGGACGAGCCGGGAAACACCGATCCGTCGGCTAGAGCCAGGAGGGCAGGCGGGGCGACGGGCACGGCAGAGCGCTCATTGGGGGCCAGACGCACGAAGCGGGACCGGCTCGCACCCGTCCCGCTTCGCAAAAGAGTAGGGCATGATACCCGAATCCTGGGTGCCCCACAAACCCGCGAGCGCTCGGTCCGCTTGTTGATGATGCAAATTATGTCGCCTACTCGTCGCCTGCTAACCGTGCCAGAATTGCGCCATGCTCGGGCCAGCGTCCGACGCGGCCAGGACCCCAGACGCGGCGCGCCACCGCCCCCAAAGGAAAATTTGTTCTCGCTTAGCACCTTGCTCGCCCCTTCGCCCTCGGACGAATTCCTGCCGCAGCGCGTGTCGCTGCTGTTCCGGCTTTCCGGTAGCGATGCGCCGGTGATCATCCTGACCTCGGCTGTGGCGGCCTTCGCATTGTGGGGTCATGTCAGCGACAACCTGCTCGTCTCCTGGCTGATCTGGCTGGGTTTGGCGAGCCTGCTGCGCTTCCTCCTCAACCGCATCCACCGCATTCGCCAGCCGGGCCCGGAAGCCGCTGCGCGCTGGGAAGGGTTCTTTTGCATCGCCAGCGCCCTGGTGGGCTCAGCTTGGGGCCTGACCGTGATGTTGCTCTACCCGGAACGCACCCAGCTCCCCGAAATCCTCGCGCCGTTCATGCTCGGAAGCGTGGCGATGGGCCTGCCGCCGGCGCTGGCACCCAGTCCCAAGGCGTTCGCCTGCCTGATTGCTCCCATATTGGCCCCGATCGTCGGCCTGCTGTTCTCGCAGGGTGGGTCGCTCAACGCTTCCGCCGGAATACTGCTGCTGGTGTTCTCGGCTGTGTTGCTGGCCCTCTACGTGTCTTCCAACCGCGCGCTGACCGAAACCTTGCGCTTCGGCAAGGAGAACGAGCAGCTGCTCGAAGAGGTGAAGCAGGGCAAGGAGCGCCTGGACCTCGCGTTGCAGGCGGCCAATATTCTCAGCTGGGACTGGGACGCGCGCAGGACTAACGTTTTCCTGGGCGGCAGTTGGGCCATCATCCTGAAAGTGGGTAAGGAAACCAGGGCCCTAAGCGTGGACGAATTGGCGCAAATGGTGCATCCCGATGACCTGCCCAAGGTGAAGCAGGCCCTGAACAATTGCCTGACCGGCGGGGAGGCCGAGTATGTGGCCGAGCACCGCGTCAAGACTCTCGCCGGGGGCTGGGTATGGAGCCTCTCCCGCGGAAGAGTGGTTGAGCGCGACGCGGGCGGGCGCGGGTTGCGCATGACAGGCGTCAACGTCGACATCGACGATCGCAAGCGCGCTGAGGCCGAACTCATGAACGCGATGCAGCGCGAGAAGGAACTGTCGGAAATGAAATCGAAATTCGTGGCGACGACGTCACACGAGTTTCGAACGCCGCTCGCCACCATGCTTTCGTCGGCCGAGTTGTTGGAGCACTATTCGGACAATCTCAGCAAGGAGGAGAAGGCCAACCTGCTGCAGACCATCCAGAACGGCGCGAAGCGCATGAGCGAAATGATCGACGGCGTGCTGGCGCTGGGGCGTGCCGAATCGGGCGCGCTCCAGCTCAATCTCGAGCGCATGGATCTGCGCGAGGTGTGCCGCAAGATCGTGTCGGAGTTTCGCATTGCGCAAGGCAAGACCCACGTACTCAGTCTGGACAATCGCTTCGATCTTGCAACCGTAGACATGGACGAGCGCCTCCTGCGTCACATTCTGAACAACCTCCTCTCGAATGCCGTGAAATATTCGCCGCAAGGGAGCGAGGTGACGCTGTCGCTCTCGAGGCGCGACGACGAGGCGGTCATCGAGGTGCAGGACCGTGGAATCGGCATCCCCGTCCAGGATCAGGCGCGACTTTTCGAGAGCTTCCAGCGCGCTTCCAACGTGGAGAACCGCCCCGGTACCGGACTGGGCCTGGCCATCACCAAGAAGTCGGTCGAGCTTCACGGTGGGAAAATCAGCTTCCAGAGCGCGACGGGCGCCGGCACCCGATTTACGGTGGTCCTTCCTTTGCGGGGCGCGCAGCCCGCGGGATAGCCTGAGGGTCCCCATACCATGAAGAAAGTCCTCATCATCGAAGACGAAACCAGCATCCGCAACAACATCATGCTGATGCTGAAGGTGGAGGGGTATGCGGCTTCCGGAGGGGAAAACGGGCGCGTCGGCCTGGAAATGGCGCAGCGCGACCCGCCCGACCTGGTGCTGTGCGACGTGAACATGCCTGAGATGGATGGATTTGCCGTGCTCGAGGCACTACGCGCCGACCCGCGACTCTCCGCGGTTCCGTTTATCTTCCTGACGGCACTCGACGATCGACAAAGCATGCGTCGCGGGATGAACCTCGGGGCGGATGACTATCTTCCGAAACCGTTCACGCGCGACGAGTTGATGGAGGCGGTCAACAGCCGCCTGAAGAAATACGAGATCCTGACCCAGACCCTTGCGGCCATGGTTCCCAAGCAAGACCAGCTGACGCAGAAGTTCAGGGACAAGCTCTCAGGCGGGGACGGTGCGGGGTCGCTGCTTAGTCCCGACGCCAGCAACCTGGCCGGCAAGATCCTCGTGGCGACGGTGCTGTTTTCCGATATCCGGAACTTCACGACCTACTCCGAGCGGCTCAGCAGCGACGAGATCGAGGGACTGCTCAACGCTTACCTGGAAACCGCCTGTGCCCTCATCATTCGCAACGGCGGCATAGTCATGAAATTCCTGGGCGACGGGATCATGGCGCTGTTCGAGCCGCGCCCGGATGAGCACGGCGAAACTCACGCGCGGCGCGCAATCCGCACGGGCCTTGCGATGCAACTGGCCGCTCTGGAATTCCGCAAGTGGATGGGCAGCCGGCATGCCGCGCGCAGCCTTCCCGAATTCGCCATCGGCGTGGGCATGCACACCGGGGAAGTCAAGATATGCCACGTCGGCGCACCCGGCGGGGGCGAACTTACCGTGATCGGCGACAGCGTGAACATCGCCTCCAGGCTCGAAGACCAGACCAAGCAGCTCGGCTGGGCCGTGGTTGCAAGCGACGCGACCGTCGCCGCCGCCGGAGCGGGTGTAGCGCTCGGATCGCGCAAAACTCTGCAATTGCGCGGCCGCAGTTTCGCCACGGAGGCGGTGGAGATCATCGGCATAGCCGGAGGCGGAGGCGCTGATGCGCCCGTGCAGATCCCGCAGGAAATGCGCGACGCACTGGCAGCGAACGCCGAACTCGCCGCAGGTGCCTCCAAGGCGGCCCTGGGCATGACCCTGCACATGATCACCAGCGAACTCGGCGACGTGGTGGGCGACAAGCCGCAGACCGTCAAGGGCTACCGGGTGATCTCGAAAATCGGGCAAGGCGGTTCCTCCCGGGTCTACCTTGCCGAGCGCGAAAGTGACAAGCAGCAGGTAGTGCTCAAGATCCTGAACACCAAGCCCGACAAGAATGAGACTCTGCTGCAGCGCTTCGTACAGGAGTTCGACATCATTTCCTCGATCGACCATCCGAACGTAGTGAAGATTTACGACCGGGGATTCAGCGAACATTACGCCTACCTGGCGATGGAATATTTCCCCCGTGGCAGCCTGGTCGAGGTGATCGACAACGGGCTCACCGAACGACAGGCGTTGTCGCTGCTCGCGCAGGCGGCCAGTGCGGTTCGCGAAATCCACAGTCGCGGCATTCTGCACCGCGACATCAAGCCGGCCAATCTGATGGTGCGCGCCGACGACAACATCGCCCTCACCGATTTTGGCATCGCCAAGCGGCTCGGCGACCTCGGGCGCACACTGCACGGCGAACTCTTCGGGACGCCCTATTACGTGTCCCCGGAGCAGATCATGGGCAATCCGGCCACAGCCCAATCGGACCTCTACGCGCTGGGGATCATTTTCCACGAGATGCTTGTGGGCAAGCGCCCTTTCGAAGCCGAGTCGGTGTCCGAACTGATCGCCCTGCACGTAAAGGCGCCACGACCGATGCTGCCGGAGAATCTTCAGGATTACCAGACCCTGCTCGACCGTATGCTCGCGGTGGACCCACGCAAACGCTACAAGAGCGCCGAGGAGTTGATCGAAGGAATCGATGAGGTGTGGACGCGGCAGGCGCTGAAAACCCTGCAGACGCGCTGAACCGGGGACTAGCGCAGTTCCAGCACGTCCTGCATGTCGAAGAGCCCGCGGTCCTTTCCCTCGAGGAAGCGCGCGGCTCGCAGCGCACCGGATGCGTAGGTGGTGCGGCTGGAGGATCGCACGCTGATCTCGACGCGCTCGCCCTCCCCCGCAAAGATGACCGTGTGCTCGCCTACGATGTCCCCGCCGCGAATCGCGTGGAATCCGATGGCCTTGGGATCGCGCTCCCCGATCTCGCCCTTGCGTCCGTAGACGGCGTTCGACGCGAGGTCCCGCCCGAGAGCTCGCGCCACGACCTCCCCGAACTTCAGTGCAGTACCAGAAGGCGCATCGACCTTGTGCCTGTGGTGTGCCTCGACGATTTCGACGTCGTAGCCGTCCCCCAGCGCCGCTGCGGCGGTTCCGGCAAGGCGTAGGGCCACGTTGACTCCCACTGCCATGTTCGGCGCAAGCACTATCGCGATCCTTTCGGCAGCCGCGGCGATGCGCCGCATCTGCTCAGGCGAAAAGCCTGTGGTTCCCACGACCATCCGCACGCGTTTCCTCAAACAGGCTTCCAGATGAACCAGCGTCCCTTCCGGCCGCGTAAAGTCAATCAGACAATCCGCCCCCGCAATCGCCCTGTCGGGATCGGAAACGACTCTTACCCCGCACGGGCGCCCCAGCACCTGCCCCGCGTCCTGCCCCAGGACCGGGCTGCCGGCGATTTCGAGCGCCCCCGCGAGCTGGAGTTGCGGCGAGCCGAGAATCGATTCGATCAGGGTACGGCCCATGCGGCCGCCCGCTCCGGCAATAGCGACTCTCATTGCCCGGGCTCCCCGGGGAACGCCGCGGCACCGGCTGCGGCGACTACGTCTCCTTCCACATGCTTCAATTTCCCGTCCTCAAAGAACACCGCGACGCGCCGGTACTCGACCTCGCCGCTGTTGGCGCGCTGGCGCATGAAAACGTAGTCCCAGCGATCCCCGTGGAATATGTCGCTCACCATAGGTGTTCCGAGCACGAAGCGAACCTGTTCGCGGGTCAGGCCCGGTTTCAGTTGGGCGAGCATCTCCTGGCTCACATAGTTACCCTGTTGGACCTCGATCCGGTAGGGAGTGAGGCCCGGCAGGGTACCGCACGCTGTGACAAGCAGCGGGAGCACAAGGATGGCTACGCGGCACACGAACGGCTGCATTTGCTCGGGATGAAACGTTATATGATAGCGGAATCGGGTGCTTTCCCTCTCGGAGCGACCCTGGGTGACCACCGGCGTCCACGACCTGAAGACCATAGGCTTGAAGGCTACGGGTCCGCGACTGCGCATCCTCAAGCTGTTCGAGCACAGCAAGGTGCGACATCTTTCCGCCGAGGATGTCTATCGGGTGCTCATGAACGAGGGTCTGGACATCGGTCTCGCCACCGTCTACCGCGTGCTCACTCAGTTCGAGCAGGCGGGGATCCTGCAGCGCCATCACTTCGAATCCGGCAAGGCGGTATTCGAACTCAACGAAGGCACCCACCACGACCATCTCGTGTGCATGCAGTGTGGAAGGGTCGAGGAGTTCTACGACGCCGAAATCGAGAAACGGCAGATGCGGGTCGCCAAAGACCGCGGCTTTGCGATCCGCGAACACTCGCTGCATCTGTATGCTGATTGCACCAAGCCGAATTGTTCCCACAAGACCGCCCGCAAAAATTAGAACTGGACGGGTTCATGCTTATAAAACCAATGATTGCGCCTGGGGTTCTGCGAGTCGCGGCCTGAGCTGCGCTCCAACCAAAATACGAAAGAGAGAGGAATCATGGGTCTGAGACTGAAATTCAATCTGGTGCTGTTCTTCGTATTCTTGGCCGGCCTAGGTGTGTCCGGCTACATGTCCTACAATCTGCTGCACCAGACGGCGCGCGAAGATGTGTTGGGCAACGCCGGTGTGATGATGGAGGCGGCCTTGTCCATGCGGGCCTATACGGTAGGCCAGGTGCGCGAAAAGCTCGCCCAGAAGGAAGACGAGTTCCTGCCGCAGAGCGTGCCGGCCTTCGCCGCCACCGAGATCATGAACCAGCTGCGCAAGAAATATCCTGGCTACGCCTACAAGGAAGCCGCCCTCAATCCCACCAACCCGCGCGACCGCGCCGTTGAATGGGAAGCCGACATTGTCAACGAATTTCGCGGCAACCCGTCGCGATCCGAGATATCCGGAATAAGGGCAACGCCTACCGGAATGTCGCTCTACCTCGCGCGGCCCTTCCAGATCAAGGATCCCGCCTGCCTTGCTTGCCACACAACGCCCGAGCTGGCCCCGGCGTCCATGGTCAAGCTGTATGGACCCAACAACGGCTTTGGGTGGAAGCAGAACGAGATCATCGGCGCCCAGATCGTGTCGGTCCCAATGTCGATTCCGATCGAAAACGCCAACCGCGCCTTCTACACTTTTATCGGCTCGCTCGCCGGGGTGTTCGTGGTGCTGTTCATCATCCTGAACCTAATGTTGTCCTTCCTGATCGTGCGGCCGATAACTCAGATGTCCGAAGCGGCCGACCGGATCAGCACCGGCGACCTCGATATCCCCGAGCTCTCGGACTCGGGACGCGACGAGGTGTCAGTCCTCGCCAGGTCGTTCAATCGCATGCGCCGCAGCCTGGAAAAAGCGATCAGCCTGATCGACCAGAAGTAACCGGTTTCGATGGCCGAAACTTCCCTGCCGCGCGGTTATGCGCTGCACGAATACCGCATCGAGCAGACGCTCGGCATCGGCGGTTTCGGCCTGACGTATCTCGCCACCGACTCCAACCTCAACCTCAAGGTCGCGATCAAGGAGTACTTGCCCGGAGATCTCGCGCTGCGTAGGGAGGACCAGTCGGTGCAGCCGAAGTCGGAAGTGTCGGTCGATTCGTTCAAGTGGGGCTTGTCGAGGTTCCTCGACGAGTCGCGCACGCTTGCATCGTTCCGTCACCCGAACATCGTGCGCGTGCTGCGGTTCTTCGAGGCGAACCGCACCGCCTACATGGTGATGGAGTTCGTGGCTGGAGAATCGCTGAGCGAGTGGATCCGCAGCCGCCGGCCGCTCCAGCAAAGTGCGGTGCTCGCCTTCGCGAATCCGCTGCTCGATGGGCTGGAAGTAATCCATCAGGCCGGTTACCTGCACCGCGACATCAAGCCAGCCAATGTATTCGTGCGCGAGGACGGGTCGCCGGTATTGCTCGACTTCGGCTCGGCGCGCATGGCTTCGCCCGGGAACGAGCTCACCGCGATCGTCACGCCCGGATACGCGCCGATCGAGCAATACCACTCTCACGGCAAGCAGGGTCCCTGGAGCGACCTGTACGCTTTCGGCGGTGTGCTCTACTGGATGCTCACCGGCAGTAAGCCGATCGATGCAGTCGCCCGCGTGCGCGAGGAGATCCAGCGGCCGGCGGTGAAGGCCGCCGACACCAATCTCTACAGCGCGGATCTGCTCGCGGCCGTCGATTGGGCGCTCGCGCCGCACGAGGACAAGCGTCCGCAATCAGTCAGGGAGTTTCGCGCAGCCCTTACCGGCAGCACCCTGCCCGACGAAACGGCGACCGTCAAAGTTGAGGATTCCAGGCCGGCGTCGCAACCGACCGGCGTTCCAACGGGCGTGATCCTCGACCGCGACACGCTCAAGAGAATCGAATCGGAGCTCGCACAGTACATCGGGCCCATCGCCTCCGTGGTCATCCGAAGCGCCGCCAAGAAGGCGTACAGCGCCGCAAATCTCGCGGAAATCGTATCTGCGGACATCGCCGAAGCCAAGGATCGCGCAGCATTCGTCAGAAAGTTCTCGGGCGACAGGTCCACACCGACCGGCGATCCCACTCGCGGCACCACGCGGCTGCAGTCGTTTACGCAGATCGCCTCCAACATCGATCCGCAGACACTCGCCAAAGCCGAGGCCGCGCTGGCAAAGTACATCGGTGCCGTGGCCAAGATCGTCGTCAGGCGGGCTGCTGCCAAGGCGCGCGATACGGGTGAGCTCTATCTACTCATCGCGGACGAGATCGAGGACAAGGACGAACGAAAGACCTTCATCCGCAAAGCGATGTCGGTGGCGGACAAGGATTGAACGGATCGCGCGTTCAGAATCGGCAGCGCAGCAGGTGATTCCGTTCTGAGAGGCCGCCACTATCCCAGCCCCCCGGAAACTTTTCCGACCCCCCAGACGAGGGCAACCCCGAGGGCGATCAGCGCGACCTGCTGCGCCGTCTCGTGCAATTCCGGGCGCCGGTGCAGGCCGGGTATGAGATCGGCCACCGCCACATAGATCATGCTCGACGCGGCGAGCGCAAGCACGGAGCTGGTCCATTCCTGCGCCCACTGCAGCGCAAAGTACGCGATCACCCCGCCCGCAAGCATGGCCAGGCTCGACAGCAGGTTCAGGGCAAAGGCGGCGGCCTTTGTGTAACCCGAGTGCAGGAGGATCACGAAATCCCCGATCTCCTGCGGTACCTCGTGAGCAACAATCGCTACGGCGGTGACCAGTCCGAGTTCCGTGCTTTCCAGGAACGCGGCCGCGATCAGAATGCCGTCCACGAAATTGTGGAAGCTGTCTCCCACGATGATCATCATGCCGCTGCGGCCGTGATCGTCCGGGTCGACGTGATGATCGTGCGCCTCGCAATCCTCGACGTGGCAGTGGCGCCAGAGCACCAGCTTCTCCAGCACAAAAAAGCCCAGGATTCCGCCCAGCACGGTGGCAAACAGGGTCTGCAGATTGCCGGCGCTGCCGATGGCGTGCGGGAGAATCTCAAGGAACGCGGCGCCAAGCAGCGCACCTATGGCGAAGCTCACCAGCGCCGGCACCCAGGTTGCCGGCGCCGAAAGCGCGACCAGCGCGGCGAGCCCGATGCTGATGACTCCACCCGCCACCGCGGCAGCTGAAATCCACGCCAGTGTGGTCATCGGTTGTCCTCCAGCCAGATGAGGCTCGCCATTCTGCCCGTGATCCCGTCCCGGCGATAAGAAAAAAAACGCTCTTCACTCGCGGTGCAGAATCCGCCACCGTAGACTTGCCCGACACCGGTTTCGGCAAGCTGCACGCGGGCGACCTGGTAGAGATCGGCGAGGAATTTCCCATTCGCCTTTGCCGCAAACGCCACGGACGTTTTTGCGTCCTTTTCGACGAATGTTTGCCTGAGCTCTGCCCCGACTTCGTAGGCACTCGGTCCGATTCCCGGCCCCAGGTAGGCCAGCACCTCCCGAGGGGACACGCCCATCCTGCGCACCACGGCTTGGAGGATTCCGGCGGCAAGCCCGCGCCAGCCGGCATGGACCGCGCCCGCAACGCGACCCGCCCGATCGCAGACCAGCACTGGCAGGCAGTCGGCGGTCAGCACGGCGCATACCGTTCGCGGCGAGCGGGTGATGACTGCGTCGGCTTCCCTGCCCGATGCGGCGATCCCACCGTCGAGCACGGTGGCGCCGTGCATCTGCTTGAGCCAGACAGGCTCCGCCGGCAGAAACCCCCTGACGACGGCGCGATTGCGCGCCACGCACTCTGCGTCATCGCCGACCTCTAGGCCCAGATTGAGACTCGCGTACGGCCCGCCGCTCACCCCGCCGAAACGCGTGGTGATGATCGCCCGCACCCGTGGGGCCGCAGGCCACTCGGGTACGATCCAGCGAGGATCCGGTACATTGCTCACCCTTGGGTTTCCAGAACTGCCAGGAGGGCCGCAATGTCCTGGGGTGGAGGCGCGTTGAAGCGTTTGCGCGCGCCGGAAACCGGGTGCGCGAATTCCAATCGCACCGCATGCAGGGCCTGCCGGCGAATCGGTGCAAGCCGCGACGCCTGCCCGCGCGATCCGCCGTATACGGGATCGCCGAGCAAGGGATGTCCGAGGGACTGCATGTGCACGCGGATCTGGTGCGTGCGACCCGTGGCCAGGCTGCACTCGAGCAATGTTGCGCCGGCGAATCTCCTGATGACCTTGTAGCGCGTCAGCGCCGGCTTCCCGGTTCGCACCACGGCCATTCGCGTGCGACTGCGGGGATCGCGTCCAACCGGCGCTTCAACCTCGCCAGCATCGGTGACCACTCCATGGACGACCGCCAGATAGTCGCGCTTCACCGTGCGCGCCTGCAGCTGCCTGACCAGATCCGTCTGCGCCTGCAGCGTCTTGGCCACCACCAGCAGCCCGCTGGTATCCTTGTCGAGCCGGTGCACGATTCCCGCCCGCGGCAAGTCCGAGAGCGACGCGCAATGGTGGAGGAGTGCATTCAACAGCGTTCCCCGCCAGTTGCCGTTTCCAGGATGCACGACCAGGCCCGCAGGCTTGTTGATGACGAGAACGTCCTCGTCCTCGTAGACGACATCGAGGGCGATGCTTTCGGCGCGGTGCACCGTATCCGCGCTGTCGGGCCGTGGACTGATCTCCACCAGCTCCCCGCCCCAGATCTTCTGCTTCGGTTTCGCCGCAGAAGAATCCAGGTGGACACATCCTTCGCGCAGCCACTTCTGCAGGCGGCTGCGTGAGTGCTCGGGAAACATCTGTGCGAGCGCGCGATCCAGTCGCGCCCCGGCCAGGAAGTCAGGAACGCGTCTGGCGACAGTGGCGAGGGTATAATCCACGGCCTTGTCGGCGCGAATCACCATGAAACGTAGTGTAGCTTTATTCGTTCTGCTGCTGTCTGCCTGCTCGTTCCTGGACAAGAGCGACCCCCAGTCGGGGTGGTCGGCGGAGCGACTCTATCGCGAAGCCAAGGAAGCGCTGGACGCAGGACAGTATGACCTCGCGATCAAGCACTACGAAACCCTGGAGGCGCGCTATCCCTACGGACTCTACGCGCAACAAGCGCAGCTCGAAATCGCCTACGCGTACTACCGTCAGAACGAGCAGGCGTCCGCGGTGGCCGCGGCCGATCGTTTCGTCAAACTGCATCCCAATAACGCGAACGTCGAATACGCGTACTACCTGAAAGGGCTGGCGTACTTCAACGAGGACCTAGGACTGTTCGGCAAGGTGTCCGGCCAGGATCGGACGGAACGCGATCCGAAATCGGCGCGGGACGCCTTCGACGCATTCAAGGATCTGGCGCAGCGCTTCCCGGACAGCAAGTACACGCCGGACGCGATCGCGCGGATGAATTACCTCATCAATGCACTGGCGTCTCACGAGATCCACGTCGCCCGCTACTATATGAAACGGGGCGCGTACGTCGCTGCCGCGAATCGCGCACAGTTCGCCTTGAAGAACTACCCGCAAGCACCCGCTGTAGAAGATGCGCTTCTGATCCTGGTCCAGGCTTACGACGCGCTGGGAATGCCGGAACTGCGGAACGACGCAGACCGTGTTCTGCGGAAGAACTTTCCGGACAATGCCTACGTAAAAAACATGGTCAGCCGCCTGGACCGCTAGACGGCTCCGGAGCGGCGAACTCCGCGCCCGTGCGCGCCCTCCGGGTGCCTGGCTGCACCATGAAGCTCAGGGCTTCGTCGAGATCGCGTACCAGCTTCATCGGCGGCAGGCTCGCGAGAATCCTCCGACCGTAAGGCCTCGAGAACAACCTCGGATCGCAGATGGCAAGGACGCCGCGGTCGGCTTCGTCGCGAATCAGCCGACCGGCCCCCTGCTTCAGGGATATTACGGCTTCCGGCAGTTGGTATTCGAGGAAGGGGTTCCGCCCTTCGCTCTCAAGCGCTTCCAGGCGCGCCGCCAGTACCGGATCGTCGGGAGGAGCAAATGGCAGTTTGTCGATCACCACGAGCGACAGCGCATCTCCGCGCACATCCACGCCTTCCCAGAAACTCGCGCTTCCGAGCAGCACCGCATTGCCCAGCTGTCGGAATCGCTGCAGCAGTTCGCTGCGCGAGCCTTCACCCTGCAGAAGCAAAGGCAGGTCGAGGTCCAGGGACCTGAGCGCCTCTCTGAGCAACTCGTGCGCCAGCCGCATGGCACGCAACGAAGTGAACAACATGAATGCTCGCCCGCCGCTCGCCCGGATCAGGGGCAGCGTTGCGTCCACGACGGCCCGGGTATGCAGGTCGCTGTTGGGTGCGGGCAGCTTCCGGGGAACGTAAAGCAGCGCGTGCCCGGCATAGTCAAAAGGGCTGTCCCAGCAGGCGGTGCGAGCATCGTCCAGCCCCAGCTCACCACGGTAGTGGCTGAAATCTCCTCCGACTGCAAGCGTCGCCGAAGTGAAGATCCAGGCGCGAGGACGGCTGTCGATCTGCCTGCGAAACACTTCCGCGATGGAAAGTGGAGTCGCATTCAACTGCAGCGAATGGCTGAACAGCTCCACCCACCGGACGTAGCCTGCGCGGCGATCGTCACGCCAGTGATCGAGGAGAACGCGCGTCTTCCTTGCCCGCTCGGCGCAGCGCGCCAGGCCTTCGCTGCGCTCGGCAAGGGACTCAAGACCGACGCCCAAGGCGTCGAGCGCGGAGCCCGCCGCCGCGAGTGCTTCCGAGAACCCGTGCTGAAGCCGTGCCGACTCGGCCGTGAGCCGCGCACCGTCGCTGGGCAGCGAAAGGCGCAAGTCCCTGACCGCCTTGTCCAGGCCGGCGGCAAGACGCTCGGCCTCGGGTACGTCCTGTGCCCCGGAGAGCATTTCCGCGCGAGCGTCCCGCGCGAGCTCGCTCAACTGTCCGGAAGAAAGATTCTCCCCGAAGAACAGCGTAGCCGTTTCCGGCAGCTGATGGGCTTCGTCGAAGATCACGGCGTTGCACGCGGGCAGCAGCTCGGCCGTGCCCCCGTCCTTGAGGGTCACGTCTGCGAAAAACAGGTGGTGGTTCACCACGACGACGTCGGCGGCAAGCGCCTCCCGACGTGCCGCCACGACGAAACAGTCGCCAAAACGCGGGCACGACTGTCCGAGGCAGTTCTCCCGGGTCGAGGTGGCCAGATCCCAGGCCTGAGCGCTCTCACTTACCTCCGGAAATTCGCTTTTGTCACCGCTCGCGGTGGTCCGCGCGAAGCGGGCAATCTGCTGAAGGTCCGCGACGACCTCACGGGTGTGAAAGTGAGGTCCCGACAGGTTGCGTTCGAGGTAATAATGACAAACGTAGTTGTTCCTCCCTTTGAGCAACGCCGTCGCCAAAGGGACCTTGAGAGCGTCGCGTACCGTGGGCAGGTCGCGATGGTAAAGCTGGTCCTGCAGCGTCTTCGTGCCGGTCGAGATGATGACCTTGCCCCCGCACAGCAAAGCGGGAACCAGATACGCGAAAGTCTTGCCGGTGCCGGTACCGGCCTCACAAACGAGCACGGCATTGTCGCGGATGGCGCTGGCGACCTCAGCCGCCATTTGTGCCTGCCCGGGCCGCATGCGGTAGTCGTGGATGCTGCGCGCGAGCTGCCCGCCGGGGCCAAAGACTTCCTCGAGCCGGGCAGAGATGGCGGAGCTGCGACTCACCGCGTTGTGCCCAGCTTGACAGGACAAATGAGAATCAATATCATTCGCGTATCCACTTTCACGATAAGCTCGCCCCAAATGCTCAAACCCTTGCTTTGGCTAAACCTCGTCTGGCTCGGTCTGCTGACAGCGGTTCCCGCGGAGGCTCAGGACCTTTCGTTCACGCTGACGATCCGCGATCACAGATTCGACCCGCAGGAACTCTCCGTTCCTGCGGGCAAGAAATTCAAACTCGTCGTCAAGAATCTCGATGCCACCGCCGAGGAGTTCGAAAGCCACGATCTGAGGCGCGAAAAGGTGATCCCCGGCAACAGCGAAGCCACGCTCACCCTGGGACCGCTCAAGGCCGGAACCTACAGGTTCGTCGGCGAATTCCACGAAAAGACCGCCAAGGGCAGCATCATAGCCAAGTAGGCGACAGGGAACCATGCTGGCCACCGCCGTCATCGTCTTGCGTGAAGTGCTCGAAGCGGCGCTGGTCGTCGGCATCGTGCTGGCAGCCACTCGTGGTGTCGCCCGAAGGACGTCCTGGGTAGCCTGCGGAGTTGCCGCTGGCACGCTCGGCGCGCTGGTGGTTGCGGCGTTCGCCGACGTGCTTGCCGCGGCGGCGGCGGGTCTGGGGCAGGAAATATTCAACGCCACGGTACTCTTCGTGGCGGTGGCCATGCTCGGCTGGCACAACGTCTGGATGAGCCGGCATGGCCGCGAGATGACGGCGAACCTGACTTCGGTCGGGGCGGCCGTACGCCGCGGGAGCAAGCCACTCTACGCCCTGTCGGTGGTCGTGTCCCTGGCCGTGCTGCGTGAAGGATCGGAACTGGTGCTGTTCCTCCACGGCATCGCCTCCGCCGGCCCGGGGCAGACCGGCGAACTCGGCGCAGGATTTGCACTTGGCCTGTGCGGCGGCCTGGTGCTGGCCGTCACGATGTATCTTGGCCTCCTGCGCGTGCCCACAAGACATCTGTTCAGCGTGACGGGCTGGCTTATCCTGCTGCTCGCCGCAGGGATGGCCGCCCAGGGCACTGCCTATCTGGTGCAGGCAGACATCCTCCCGACCCTGGGTGAAACCATCTGGGATACTTCGAGGTACCTGCCCGACGACAGCCTCCTCGGAAAGCTGATGCACACGCTCGTAGGCTATACAGCCCGTCCCTACGGAATTCAACTGGGGGTCTACAGCCTCACCTTGGTCGTGCTTCTGGTTCTCACGAAAATGCTCTCCGGGGGCGCGCGCCGCTCGTCGCAGTAGCCCGGCTTGAGCCTCTAGCCGGTCAGCAGTTCAAAGCTTACCGGTATGTCGACGCTGAATTCGCGCCCGCGCAATGCCGGCGGGATCTGCAGGCGCGGCTGTCCCTTCTTGATCATGTCGAGCGCCTGGTCGTCGAGCACCTGGTAGCGGCTCGAGGTCTTTACGATTGCGCTCTTGATGGTTCCGCTTGCGCCGATGACGAGCCGGATCTCGACCCTGCCCTCCCAGCCACGCTCCCGCGCCTGCGGCGGATAACGCATATAGCGTTTCGCTTCGCCGACCAGGTCAATCAGGTACTGCCTTCGGAGGCTTGCATCGTCAGCAGTGTCGACGGACGGCCTGGCGGAAGCTACAGCCTGCGGGGGCGGCGACTCCGCGACGCGCGCCGGCTCAACGGGGGCGGTCTGGGCACTCGGTGGCTCCGGCTGACTCGAATCCGCCGCCGGTGCGGGCGGCGCGGCCTGAGTAAGGGCGGGCGCCGGCGTCGCGGGCATCGCCCGCGTCTCGCGGGGTGGGGGCGTGTGCGTCGCTACCCGAGGCTCGTGCCGAATTTCGGCAGGCCGCGGCTGAGACTCGAACCATGCTGTCAGTGCCTTGGGGTTGCTCGAGTCTGCGTGAACCCTGAGCCCCGGAAACGCGGCGAGCACCAGGGCGTGCAGCGCGATCGACGCCGCGACGCAGGCATACAGCATCCTTAATTGCGCGTCGCGTTCCAACTGTCCGATCATGTTTGAGGATATGGGTACGACATCAGCCAAAGCAACGGGGACCCGGATCAGATCCGTCGCCCTGGCAAATCTACTTCTTCATCCGCGCCTTCACGGGATCCTTGACGTTCTCGAACTTCTCGATCTCGACGTTCTGCAGCTCGCCGCGAACCTTGTCGACACGCCGTATGTATACAGTCTGTACCACGTCACGCGTTTCCGGATCGATCGAGATCGGTCCGCGAGGGCTCTCCCATTTCATGCCCTTGGCTGCGCTGATGAGACCCTCAGCGTCGGTCTTGCCACCGGTTTTCTTCAGCGATTCGTAGATGAGATGCATGCCGTCGTAGCCGCCCACCGAGAAGAAATCAGGATTGCGCTTGAATTTTGCGTTGTACGCCCTGACGAACTCACGGTTGAGTTTCGTGTCGTGCTTGAAATCGTAGTGAAACGCCGTGATGATGCCAATGCTCGTGTCGCCCATGGTCTTGAGCGCGTTCTCGTCGGTGATCTCGCCCTGCCCCATCACCTTGGTCTTCTTCGGATCGATCCCCAGCGTGATCAGCGCCTTGGCAAGCGCAGGCGGCTGCGCGCCGCCCGGAACGAAAATGAAAATGCCTTCCGGATTGATGTCTTTCGCGCGTTGGACAAACACGTTGAAGTCGGGATTGGCAATCGGCATGCGTACCGAGCCGATGATCTCGCCCCCCGCTTCCTTGAAGGCTCGCTGGAACGCGGCTTCCGCATCGAGGCCCGGTCCGTAGTCGGACACCATGGTGTAGACCTTGCGTGCCCCGTTCTTGTAGGCCCAGGTTCCCAGGGTCTCGCAATTCTGCGGCAGCGTTACCGACACGCGCACGAGATAGGGCGACTTGGTCGTTATGATCGAGGTGGCGGCGTTCATGATCACCATGAATTTCTTCGCTTCCACGGACAGGTCGGCGACGGCAAGCGCGTTCGGGGTGAGCGCGAACCCGGTGAGAATGTCCACCTTGTCGCGCACCACGAGTTCCTGCGCAAGCCGCTTGGCCACGTCGGGTATGGGACCGCCGACGTCCCTTCTGATGATCTCGATTTTCTTTCCGGCGACGGAGTCGCCGTGCTGCTCCATGTAGAGCTTGATCCCGTTGTCGATCTGCGCGGCGGGATCGGCGAACTGCCCGGAATAGGTCAGGATCACTCCGATCTTGACCGTTTCCTGCGCGACTGCGCAGAAGCTGGCAAGAAGCCCGACGCAGGCACAAACACCAACAAGTTTTCTCGGCATGGCCACCCCGCCCTGAGGAATGAGGAAGACGGGGATTATACCTATTGGAGCCAATTCCCCGCAGCGGCCGGGGATCGGGGCTGCTACATTCGAAGAAAAACCTCGCCCGCTTCGATCCTGGCGGGGTAGCGCCGGGTGCAACCCTCGTCGGGCGCCACCGCGCAGCCGTCTTCCAGTTGTATGTTCCAGTTATGCAGCGGACAGGCGACCTTGCGGCCGAACACGATGCCCTGCGACAGCGGCCCGCCCTTGTGCGGGCAACGGTCGGCGAGCGCGAACACCTCGTCTTCCGCGTTCCTGAACACGGCGATGTCGCCGTGTATGCTTTTCACTACGCGTGCACCGAGCTTAGGGATATCTTCGACACGGCAGGCCCTGACCCACTGCTCTATGCGCACCGGCTCCGTCATCGTGCCCATATTCATGCTTCGATCATCTCGTATTCCCGCTTCGCGGCACCCGCGGCGCGCTGCTTCCACGGATCGGGCTGGCCCTCCAGGGCATTCCTGAGGCGCTCGTAAAGCGCTTTGCGATTCGCAGCATCCCCGACGATCCGCTTCTTCACGTAGTCGATGCCGACGCGCGCTACATAGTGCACGGTGCGGTCGAGGTAGCGCGCCTCTTCGCGGTAGAGCTGCAGGAACGCGCCTACGTACTCGAGCACCTCGTCAGGGGTCTTCACCTTGTACAGGAACTGCGCCACCTCTGCCTTGATTCCACCGTTGCCGGCGACATAGATCTCCCAGCCCGACTCGACGCCGATCACGCCCACGTCCTTGATGGTGCTCTCGGCGCAGTTGCGCGGGCAGCCCGACACCGCGAGCTTGACCTTGTGCGGCGCGTACATGCGCCACAGGTCCTTCTCCAGTGCGATGCCCATGTTGGTCGAATCCTGCACCCCGAAGCGGCACCATTCCGATCCTACGCAGGTCTTCACCGTGCGCAGCGCCTTGGCGTAGGCGTGGCCCGAGGGCATGTCGAGGTCTCGCCATACCGCGGGCAGATCTTCTTTTTTCACGCCCAGCAGGTCGATGCGCTGGCCGCCGGTCACCTTGACCGTGGGAATCCTGTACTTGTCCACAACGTCCGCGATGCGACGCAATTCGCCCGAATTGGTGATGCCGCCCCACATGCGCGGTACCACCGAATAGGTGCCGTCCTTCTGGATGTTGGCGTGGGCGCGTTCGTTGATGAAGCGCGACTGCGCGTCGTCCGCGTACTCCTGCGGCCAGGCGCAAAGGAGGTAATAGTTCAGCGCGGGCCGGCAGCCGGCGCAGCCGTTGGGCGTGCGCCACTCGAGGAACTTCATGGTCTCGGGGATCGAAAGCAGGCGCTGCTCGCGTATGGCCTTGCGCACCTCGTCGTGGGTATGGTCGGTGCATGCGCACACGGGCTTTAGCTTGGATTCAGTAGGCTGATACGCACCGCCCACGGTGGAAGCGAGGATCTGCTCGACGAGACCCGTGCAAGAGCCACAGGAACTCGAAGCCTTGGTGTGCTTGCGCACGTTGTCCAGAGTGAACAGTCCCTTTTCCTTGATCGCCCTGACGATGACACCCTTGCACACGCCGTTGCAGCCGCACACCTCCATCTCGTCCGCCATGGTGGCGGCCTTGTCCTGCCCCTGGTGGCCGCTGTTGCCCAGATGCGACCGCCCGAACATCAGATGGTCTCGGATCTCGTGGATGTCCTGCTTGTCGCGCAACAGTTGCAGGTACCAGGAGCCGTCGACGGTGTCGCCGTACATCACGCCGCCGACGAGCTTGTCGTCCTTGATCACGAGTTTCTTGTACACGCCGCCCATGGCGTCGTGCATGACGATTTCCTCGGTACCCTCGCCGCCCGTGAAGTCCCCCGCCGAAAAAAGGTCGATGCCGGTGACCTTCAGCTTGGTCGAAACGATCGAACCTTCATAGCGTCCGATGCCGAAGTGCGCGAGGTGGTTGGCGCAGACGCGGGCCTGCTCGAACAGAGGCGCGACCAGGCCGTAGGCGATGCCGCGATGCGCCACACACTCGCCCACGGCATAGATTTTCGGGTCGTAGGTCTGCATGGTGTCGTTGACGACGACGCCGCGGCTGCAATATAGACCCGCCGATTCGGCCAGCGCGGTATTCGGCCGTATGCCCACCGCCATCACCACCAGATCGGCCTCGGTTTCGCTGCCGTCCTTGAATCTTACCGATTTCACCCGCCCTTCTCCGTCATCGACGATCTCGGCGGTCTGGGCCTTGAGTTTGAACCTGAGGCCCTTGCATTCGAGCGATTCTTGCAGCATGCCCGCCGCGGTGCGGTCGAGCTGGCGCTCCATCAGCCAGTCCATCAGGTGCACCACGGTGACCTCCATGCCGCGCAGCTTCAGCCCGTTGGCGGCCTCCAGGCCCAGTAATCCGCCGCCGATGACCACGGCGTGCTTGTGCCTGACCGCCGCCGCGATCATGGCATTGGTGTCCGCGATGTCGCGGTAGCTGATCACGCCCTCCAGCTTCGCGCCTGGCACCGGAAGGATGAAGGGATTGGAGCCCGTGGCGAGAAGCAAACGATCGTACCCAGCCTCGGTGCCGTCGGCGGCAACCACCTTCGGTGCGCGCCGGTCGATCTTGACCACGGTCTTGTTCAGGTGCAGCGTGATGCCGTTGGCGGCGTACCAGTCGACATCATTGAGCATGATGTCCTTCAGCGTCATCTCCCCCGCCAGCACCGGAGAGAGCAGGATGCGGTTGTAGTTGGCGTGCGGCTCGGCGCCGAACACGGTGATGTCATAGAGATCCGGGGCGATTTTGAGCAGCTCCTCGAGCGTTCGCACGCCCGCCATGCCATTGCCGACCATGACCAGCTTCATTTTCTTCATCGTCGCCCCGTCAAGCCGCTCGTCTCGACGCGCCCACCTCGCGCGCGCCGATGAGCCAGACCTTGCCCGGGCTCACGCGGCCTCGCGCATCTGCTTGTGGTACAGGAACTCGAGCAGTGCGGCCCGCAGCGCCACATAACGCGGCGTGCTGGCCAGTGCCAGGCGCTCGCGCGGCCGCGGCAGATCGATCTCGACGATCTCACCTATCGTAGCGGCCGGGCCGTTGGTCATCATCACCACCCGGTCGGACAAGAGCACCGCCTCGTCCACGTCGTGCGTCACCATCAGCACCGTGCTGCCGGCGCTGTCTGCACCGGGAGCGACGATGCGCATCAGTTCGTCCTGCAGGTGCGCGCGGGTCAGCGCGTCGAGCGCGCCGAAGGGCTCATCCAGCAAGAGTATCTTCGGCTCCATCGACAGCGCCCGGGCGATGCCGACACGCTGTTTCATGCCGCCGGAAATCTCATGCGGATACTTGTGCATGGCTTGCGCGAGATGCACCATTTCCAGCGCCTTTGCGCTGCGCTCCCTCATCCGCGCCTTGTTCTCGGTCGCTGCGAAGACCCGCTCCACCGCAAGGTAGACGTTCTCGAAGCAGGTCAGCCAGGGGAGCAGCGAATGGTTCTGGAACACCACGCCCCGGTCCGGCCCGGGGCCCCTGATCTCGCGCTCGGCAAGCAAAATGTGGCCCGCGGTGGGCCTCAGCAGTCCCGCCACGATGTTGAGTAGAGTGGACTTGCCGCAGCCCGAGTGGCCGATCAGCGAGACGAATTCGCCTGCACGGATTTCCAGTTTGATTCCCTCCAGCGCACAGAACGGTCCCTTCTTGGAGTCGAACACCATGCTCACCTCGTCGATCTCGAGGTATTTGCCGGTCATGACTGCCGTCCGTCGTCGTAGCTGAAGCGGCGCGCCAGCAGCATCATGAACTGCTCCAGCGCCAGACCGACGAGGCCAACCGTGAAGATGGCGATGATGATGTGCTGCACGTTGAGGTTGTTCCACTCGTCCCACACCCAGAAGCCGATGCCGACGCCGCCGGTGAGCATCTCGGCGGCAACGATGACCAGCCAGGCCACGCCTATGGAAAGGCGCACGCCGGTGATCATGTAGGGCAGCACTGCCGGAAACAGGATCCTGGTGAAGACTTTCCATTCGGAAAGGCTCAGCACTCGCGCCACGTTGAGGTAGTCCTGCGGAATCTGGCGCACGCCCACCGCCGTGTTGACGATCATCGGCCACAGGCTGCAGACGAAAATGACGTAGATCGCCGCAGGATTGGCCGCCTTGAAGACCATCAGGCCGATCGGCAGCCAAGCCAAGGGCGAGACGGGCTTGAGGATGCTGATGATCGGCGCCGCCATGTCGGAAAGGAAGCGGAAGCGCCCGATCATGAAGCCGAGCGGGATGCCGACTGCCGCCGCCGCGCCAAAGCCGATGCCGACGCGGCCGAGCGACGTGAGCACGTTCCAGCCTATGCCCTGGTCGTTCGGTCCCTTCTTGTAGAAAGGATTGCTGAAGACATCCACCGCCGAATGCCAGGTGGAAAGCGGGCTCGGCAGCTGGCCGCCCGCCTTGGATAACGCCGCCCACAATGCGAGGAATAGACCGAAGCCGATGAGCGGCGCGAGCAGCCGGGGCAACCACTCGGGCGCCTTGGCGCGCACGTAGAGCGGCGGCTCGTCCGCGACCTGCGGCTCGTTCATCGCGGGCTTCAAGACTGGCTGACGCGAAGGCGCCAGGGAAACAAGCGGGGGCTCGAGAGACCGCATGAAGCCAGGGACGGCGCTCATGATTCCTCTCAGGCCACCTTGATCTTGAACGAGCCGGCGTATTTCTTCGGATCTCTGCCGTCCCAGACCACCCCGTCGATCATCTTGGCGGTGCGCACGGATTCCTTCGGCATCGGGGTCCTGGTCATCGCCGCCGCCTCCTTGTACACGTCGATGCGGTTGACCTTCTTAGCGACGGCGAGATAGTCGACGTCCTCCTTGAGCAGTCCCCAGCGGCGATGCTGGGTCATGAACCACATGCCATCGGAAAGGAACGGGAAGCTGACATAGCCGTCGTTGTAGAACTTCATCGCGTTGGGGTCATCCCAGGCCTTGCCGATGCCGTTGTCGTAGCGGCCGAGCATGCGCGCCAGGATCACGTCCTTGTCGGTGTTGACGTAGGACTTGTCGGCAACCGTTTCGGCGGTCTTCTGGCGGTTGGAGAGCGAGGCGTCGATCCACTTGCCCGCCTCGATGATGGCCGCAGTCACGGCGCGGGCGGTGTTCGGATTTTTCTGCACCCACTCGGCCGTCGTGCCCAGGGTCTTTTCCGGATGGTCTTTCCAGATGCCCTGCGTGGTCTCGGCCGTGAAGCCGATCTTGTCGACGATGGCGCGGTTGTTCCAGGGCTCGCCGACACAGTACCCGTCCATGTTGCCCACGCGCATGTTGGCCACCATCTGCGGCGGCGGCACGGTAATGGTCTTCACGTCGGTGAAGGGGTTGATGCCGTAAGTGGCGAGCCAGTAGTAGATCCACATGGCGTGGGTGCCGGTCGGGAAAGTCTGGGCAAATGTGTACTCGCCCTTTTCCCTGTCGATCAGCGCCTTCAGGCTCGCGCCGTCCTTGACGCCCTTGTCGTAGAGCTTGCGCGACAGCGTCACGGCCTGGCCGTTGTGGTTCAGGTTCATCAGGATGGCCATGTCTTTTTTCGGGCCGCCGACGCCCATCTGCACGCCGTAGATCAGGCCGTAGAGGACGTGCGCGGCGTCGAGTTCCCCGTTGACCAGTTTGTCCCGGACCGCGGCCCAGGACGCTTCCTTGGACGGGACGATCTTGATGCCGTACTTCTTGTCGAACTCCATCACCGAGGCCATCACCACGGAGGAGCAGTCGGTGAGCGGGATGAAGCCGATCTTCACTTCCTTCTTCTCCGGCGCATCGGAACCCGCCGCCCAGGCGGCGTTACGCACCGCGCCGGGAACGAGACTCATGATGCCTGCCGCGACGCCGACGGCGCCGGCCTGTCTGAGGAAATCACGGCGTTCCTCCGGCTTGATGCCTTCCTCGACGATCGCGGTGGACTGCACTTGAGGGGTCTCGGTTTCATTCATCTACTCTCTCCGGTCACGCGTGCCTCAAGCGAGGCACGAAAAACGAAAAGGCGTTCAACCGTGACGGAATCATTCCGTCTCCGAGTGAACGCCTTTGCTCTGGACGCGACCGCCATTGGCCGCGTTCTGCCTTTAGCAACGCAAGCGACATGCCAATGCCTGTTTCGCTCGCCTTGTTCGATTTTCAAACAACGGCTTAGGTGCCATGCGCAGTCTCGGCTGAGATTCGCCGGCGGGCACCTCCCGCACTACCGCGGTGCAGCATAGGGGCTCGCTGCACTAGCTTGGCTCCATCTAGCCGAGCAATTCGGACATGTCGATAAGCTGCTGCGCGATCTCGCCAAGGCGTTTGCCGCGATCCATGGCCATGCGCCGCATCGCCTGGTAAGCCTCGTCCTCGCTCATGCCGCGGGCCTTCATCAGCAGGCCCTTGGCGCGCTCGACGAGCTTTCTTTCGGAGAGCTTCAGGTTCGCATCGGCGAGTTGGATCCTCAGATGCTGGTACTCATCGAAGCGCGCCACCGCGACCTCGACGATGGCCTTCACGCGCGAAGCTTCCAGCCCGTCGACGATGTAGGCGGAAACGCCTGCGCGCACCGCTTCGCGAATGGTATCGGGCGCGGCGTCACTCGCGAACATGACGATGGGGCGCGGCTCGTCACGGCTGATCATCACCACGTGCTCGAGCACATCGCGGCTCGGAGATTCGGTGTCGATGATGATGGCATCGGGCTTGAATTGCTCGACGGCCTGCAGCAGCTCGAGCGGCGAGGTGAGCGCGGCCACGACTTCGTACCCGGCCTGCTCCAGGCCTTGACGCAGCACTTCGGTGCGCTCGGAGGAATCGTCCACAACCAGCACCCGCATGATCGGTCCGCCCTTGCGCTATTGGATTTCACTGGTGATGCAGCGCAATAGGCATGCCAGCATCTCGCCTTGGCACGGGCATTGCTGAAACACTGTTGAAGCGCCGCGAAATCCGGCGCCCGGAAAGACGATGAACGAAACAAAATCAACCTGTTGCTACTGCGGTGTCGGCTGCGGCGTGATCATCCAGAGCGAAGGCACGCGCATCATTGGGGTGCGCGGCGATCCCGATCATCCCGCCAATTTCGGGCGCCTGTGCACCAAAGGGGCGACGTTGCACTTGAGCGCGCGACACGACACGCGCGCCCTCTACCCCGAACTGCGCAATGCCCGCAACGAGACCCGCAAGCGGGTTTCCTGGGATGAAGCGCTCGATCGGGCGGCGGAGCGCTTTGCCGCCACCATCCGCGAGCACGGCCCGGACAGCGTGGCGTTTTATGTCTCCGGACAGTTGCTCACCGAGGACTACTACGTCTTCAACAAGCTGGCCAAGGGCTTGATCGGCACCAACAACGTCGATACCAATTCACGCTTGTGCATGTCGAGCGCCGTGGCAGGCTACAAGGCGACGCTGGGCGCGGACGCGCCCCCTTCGTGCTACGAGGACATCGACCACGCCGATTGCCTCATCATCGCCGGGTCCAACACCGCCTTCGCGCATCCCGTCGTGTTCCGCCGCATCGAGGACGCGAGGGCCAGGAATCCCGCCCTCAAGATCGTCGTCGTCGATCCGCGCCGCACCGACACTGCGGCGGCGGCCGACCTGCACCTCGCCATCGAGCCGGGCAGCGACATCGCGCTGTTCAACGCCATGCTGCACGTGATGCTCACCGAGAATCTCGTCGATCGCGATTACATCGCCGCGCACACCGAGGGCTTCGAGACCCTGGCGCGCACGGCGCGCGAAACCACGCTCGAAGCAGCCGCGGCGATCTGCGGCGTGGCGGCGGGCGACATCGTCACCGCCGCGCGCTGGTTCGGTCGCGCCAGGGCCGCCCTGTCGCTCTATTGCCAGGGACTCAATCAGTCCACCCACGGCACGCACAACAACGCCGCGCTCATCAACCTGCATCTCGCCGCAGGCCAGATTGGTCGCCCCGGCGCCGGGCCGTTTTCGCTCACCGGCCAGCCCAACGCCATGGGCGGGCGCGAGGTGGGCGGCCTCGCCAACCAGCTCTCGGCGCACCGCGACCTCGCCAACCCCGCGCACCGCGCCGAGGTAGCCAAGCTCTGGGGCGTCGCGGACGTGCCGGCCAGACCAGGCAAGACCGCGGTCGAATTGTTCGACGCGCTTGCTTCAGGCGAAGTCAAGGCGGTGTGGATCGCCTGCACCAATCCCGCCCAGTCCATGCCGGGCCAGACCGCGGTGCGCGCAGCGCTGGCGCGCGCGCGGTTCGTGGTGTTGCAGGAGGCCTATCGCAACACCGACACCGCCGCCTACGCCGACCTGTTGTTGCCGGCTGCGAGCTGGGGCGAGAAAGACGGCACAGTCACAAATTCCGAACGCCGTATCTCGCGCGTGCGGGCGGCGGCGCCGGCGCCAGGCGAGGCACGTGCCGACTGGAAAATCGCGGTCGATTTCGCACGGCGGCTCGGCGAAAAGCTCGGCGGCGATGCTGCGCGCATCTTCCCTTACACGGATGTCGAGCAGATATTCAACGAGCATCGGGAGTCGACGCGCGGCCGTGACCTGGACATCACCGGTCTGACCTACGCGCTGCTCGAATCCGCCGGCCCGCAGCAATGGCCGCTGCCCGAGGGCGAAGTCACCGGGCGCACCAGGCTCTACGAGGACGGCGTGTTCCAGACCGAGAGCGGGCGCGCGCGCTTCGTGGACACGAAGCAGCTTGCGCCTGCCGAGGCGGCCGATGCCGCCTATCCCCTGCTGCTCAACACCGGGCGGCTGCGCGACCAGTGGCACGGCATGAGCCGCACTGGCACCGTGGCGCGCCTGTTCAACCATGCCGCCGAAGCGCTGCTCGACATGCATCCCCGGGACATGGCCGCGCGCAGCCTGGCCGGGGGCGACGTCGTGCGCATACGCAGCCGGCGCGGCGAGCTCGCCGTACGCGTTGAAGCTTCCAGCGACGTCAAGCCCGGGCAGGTGTTCCTGCCCATGCACTGGGGAAGTCAGTTCATGTCGGGTGCCGGCGCCAACGCACTGACTGTGCCGGCCTTCGATCCCTGGTCCAAGCAGCCGGAGCTGAAGCTCGCCGCGGTCGCCGTCGAGAAGCTGGAACTGCCCTACGAGATCGTCGCGCTCGCCAGGCTTGACGGTGCGTCCGGTCTTGCGCTTGCTGAATCGCTGCAGCCGTTATTGAAAAACTTCACCTGGGCTTCGCTCGGCCTGTTCGGACGCGACGAAGACTTCCTCGCGTTTTACGCCAGGTGTGAAGCCGCGCCAAGCACCGAGCTGCTCGCCGCGATGGACGCGGCACTCGGCCTAGACGACAAGGACGCGCTGCTCAGCTACAGCGACGCGGCACGCGGCATTTCCAAGAAGATCCGCTTCGCCGCCAGCCGCATCCTCGCCGTGCGGCTAGCGGGCGAGACGCGCGCGGCGAGCTGGCTCAAGCGTGCCATGATGGAAGGCGTCGCCGCACCCGAGCTGTGGCGCTTCGCCCTCGCCCCGCTCGCTATCCCGCCGGCGGGACGCCCGCCGCGAGGACGCATCGTCTGCAACTGCATGGACGTATCGGAAGACGAGATCCGGGCGAAGTTGGCGCGGGGGGCATCGCTCACAGAATTGCAGCGATCGCTCAACTGCGGAACCGTTTGCGGCTCCTGCGCACCCGAGCTAAAGCGCATGGCTGGCGAAGCCAGAACCCAGTTTAACGCCGCAGCCTGACACGACAGGTCAGTCAGGACGGCTCGCAGGCTTGCCGCGTGCCGCCAGCTTGCCGCGCACGATCGCCGCGACGGTCCCTAGTACGAACAGGAGCAAGGCCACCGCATTGGCCATTCCGCCGAGGCGGCGCCAATCGGCAGCCTCGGAAAAATCACCCGCGATCCTTATCGCCAGCGAAGCCTGGAGCAGCACGAGCGGAACATAGAAGCTCCAGTGGTAAGGCATCGCCGCGCGCGTCACTGCCGGGAAGATGATCGGGGCGTGGCCGAACACCATCGAAAAGACAAAGCCGAGCAGAATCGCATGCAATCCGGCGTCACGCGCGCCGGACGTCGCAAAGATCCCGTCCGCGAACAAGACCATCGCGCCCAAGCCGAGCCACGCATAGCCTGAAAGCAGGCACACGGCAATGAAGCGCGTCAGGCCGCGCTCGTGCACCGTACGGCGCGCGATGTCCTGCCGCGCTAGCCACAGCGCAAGCGCAAGCAATCCGACCGCCTGCGCTGCTGATCCCATTTGCGGGAAAAACAGCGACGCGACGAGTGAGCCAAGGATCGTGACGACGATAACGGCGAACGCAGTCCGGGCGATTGGCGAAGGCGGCAGAAATCTGGACAGCTCGAGCCGTTCCCCGGCAATGGTAAGCACCAGAAACCCGATCCACCACGGCACGGCCGCGGACATTGCCCTTCCCGCCAGCCACAGGAGATTTCCCACTGCCCAGCAGGCTGCACCGAGAACCAGTGTGAGAGTAAATAGCGCCCGCTGCCGCAGAAAGATCGCGATCGACGCAGCCAGGAGCGCCAAGGCCGCCGCGACAAAAAGGAGCATCGCGGCAAGAGGTATCGCGGCGATAAGCGCCAGAGCGCCGAGCGCAGCGGCAAGCGGCGCGAGATAGGCCCAGGGATCCGCAAGCGCGACGGCGCGCTCAAGGCTAATCACCGTGCCGAAAAACCCCGCAACCATCAGCGGCCCGTGCCAGGCAAGGAGTCGCGAGTCGGGCAGCGGGAACGTCCAGCCCATGCGCAAGAGCCCCGCGCCGACGCCCAGACCGAGGGCAATGAAGCCAGTCGCGAGCAGCGGCAGTCTCAGCGCCGGTCTGATCTCGTTCTTCATCCCGGCGCCGCGCGCTTCAGCTTCCCGGCCAGCCGAAGTGTCCGCGCGCGAACTCCGACATCATGTCCGGAGTCCAGGGAGGATCCCACACCAGCTCGATCTCGATGTCGGGAACCTTCGGCGCGGCGGCGCGGACCGCGGCCCGCGCCGATTCCATGATGGTGTCGCCCAAGGGGCAGGCCGGTGTCGTCATGGTCATGCGCACGCCAATGCGCTCGGCGCTGACATCGATGCCATACACCAGGCCGAGATCCACCACGTTCAATCCCACTTCGGGATCGACCACGTATCGCAGCGCGTCGCGGATCGCGTCTTCCGCGGGCACCGCCTCGTCGCCCTGCGCAGTCAATGCCATTGCCCCCTTCGGGGAATTATGGCACGGTGGGTGGCCAAAGCGCCTCGGCGACAGGGCTCAGAACGCGTACGCGGAATCCCTCGCTCCAGTAAGGCTTGGGCCGTAGGTTGATCTGAATCAACTCCGGAGGCGAGGACGCGGATAACCTGAGTCAGAACAATGGAGGGATCTCCTCACATGAGAACCATCGCTTGCCTGAGCGCCGCAACCCTGTTTATCGCCGCCTGCGGGCCCAACCCGTCTGGCGGGCGTACCGACAGCTACGATCCCTCGAGAATGGATCTCAAGCCCGTGCCCGCGAAGCTCTCGAACGAGCGGCACCAAGGGCCGTTCGCATCGGGCAGCTCGCTCAGCCTCGGCGCGGAGCTAAGAGTCCTCGACCCCGCGCCGGTCAAGGAAGTGCGCCTGGACACCACTCACAAGATCATCGAGATCGCGCCCGGAGTGCCCTTCAGCGCCTGGACTTTCGGCGACCAGGTGCCGGGACCGACGGTGCGCGCGCGCGTCGGCGACAAGATCAGATTCAGCATGACCAACCGCAGCGACGAGCCGGTTCCCGGCTTGCAGCTCGCCGCGGCGCCGATGATGCACTCGATGGACTTCCACGCAGCAATGGTGTCGCCGCAGGACAAGTACCGTTCGATCGCGCCGGGCCAGACGATCGAGTTCGAGTTCACCCTCAACTACCCTGGCATCTTCATGTACCACTGCGGCACGCCGATGATCCTCGAACACATCGCCTCGGGCATGTACGGCGCAGTGGTGGTCGAGCCGCGCGGGGGTTACCCCACGAAGGTGGACCGTGAGTACCTGATCGTGCAGAGCGAGTTCTACGCGAAGCCCGATCCGCAGAAACGCAAGGTCGCCGGCGGCCCGCTCTACGTGCTCGACACGGACCGCCTGCGCGCGGCGCAGCCGACCCACACCGTGTTCAACGGCGCGCACAACGGCATGGTGAGGAAGCCGCTCCCCTCGAAATCCGGCGAGCGCGTGCGCCTTTTCGTCCTCAACGTCGGCCCGAGCAAGACATCGAGCTTCCACGTGGTCGGCACGATCTTCGACCGCGTCTGGTTCGAGGGGAATCCCGACAACCAGTTCCGCGGCATGCAGACGGTGCTGCTCGGCTCCTCGAACAGCGCCATCGTCGAGTTCATGATTCCCGAAAACGGCTCCTACATCATGGTGGATCACCATTTTGCCAACGCTTCCCAAGGCGCGATCGGGCTGATCTCCACCAGCGTCAAGAGCGAAGAAAAGGATCTCGAACACCACAACATGCCGGCTACCGCCACCGCGCCGACTGAACCCGACGCGGTCGCGGGCAAGCTCGCCTTCGAGAGCAAGTGCCTCGCCTGCCACTCGGTCGGCCAGGGCAAGAAGCTGGGGCCCGACCTCGCCGGCGTGACCAAGCGGCGCAGCGACGCCTGGCTCACGAAGTGGTTGAAATCGCCGGAGGTGATGCTGCAAAGCGACGCGGATGCCAAGGCGATGCTGAAAGAGTTCAACAATATTCCGATGCCGAACCAGAGCCTCGCCGACGCCGAGATCCGGCAGTACCTCAAGTACTTCCACTGGATCGATGCGCGGCCGGCCGGCGCCGATGCGGCCCATGCGAAGCGCTGAGGCAGCCATGAAACCCCTCATCCGCGTTGCGGCTCTGGTTCTTTCGATCGGCGCAAACGTAGCGGTGGCCTGCGGCGTATGCGTGGAAGACAAGATCGCCGCGGCCTACGATCACGCCCTGGTCACGCGGTCGATCGCGGCAAAACACGCGGTGGTTTTTTACGCGCTGGACGGACGCTTCGCCGGCGGCGAAGCGCAGGCGCGCGCCCTGCGTCGGGCCGCCGAGGCCGCGCGCGGCGCCGACCCGGGCAGCGCGCGCGTGTCGCTGGAATCGGCGTCGCTGTCGGTTGCCTTCGACCCGCAGCGCGCGCCCTTCGCGGCGTTCGAGAAATCGCTGGAGCGCAACCTCGCCCCCTCGGGCATATCACTCCTCCTGCTTCGCGTGATGGACCGGCCTATCGAATCGAAAAAGGTGGCGCGCCCCTGACGGGAGGTGTCGCAACAAACGTAGGCGCAGCGAGGGGCAATGGTGGCAATCTAAAGCGAACCATTCACGCTGTGCCCAGATAGGCGGAAATGACACGCGGGTCCTCCAGGACCGAACCCGGATCGCCGTCGACGAGGTACTCTCCGTGGTTCAGCACGTACAGGCGATCGGCCAGATCGGCCACCATCTGCATATCGTGCTCGACCCAGATCATTGCCATGCCGATCTCGTGCTTGATGCGCAGAATATGGCGTGCCAGGTCCTCGCGCTCATCGCGGTTCAACCCTGCAGAAGGTTCGTCGAGCAGCAGGACGCGCGGCTCCAGTGCGAGCGCGCGCGCGAATCCGACGATCTTTTGAATGCCGAATGGAAGGCCCGCGACCAACGCATGGCGATAGCGCTGAAGCTCGACGAAGTCGAGAATCTCCTCGGCGACTCTGCGATGCTCCACTTCCTGGCGCAGCACGCCCCGGAGGAATAGTCCTTCGCTCAGTGCGTCACCGCGAAAGCGGGCGTGCCGGCCGATCAGCAGATTCTCCAGCACGGTCATGTGGGGGAAAAGTTCCCCGTGTTGAAAGGTACGTGCGATACCCAGGCGCGCTATCGTATGCGGACGCATTGCGCTGATGTCCCGTTCGCCGAGCAAAATGCGCCCGGCGCTCGCACGGTAGATGCCACCGACGCAGTTCAGGATGCTGGTCTTGCCCGCGCCGTTAGGACCGATCAACGCGAGCAGCTCGCCGCGCGCCACCGAAAGCGAGATCTCCCTCAGTACCTGCAAACCTCCGATGGAAAGCGACAGTCCTTCGAGGCGAAGCTCGGCGGCGCGCACCATGCGCCGTTCACCCGTACCACCGCCGACTGCGGCGGTACTGCTTTACGTTGCGGTAGCTGCGACGACCGGCCGCGCCCTGGCCAAGATAGAACTCGCGGATGTCCTGGTGCTCGCGCAGCCGTTCGGGGGTGCCGTCCAGCACCAATCGGCCGTTCTCCAGGACGTAGCCGTAATCGGCGAATTCCAGCGCGATCGCGGCGTTTTGTTCTACGAGCAAGATCGTCATGCCGAGCTCGTTCCGAATTGTCCGCAGGCGCTGCATCAGTTCCTGCACGATCATCGGAGCGAGCCCGAGCGACAACTCATCGACGAGCAGCAGCTCCGGCGCACACGCGAGGGCGGCACCGAGAGCGAGCATCTGGCGCTCACCGCCGGAAAGATAGCCTGCCTCGCGTGCCTTCAAGCGGGCCAGAGCCGGAAAATACTCGTAGATGCGCTCGTTCGTGCGCTTGAGATCGGCGCCCTCGCGCGGCACATTGGCTCGAAGGTTTTCTGCGACCGTCAGGTTTTCGAAAATCTTGTTCCGCTCGGGAACGAGTACGACTCCGCGCGCGGTGGTTTCGTGCGGAGGGCGGTTCTCGAGGTGCTCACCCTTGTAGACGATCGCCCCCTCGGTAACGCGCGCATCATCCAGACCGATGAAGCCCGAAATTGCACGCAGCATGGTGGTCTTGCCCGCGCCGTTGGTTCCGAGAAGGGCAACGATTTGCCCGCGTTCGACTGCAAGGGAGACACCCTGCACTGCAGTCACGACGCGGTGGTAGGTAACCTCGATTTTCTCGACCCGGAGCAGCTCGCCCATGGTTCACCTCGGTCCGGCTAGCGGCTTCTGCTTGAACGGCCAGAGCAAGAAGTAATTCCGGATCCGCTGCCAGATGCCGACCAGGCCCTTCGGTTCGAACACGAGAAACAGCACCATCACCAGGCCGAAGGCGGCGTAGTTCAAGGCGAACAGGCTGTTGCTCCAATCCGCTGGGGTCGGCACCACCGTCATGAGCCATTCGATCGCGTAGGGAAAAAGCGTGACGAACACCGCGCCCAGCACCGCGCCCAGCAAAGAGCCCAGGCCGCCGATGATGACCATGGCGACATACTGGATCGTGAGAAACAGCGAAAATGCTTCGGCGGAAACAAACCCGCGGTAATACGCAAACAGGCAGCCGGCGACCGCGGTCATGGTGGAGCTGATGACGAAGGCCAGCACCTTGTAGGCGGACACGTTTACACCCATTGCCTCGGCCGCTGCTTCGCGACCCTGGATGGCGCGCCAGGCACGTCCCGTGTTCGAGCGCAGCAGATTGAGACTGAAAAGCAGTGTCATCGTCGCGAAGGCAAGCAGGACGAAATACCAGCTGCGCGCGCCGGAGAGCACCCAGTCACCGAACCCTGTGGAGAGACCGGGAGGCTGGATGACCACGCCGGTGGAAAAACCGCGTCTGGTCTCGTATTCGCTGCCGGCATAGATGACGATGAAATGCAGCGCGAGGGTAGACACGGCGAGATACAGCCCGCGCAGACGCAGGCTGGGCAATCCGAAGACCACACCGATCGCAGCGCCCACCAGGGCCGCTGCCGGAAGCGTGATCCAGAACGGCGCGCCAAACTCCTTGAACAGAATCCCCGTGGTGAACGCGCCCGCCGCAAGCAACCCGGCGTGGCCAAGCGATACCTGTCCGGCGTAGCCGGTGAGCAGCATCAGGGCGACCGCGCCGATGCTGGCGAGCAGTACCTGGTTCGCGAGATCGAGCAGAAAGGGCGCGCCAACCCAGGGAAACGCGAGCAGCGCTGACGCGAAGACGGTGAGCGCGACCTTCTGGGTGCGCGTATCGAGCAGCGCAAGATCGCGCTCGTAGCCGGTGCGGAAGTACCCCGATGCGTGCGGCATGGTTCAGACGCGGTCCAGCTGTTCGCGCGTGCCGAAGAGCCCCCAGGGGCGCAGCATGAGCATGGCAAGCAGCATGAGAAACGGCGCGACGTCAGCCAGCAAGGGATCGACGTAATGGATGAGCAGCACTTCCGCCGCCGCGACAATCAGCGCACCGACCAGCGCGCCGGCGAGGCTGTCCAGGCCGCCGACCAGGGCCGCCGGAAAGGCCTTGAGCCCGATCACGACCATGGTCTGATCGAGCGCGGATTCGGAGGCGATCAGCATGCCGGCCAGGCCGCCGGTGAATGTTGCCAGGCCCCAGGCGAGCGCATAGGTCGCGTGCAGGCGGATGCCGCGCTGCGCCGCGAGCAAGGGGTTCTGTCCCGCCGCGCGCATGCGTACTCCCCAAACGGTATAGCGCAAAAAGGCGTACAGGCCCACGTAGACGGCCGTGGTCGCCGCAACGAGCGTCAGGCCCACCGATGAAATTCGGGCATCACCAATTGCAAACGAGGCATTGGCGACGCCCAGCACCTGCAACGGATGCCGCTCCTGCGCGCCCCAGACGAGCACCATGGCGCCGCGCAGCAGGATGCCCAGCGCAATCGTGGCAAGCACTGCGGCGAGCACCGCTTCGCCCATCATCCGGTGCATGAGCGTCCAGTACACGACACCCCCTACCGCCAGTGCCAGCAGGGCGGCTGCAACGATGGCCGCGAGCGGGTAGCCGGCGAAGAGCGAAGCCGTCGCGAACAAGCCATAAGCTCCGAGCATCATCAGCTCGCCGTGCGCCAGATTGAGCACGCGGCTGACGCGGTAGATCAGGACATAACCGCAGGCGATCAGCGCGTATATCGAGGCGAGTACGGCGATGTTAACAACCAGCTGCATGGTGGAGACCAGCCCCCTCCCGCATGAGGGAGAGGGCCGCGGGCAAGCGCTAAGGGTGGGCGGACTGCCGCCGGCTACCGCTTGACGTCGATGGCGCGCCAATCCTGAACGCGGACGACCTGTTGTTTGCCTGCGTCCCAGCGCCACACCCGGTAGTACTGCTTGGTGCGGAAGTGGTTGTCCTTGGTCCATTCGAGTGGCCCCCCGCGCAGGCCTTTCAGATCCACTTTCAGATTGTTCATGGCGGCGAGCAACTTGGCCGGCGTCGCGGGCCAGGGAGTGTTCCTCAAGGCGGCTTCAATCACCAGGCCGGCGATGAATCCTTCGGTCAAATACGTGACGGGATACTTGAGATTTGCCCGGACAGCCACGGCGCGAATCTCGGCCGCCATCGGCGGCTCATCCTGGAAAAACGCGTTCGTGCCAATCACGTAGAACTCGCCGTCCTTGACGCGCGTCAGCTCTTCCTCGGCGTTCAGATGCGCCCAGGTAATGTAGCGGCCGGTCCAGCCGAGCCGGCGTAGCGCCTCGAAGGTGCGCACTTGAGAGACCCAGGGCGACCAGGAGTACACCCAGTTGGGATCGGCTTCCTTCAGCTTGGTTGCAAACGGCGTGTAGTCGGGCGTCGGGGGCGGGCTGATCTCCTTGTCGACCGGCGTCATGCCGAGTGTCCTGGAAAGCCCTTCGGCGTAGTCGATCTCCGCGCGCGCAATTGGAATGGCCATTGCGGCAAAGCCGATGCGTACCGGCCCCTTGGCGTTGTCCTTCACGAAACCCAGGGCCGCCTGGCTATCGAAGTTCGCGCCGAACGCCGTCGAGCAGAACAACATTGCATCGGCGGGCGGGTAGGTATCCTTCGGGCAGACCGCGCCGGCGAAGAACAGCGGCACGTTGGCTCGCTTCGCCTCCGCGACCATGGGTGCGTAAGTCGAAGACAGGCTCGAGTTCAATAGCAGCACGACCTTTTCCTGGGTCAGCAGGCGCGTGGCGTTCGCGGCTGCCTTGGAAGGCTCGGCCGAGTCATCGAGCACGATCAGCTTCACCTGTTTGCCGTTGATGCCGCCGCGTCCATTCACATGCTCGAGATAGGCCTTCATTGCCTCGACCGCAGGCGCATAGCTGCCCGCCGCGGGCCCGGTCATTGCCGCGCTGACGCCGATTACATAAGCGTCCTGCGCGACGGCTCCCGCCGAAGCCACCGCCACTGCCGCGATGAGCGTGCATCGAAGTGTCTTATTCATCGTTTCTCCTCCAAGTGTGATGAACGGAATCTTGTCCTCTGGTCCGAGCGATCAAGCCCCAAGGGTGCCCGCGACGCCTTCGGCGATCAGACGTTCCTCGCGTTCATCGTACATGGATTCGACCAGGCCTTTGAACCGCTCGAACATCAGCTTTCTTTTCACTTTGCGGGTGGGAGTCACCGGCTCGCCCTCTTCTTCGGGATCGAGCGCTTTGGGCAGGATGCGAAAAGCCTTGATCTGCTCCACGCGCGCAAGTTGCGCGTTCGTCCGCGCAATTTCGCCTTTGAGGAGCCCCGCCACCCCCGCGTGCTGTGCAAGGCTCGTAAACCCCGTGTAACGCACGTCGTTGCGGCGCGCCCAGTCGGACACCGTGTCGTAGTCGATCTCGATGAGCGCGGTCAGATACTTGCGGCCGTGCCCGAATACCACCGCCTCGCCGACGTAGGGACTGGAGCGCAGAATATTCTCGACATAGGAAGGGCTGAGCGTCTTGCCACCCGAGGTAACGATAAAATCGCGCGCCCGGTCCACAATTCGCAACGCTCCCTCGGACCATGCGCCCACGTCGCCCGTGTGCAGCCAGCCTTCCTCATCGAGCACCGCGCGGGTCGCCTCCTCGTTGTTCCAGTAGCCTGTAAACAGGTCTTCGCCCCTCACCAGGATTTCGTTGTCCTTACCCAGCCTCGCCTGCCAACCTTCGGGAATTGTCCCAACGTCCCCCGGGCGTGGATAGGGACCCGCCTGGCCGCTGATGATCGCGCCCGCCGTTTCTGTCTGCCCATAGATCTCGACGAGGTTCACGTCCCAGATCTGCCACAACGCCATGGTTTCCGGCGGCAGCGGGGCGCCGCCGCAAACGAGCAGGCGCAGCTCATCGAGGCCAAGCTTGTTGAGAAGCGGTCGGAACACGAGCCAGTGCAATACTCGATACGCAAGCGTCGTGATCGCGCCGTTGCCCCGCTCCCAGCGGCCCCGGGCATGTCGGCGGCCAACGCGCAACGCACACGCGTACGCTCGGTGCTTGAGGGGTGAGGTATTTCCCATCGCCACCAGCACCTGCGCGGCGAATTTCTGCAAATAGCGCGGTACGGCAAAGAGCACCGTCGGCGCCACCTCGAATAGGGTTTGCGGCAGGTCCTCCAGATCCTCGCCGAAATGCGGCAAGAGACGCGACATGAGCGGCAGCGTGATCGCGATGTCACGACCGAGCACGTGGCAAAGCGGCAAGTACACCACCGTGCGCTGCTCTTCTTGCGCGAGCATCGGGTAGTGAGCAACGATGTTGCAGGTGCCGGCAAGGTGGTGTCCATGCGAGACCACGGCCCCCTTGGGATGTCCCGTGGTGCCCGAGGTGTAGACGATGAACGCGGGCGCCGCGGGATCCAGCTCCTGCGTCAGAGTGCCGAGCGCGTCGATCGAGCCCGGTCCGCCCGTTTCCATCACCTCCGCGTAAGTCTTCGTGTTGGGATATTCGTGCGCGAACATCGCCGAATCGTCGATGACGACAATCTGGCGCAGCCGCGGAAGCCGCTCGAGCAGCGGCAAAACGCGGTCGACATACTCCTGGTCCTCGGCGATGAAGATGCTCGCCCCGCCATCGGTCATCTGGTATTCCAGCTCGGCTGCCGATGCCGTCGGGTAGATGCCGTAGGTGATGGCGCCCGCGCTTTGCGCCGCGAGGTCGCAGATCATCCACTCCTCGCACGCGTCACCCATGATCGCGACCCGCTCGCCGCGCTCGAGCCCCAGCGCCCGCAGACCGGCCGCGCAGCGCGAAACCAGTTCGGCGTAGTCCTTCCAGCTGCGCTCGCGATAGATGCCGAGCTTTTTTGCGCGATAAGCTATGGCCTGCGGCGTCTCTCGCGCACGTTCGGCAAGGAGGCCCGGCGCCGTCTTTGCCCGCAGCTCGGTGTACTTGCGCGCGATCCCGGTCATCTGGGCACCATAACACAATAGAATTCAGGGTCGCCCTCGCTGATTTTTCGGTCCCTACCAGGAGAATGCCATGCAGATCCGCCCCGACGGCCGCCCGCCTTTTCGCGCCGACCACATCGGCAGCCTGCTGCGGCCCGCGAAGCTGCGCGAGGCCTTCAAGCAGCATGCGGCAGGCACGCTCGGCGAAGCCGAATTCAAGCAAGTGCAGGACGCGGCAGTGCGCGAAGTGGTGAGGCTGCAGGAATCGGTTGGCCTCAAGGTCGTGACCGACGGCGAATTCCGACGCGCTTCTTACTGGGGGCGGTTCGTCGCGCTGGTCGATGGATTCGTCATCAAGGACGCCCAGTTCACTTTCCACGACGACCACGGGCACGAAACCGCGTTCACCGCGCCCTACGTGATGAAAAGGCTCAAGCGAAAGCAGTCCATTTCGCTCGAGGAACTCGAGGCAGCAAAGCGATTCACGAATTCGGTGATCAAGATCACCATGCCCGCGCCTTCCACCATGCATTACTGGCGCCTGGGCGATTGGAGCGGGAAAGGCGTCTACCGCGACGCCAAGGAATTCTTTACGGAGCTGGGCAAGATCTATCAGCAGGAAATCGCCGAGCTCGCCGCGGCCGGATGCCAATACGTACAGCTGGACGAGGTCGCACTTGCCAACCTGTGCGACCCGGCGCAGCGCGAAAAGGCGAAATCCTTGGGAGGGGATCCCGAGCGGCTCGTCGATCTCTACGTCGACGCGATCAATCAGGCGGTGAAGAACCGCCCGGGCGACATGGTCATTGGCGTGCACATGTGCCGCGGCAATTTCAAGGGCAAGTACCTCTCCGAAGGTGGCTACGACTCCATCGCCGACAAGCTCTTTGGCGGTGCCGATGTGAACCACTTCCTGCTCGAATACGACACACCGCGCGCCGGGGACTTCGCGCCCCTGCGCTTTCTGCCGCGGAACAAGGGAGTGGTCCTCGGGATGGTGAGCTCGAAAACGCCCAAGCTCGAGTCGATCGACGACTTGAAGCGCCGCGCCGGCGAAGCCGCGCGCTACGCCGATCCCTCGCGGTTCGCCTTGAGCCCGCAATGCGGATTTGCCAGCACCGTCGCAGGCAACCCGATCACCGAGGCCGACGAAGTCGCCAAACTGCGGCTGTGTGTCGAGGCGGCGGCCAAAATCTGGGGCTGAAGAAAAGCTGCAGACTGCGCGGCGGCGGGCGCAGGCCATGCACGGCGGTCGTCGATGCAGTAATCTCTGCATCCACGCGTATCGAGAGGCGGATCAGACCCGCCCATGAACCCACAAGACGGAGGAAGCACCGTGAGCATCCAGCAACGCCGCCGCAGATTTCTCAAGCAATCCGCCGGGCTTTCGGCCGCCGCCGCGGCCGGGACCTTCGGTTTCCCGGGTCTCGCCGGGGCCCAGGAAGCGACCATAAAGGTCGGCGTCCTGCATCCCGTGACGGGTTTCGTCGCCTATTCGGGCCAGCTGTGCCGATTCGGCGCGCAGCTTGCCATCGACGAGATCAACGCTGCGGGAGGCATCAAGTCGATGCGCGGCGCGAAACTCGAAGCGGTCTTGGGCGATGCCCAATCCAAACCCGAGGTCGGCGTGTCGGAGGTGGAAAAAATGAACGAAGTCGGCGTGTCGGCGATCGTCGGCTCGTACGCGAGCGCGATATGCCTGGCGACGACGCAGGCGGCCGCAAAATACAACATTCCCCACCTGGTGGATGTCGGTGTCGCCGATCAAATAGTCGAGCGCGGCCTGAAGAACACTTTCCGCTTCGGCCCCGGGTACAAGGTCATCACCGAGGCGGCGATCAACGACCTGCACATCATGAACACGCTTGCCCGCAAGCCGGCGAAGACCGTAATGGTCATACACGAGGAGTCGCTGTTCGGCACCGGTACGGCCAATCTTCTCGCGAACCAGCTCCCCGGAATGGGCTACCAGGTGCTGGAGGTGGTCAAGCACGCGAACCCGACGCGCGATTTCAGCAACGTCGTGCTGCGCATGAAGGCGCTGAACCCCGACATCGTCATTCCGGCCAATTACTACAACTAATACGTGCTGCTAGTCCGCACGATGAAGCAGCAAAACGTTCGGCCGATGGCGATCTACTCCGTCCTCGGCGGCGCGGCCTCGTCGTTCAAGTTCGTAAAGGAATTTCCGGACGTCGCAAACGGTGTGATCGACTGCAATCACTGGTACAACCCCAAGGACAAGCGGGCGATCGCGCTGCGGCGCAAAGTCGAAAAGATGGACCAGTTCTACACCTACGAGGTGTACCTCAACTACCAGTCGGTCTACCTGCTCGCCGATGCCATCGAGCGCGCCGGGTCGGCGAAACGCGAGGCGATCATCGACGCGCTGGCGTCCTCCACCTGGAACAGGCACTTCATGCCCTACGGACCGACGCGCTTCGTCAACGGCCAGAATCAGGGCGCGCAGCCGCTGGTGCTGCAAGTCCTGAAGGGCGACATCCGGGTGGTGCTGCCTAACACTTACGCCGAATCCGAGCCCGTGTTCCCCTGGAGGGCCTGAAGCTTCTCGGCCCCGGTCCCGCTGCCTCTTCGGAGCGGGGCCGTGAAGCCGGTCATCGCCGTGCTCGAGCTGTCGATCCTCTTTCCCTCGCTACTCAACGGTCTGACGACCGGGGCGGTTTACGCGCTGATCGCGCTCGGATTGACGCTGATCTACGGCGTGCTGCACATCGTCAACTTCGCCCATGGCGCGCTGCTGATGATCGCGCTCTACGGCGTGTTCTTCCTCAACGCGAAGCTGGGGCTCGATCCCTACGCGGCGCTCCCCGTCATGATCGCGGGCATGTTCGCGCTGGGCTACGCCCTGCAGCGCTTCGTCATCGGCCGCGCGAGCCACGGGAAGGAAGAGAACATCCTTCTCGTCACTCTCGGCCTCACCCTCATCCTGGAAAACTTCGCGCTCTACGTGTGGCGCTCCGACACTCGCACCATCGAAACGCCCTACACGTTCTCGACCGTCGACATCGCCGGCGCGATGATCTCGATGCCGAAAGTCGTCGCCTTCTTCGGCGCGCTCGCCGCTACGGCGATCCTGCTCGCGTTCATCACGCGCAGCGACCTTGGGCGCGCGATCCGGGCGGTGGCGAGGGAACGCCAGGGCGCGAAGCTGGTCGGCATCGACGTCGAGCACGTGTTTGCGATGAGCTTCGGCATCGGGCTGGCGTGCCTGGGCGCCGCCGCCTGTTTTCTGCTGCCCGTGTACTACGTCAACCCGCAGGTCGGCAACGGCTTCGTGCTGATCGCCTTCACCATAGTGGTGCTGGGCGGCATGGGCAGCTTCGCCGGCGCGCTGCTCGGCGGCTTCATCATCGGCGTCGTCGAATCCCTCGGCGGGT
>JBGQFD010000017.1:0-42580 GCA_041496705.1 Gammaproteobacteria bacterium | reverse complement strand
TCCTCGACGATCAAAACTCGCATGACAAGTTTGTCGTACCGTATCGCGCTTCAGAATAGCATGCGGCTCATGCGGCTGACGCTCGGAACTGTGCTCAGCACATGCTAATCAGAGCCCAGAAAAAAAGAGAGCGTGGAGGCGAACGAACGCCCCCACGCTGCAGAGGAGGAAAGAGACTACGTGCAAGAATATACGCGGCTAGGCTTGCAGATACCTGAGGGCAAACTGACAAGAGGCTGACGCGCAACCGGATCGATTTACTGCCCGCAGGCTTGACCGCGCAGCGGGCCACCGAAGGGACCGCAGCAGCCGGCCACGCTTTGGGCAAAAGCCTGTTAAAATAAAACCTTAGGTGTAACATCGCCTACCTTGGCACGTTCCCCGCAACGATCGGAGATTTAGCATGGCCGTTGAGAAAACCCTGTCCATTGTCAAGCCTGACGCGGTGGCAAAGAACGTCATCGGACAGATCACCTCGCGGTTCGAAAAGGCTGGCCTGAGGATCGCGGCCGCGCGCATGATGCAACTCTCCCAAGCGGAGGCCGAAGGCTTCTATGCGGTGCACCGCGCGCGCCCGTTTTTCCAGGACCTGGTCAAGTTCATGACCTCCGGTCCCGTCATGGTTCAAGTGCTCGAGGGAGAGAGTGCCATTGCCAGAAACCGCGAATTGATGGGAGCGACCGATCCGAAGAAGGCCGGCAAGGGCACGATTCGCGCTGATTTCGCCGACAGCATCGACGCCAACGCAGTGCACGGCTCGGACAGCCCGGAGACGGCACGCGTCGAGGTCGCCTATTTTTTCCCCGCCCTAGAGATTTACCCCCGCTAGATGAGGGTCAACCTACTCGGATTGGACGCGGAGCAACTCGCCGGTTTCGTCGCCGGTCTGGGCGAGAAACCCTTTCGCGCGCGGCAACTCAAGCGCTGGGTGCACCGCTTCGGGGAATCCGAGTTCAGCCGCATGAGCGATCTGGCGGCATCGCTGCGGGACAAGCTGACGCAGGTGGCGTCGGTGGTCCCCCCGCGGATCGTGGGGAGCAGCGTCGCAGGGGACGGGACCCGCAAATGGCTGCTCGACGTCGGCGACGGCAGCGCAGTGGAGACGGTGTTCATTCCGGAATCCCGCCGGGGCACGCTGTGCGTGTCCACTCAGGCCGGATGCACTCTCGCCTGCGAATTCTGCTCGACGGGGAGGCAAGGCTTCAACCGCAATCTCTCCGTCGCCGACATCGTCGGGCAGCTGTGGCTCGCCTGTCGCGAACTCGGTGCCGCCGAGACCCGGCGCGCGATCAGCAATGTCGTGTTCATGGGCATGGGCGAGCCACTGTTGAATTTCGAGAACACCGTCGCGGCGATCCGGCTCATGCTCGACGACGACGCCTATGGGCTGTCGCGGCGACGGGTCACGCTCTCCACGTCGGGCATCGTGCCAATGATCGATCGGCTCAGGGACGAATGCCCGGTGGCGCTGGCAGTTTCCCTGCATGCTCCCAATGACGCATTGCGCGATAAGCTGATGCCGATCAATCGCAAGTATCCGCTGGTCGATCTGCTGGCGGCGTGCCGGCGCTATCTCGAGAAGGCCCCGCGGGATTTCGTGACTTTCGAATACGTCATGCTGAACGGCGTCAATGACGGCGAGGAGCATGCCAGGCAGCTCATCGGGCTGGCTTCGCAGGTGCCCTGCAAGATCAACCTGATTCCGTTCAATCCGTTTCCGAACTCGGGATTCGAGTGTACCCCGCGCTCCAGGATCAGGGAATTTGGCGCAAAGCTGAACGCTGCGGGGATCGTTGCTACCACACGCAAGACGCGCGGCGAGGACATCGACGCCGCCTGCGGACAGCTTGCGGGAAAGATCCACGACCGTACGCGCCGGTCGGTGCGCCTGGAAAAGGTGATTGCGTGAACGCCCTTCGGACGCTGCGGTGGATGGCGGGCCTCGCGACAATTGCGGGCTGTGCCGGCGGATCGCTTTCGGGCGATCCGCAGGGGGACAGTTCCGGCGGGGCCATCATCGGAGAGGTGGCGGGAGCACGCGAGCGGGCGCGCATCCACACTGAACTGGCAGGTGCCTACTACCAGCGCGGCAATCTGGGCGTGGCTCTATCCGAAGCCCGCATCGCGATCGCCGCGGATTCGAGCTACGCTCCCGCGTACAATGTGCTCGGGCTGGTATACGGCGATCTGCGCGAGAATGCCGACGCCGAGGAGGCGTTCGAGCGCTCTCTGCGGCTGAATCCGAACGACCCCGACGCCAATCACAACTTTGCCTGGTTTCTGTGCGAGAACAAGCGCGAGGAGGAATCGATCCGCTATTTCCTTCTTGCGGTGCGCCACCCGCTCTATGCCACTCCCCAGAAGTCCTACGCAATGGCGGCGGTCTGCGCCCAGCGAAAGAACAACTTCCGGGACGCCGAGGAATATCTCGAGCGTGCGCTTCGGCTGGACGCCAACTACACCCCGGCACTCCTCAATCTCGCGCAGACCAAGTATCGGCGAGGCGATCTGGATTCTGCACGGACCCTGATCGGGCGCTACAACAAGCAATCCGAACCCAACGCCGAATCGCTCTGGCTCGCGGTGCGGATCGAACGTAAACTTGGGGATTCGTCGGCCGCGACCAGTTACGCCAACCAACTGCGCAGGCGTTTCCCGGGGTCCAGAGAGTATCAGGACATGCAGAAGGGGCGGTTCGAATGACCGAGTCGACGGAAGCGGTCGCGCTGCCGGCGGACAGTGGACCCGGGCAGATGCTCGCGCAGTTGCGCGGCGAGCGCAATCTCTCTGTCAGCGACGTAGCCCAGCGACTGAAATACGGTGCCCGCCAGATCGAAGCGCTGGAAGCCGAGGAGTTCGACAAGCTTCCCGGCGCCACGTTTGTGCGTGGGATGGTCCGAGGTTACGCCAAACTGCTGGAGACCGACCCTCAACCACTGCTGAAAGAATTGGCGCGGCGCTATGTGCCGGGAGAAATCTCGGTGGACCTGCGCGCCAAGCGCATTCCGTTCCCCGAGGGGGGCAAGCGCGGCACGCGCGTGTACCTGATTCTCTCGGTTCTGGTCGTCGCGGCCGTGTTGGGGGTGCTCTACGAATGGCGCGTCGGCATTCTGCCTTGGGCAACCTTTGCGACAAGCTCGTCGCCGCCGAAGCCGCAGAAGTCCGCTTCGGCACCGGCGATGGTGGCGACGCCTGCGGTTGCGCCTGTCAAGCCGAGCGCTGGCGTCAACGTCGCTGAAACACCGGCCCCGCTGGCGGCGAAGGACGCCGTCGCCGCACCCAGCGAGGGCAGAATCCGCCTGGAATTCGACAGTGATTCGTGGGTAGAGATCAGGGGCAGAGACGGACAGACGTTGATGTCGCAGCTGAATCCCGCGGGCTCGCGCAGAACCGTAGTCGGCCAGCCGCCGCTGTCGCTGGTCATCGGCAACGCGGCGGCGGTGCGGCTCACCTACAACGACAGCCCGGTCGATCTGAAGTCCTATGTGCAGATCGAAGTTGCCCGGCTCACGCTGAAATAGGTTCGCCGTGGATCTTCCGAGGCGCAAGACGCGGCAGGTACGGGTGGGCGAGGTTTTCATCGGTGGCGACGCGCCCATCCTGGTGCAGTCGATGACCAACACCGATACCGCCGACGCCGAGAGCACGGCCCGGCAGGTGCACGAGCTCGCCCGGGCCGGATCTGAGATCGTCCGCGTCACGGTCGACACTTCCGAAGCCGCGGCTCAGGTACCGCGAATACGCGAACGCCTGGATGCCCTGGGTTGCGACGTTCCGCTCGTGGGAGATTTCCATTTTAACGGCCACAAGCTGCTGGCTGAGCACACCGGATGCGCCGAGACGCTCGCGAAATACCGCATCAATCCCGGCAACGTCGGGCGCGGCGCAAGACGCGACGAACAGTTTGCGACCATGATAGAAATCGCCTGCCGCCACGACAAGCCCGTGCGCATCGGCGTGAACTGGGGCAGCCTCGACCAGGAGTTGCTGGCGCGTCTCATGGACTCGAACGCCGCTAGCCCGCAGCCGCTCGATTCCGATGCCGTCACACGGGAGGCGCTGGTGGTTTCGGCGCTCGAATCAGCGGCGCGCGCGGAGCAGCTCGGACTGTCCGGGGATCGCATCGTGCTCTCGTGCAAGGTGAGTGGAGTCCAGGACCTGATCGCAGTCTATCGGGAGCTCGCGCGTCGGTGCAATTATCCGCTGCACCTCGGCCTGACCGAAGCGGGCATGGGAAGCAAAGGCGTGGTGGCATCGGCAGCGGCGCTTGCGGTGCTGCTTCAGGAGGGCATAGGTGACACAGTCCGCATTTCGCTTACGCCCGAACCGGGAGGGGACCGGACGCGAGAAGTCGTGGTCGCCCAGGAGATCCTCCAGACGATGGGTTTTCGCTCCTTCGCGCCGATGGTCGCTGCGTGCCCGGGATGCGGGCGCACCACCAGCACTACCTTTCAGGAACTCGCGGGGAAAATCCAGAGCTATCTGCGGGAACAGATGCCGCGCTGGCGCGAGCGTTATCCCGGTGTGGAGACGATGAGGGTCGCGGTCATGGGCTGTGTCGTCAACGGCCCGGGCGAAAGCAAGCATGCCAACATCGGCATCAGCCTGCCGGGTTCCGGCGAGCGACCGGTGGCCCCCGTATACGTGGATGGAGAGAAGACCGTGACGCTCAAGGGCGAGGGTATCGCGGAAGAGTTCCAACGGCTGGTCGAGCAGTACGTGCGTACCACCTATGGCGAAGGCGGTCGCCTGCGACGCGGGGAGCCGCGAAAAGCCATTCCCATCAAGGCCGCGGTGTAGGTTGCCGCCGGGTCGATTCCCCCATGAGCGAGCCGATCCGCGCCGTGCGCGGAATGAACGATATCCTACCTGACGAAGCCGAGCGCTGGGAGATTCTCGAGGAGAAGCTCCGCGACTGGCTGCGCAGTTACGGATACCGGAACGTGCGCACGCCGATTCTGGAGTCCACCGCGCTGTTTCGCCGCGCCATCGGCGAGGCCACGGACATCGTCGAAAAAGAGATGTACAGTTTCACGGACGAACTGAACGGCGAGGCGCTCAGCCTGCGACCCGAGGCGACCGCGTCGGTGGCGCGCGCGGCGAGCGAACACAGCCTGCTGTACGCCGGTCCGCAGAGGCTCTACTACATCGGGCCGATGTACCGGCATGAACGACCGCAAAAAGGCCGCTATCGCCAGTTCCACCAGGTCGGAGCGGAAGCGCTCGGCTTCCCGGGACCGGACATCGATGCGGAAATGTTGCTGATGTGCGCGCGTCTGTGGGACGACCTGGGGCTCGTCGGAGTACGCTTGCAGCTCAACTGCCTGGGGTCCGCCGCGGAGCGCCTTGTCTACCGCAAGGCCCTGTTCGAGTATCTGCAGAAGCACGCGCGCGAACTCGACGAAGATTCCCGGCGGCGGATGCACAGCAATCCGCTGCGGGTTCTCGACAGTAAGAAACCCGGGATGCGGGAGCTCGTGGAGCGTGCGCCTCGTCTGCTCGACTCTCTCGGCGGGGAATCGCTGCGCCACTTCGAAGGGGTGCAGGCCGCTCTCAAGGACGCCGGGCGCTCGTTCGAAATCAACACCCGCCTGGTGCGCGGCCTCGACTATTACAATCTGACCGTTTTCGAGTGGGTGACCGACCAGCTCGGCGCCCAGGGCACGGTTTGCGCTGGGGGCCGTTATGACGGCCTGTTCGAGCAAATTGGCGGTAAGCCTACCCCGGCCTGCGGATGGGCGATGGGCATCGAGCGACTGGTCTTCCTCCTCGGCGACACGGGCGAGCGCAGTGTGCCGGATGTCTACTTGGTCAATCAGGGCGAGCAGGCTGCACGCGTCGCGATTCGAATCGCGGAGGCGCTGCGCGATGCCGGCTTGAGCGTAGTGCAGCACTGCGGTGGTGGCAGCTTCAAGTCCCAGATGAAGAGAGCTGACGCAAGCGGCGCGCCGGTTGCGGTGATTCTCGGCGACGATGAGGTGCGCGCGGGCGAGGCCGGCGTAAAGGCCCTCCGCGAGAAGCGCGAACAGGAGCGGGTGCCGTTCCAGCGCCTGTCCGAGGCGATCTCGGATCTGCTGCTTGCCGGCGCAGACGACGGACAATCGCGAAATGCTTCCTGATGGACCCCGAACACTCTGAGGAATCTCGATGAGCACGTACGATCTTGAGGAGCAGGAACAGCTGGCAGCGCTGAAAGCCTGGTGGAAGGAGAATGGCGGCAAGGTGGCCGGGGCGGCGATGCTGGTGCTCGCCGCGATCGCCGCCTGGAATGCCTGGACTTGGTACCAGCGCTCGCAGGCGACACAGGCCGCCGTCCTTTACGACGCACTGCAGAAGGCGGCGCGCGCCAATGACCTGAAGGCGGCTCGCGACGCCGCCGGGGCGATCCTGGAGAACTTTCCGCGGACCGCCTACGCGCCGCTCGCGGGCCTCGTCTCCGCCAAAGTCCAGTTTCAGGCGGGCGACCGCAAGACTGCACGCGCGCAACTCGAGTGGGTGGTCGACCACGCGAGCAGCGAGGAAGTGCAAGCGATAGCCAGACTGCGCCTGTCCAGTGTCGTGCTCGACGACGGCGACGCCGACGCCGCCTTGAAGGTGATTTCGCAAAAACCCAGGCCGGGGTTCGAAGCGTTGTATGCATCCCAGCGCGGGGACATTCTGGTGGCGCAGAAGAAGTCCGGCGAGGCGCGCGCCGAGTACAAGGCCGCGCTCGACGCGGCGGAACCCGGCAACAGCGCGCTGCGCGAGGCATTGCGCCTCAAGCTCGACGCCCTAGGGGAGAGCTGATGCGCCGGCTGGTCCTCGCCGGCGCTCTCTTGCTCGCCGGCTGCTCGGGTTCCTCCACCGGCCCGAAGATGGCGGAGCTGTCCGAGCTGCCGGCGAACATCCCTGTCCGCACCTTGTGGCAAGCGGGGATCGGGCCCTCGGGAGACGCGGTATTCCTGCCGGCGCTTGCCGCTAACGCCGTCTATGCGGCGGCACAAGACGGAACAGTGGCCCGGTTCGATGCTGCCAGCGGCAAGGAAGCGTGGCGCAGCACGACGGGACAGGAACTCTCCGGAGGGGTGGGCTCGGACGGCGCGCTGGTTGCAGTGGGGACGCTGGAAGGGGAGGTAATCGCGCTCGAGGCGGCGTCCGGAGAGGTTCGCTGGCGATCCCGTGTGTCGAGCGAGATCCTGACGCCCCCGGTCCTGACGGGGGATCTGGTGATCGTGCGCAGCGGCGACAGTCGGGTATTTGCACTGGACGCGCGCGACGGCAAGCGGCGGTGGCTGTACCAGCGGACCGGCCCGGCCCTGTCGGTGCGCTCTCCCACGGGCATGGTCGCCGATCGAGGTTACGTTTTCACGGGGTTTGCCGGGGGAAAACTGGTCTCGATCGCACTCGCTAACGGCGGGTTGCGCTGGGAAGCGACCGTATCGCTGCCGCGCGGGGCGACCGAACTTGAGCGCGTGACGGACGTGGTCGGCTTGCCCGTCGTCGTCGACAGGGAAATCTGTGCGGTCTCCTATCAGGGCCGAGTCGCGTGCTTCGATGCCGTCAGCGGCAATCCGGTGTGGTCGCGCGAGATCTCGAGCACAGCGGGCCTCTCGACCGATGCGCGGTATCTGTTCGTGAGCGACGACAAGGGAGCGGTGCTCGCCCTGGACCGCGCGGGCGGCACCAGCATCTGGAAGCAGGACAAGCTCTTTCTCAGGCGGCTGACGGCGCCGCTGGCGCTCGGGGGTGAGGTTGCGGCGGGGGACATCGAAGGCTTCGTGCATTTTCTTTCGCGCGACAGCGGTGCATTTGTCGGTCGGATCGCCACCGACGGCAGTCCCATCCGCGCGCCGCTGCTGCGGCTCGGCGATGGATTCCTGGTGCAAACGAGCGACGGCAACCTGTATGCCTTGAGCACGCGCTAGTCGAGCGAGGCGCGTGCTGGGAATCCCGGTGCGTCGTGCCTCCTCGACGGAGCGTGCTCCCCGAATCCGTGCCCAAACCCATCTTCGCGATCGTCGGCCGGCCTAATGTCGGCAAGTCGACCTTGTTCAACCGGCTCACGCGCACGCGCGACGCACTGGTCGCCGCCGTGCCGGGGCTGACGCGGGACCGCCACTATGGCGTAGGTCGCCTAGGCGACCGACCCTATCTCGTCGTCGATACCGGCGGACTCGAGCCCGAGGGCGCCGGGGTCTTCGTGGAAATGGCCAAACAGGCGCGGACCGCGATTGCCGAGGCGGATGCTGTCGTGCTGATGACCGACGCACGCGAGGGACTCGTGGCTGGCGATCGGCTCATCGGCGAGGAACTGCGCCGTGCGGGCCGGCGGGTGTTCCTCGCGGTGAACAAGACCGAAGGCATGGATCCCGATCTCGTCACGGCGGAATTCCACGAGATGGGACTGGGTACCCCGCACGCGATTTCCGCCGAACACGGTTCCGGGGTGCGCGAATTCGTGGACGCGGTCCTCGCCGAGGTCGGAGGGACTGCAGAGTCCGACATCCCCGATACCGGCGCAAGAGTGGCCATCGTCGGTCGTCCCAACGCGGGAAAATCCACGCTGGTCAACATCCTGATTGGTGAAAACCGCATGGTCACTTTCGATCAACCGGGAACCACGCGCGACGCCATCGACGTCGAGATTCGCATCAGGGGTCGGCCGTATACGCTGATCGATACGGCCGGCCTGAGGCGCCGCGGAAACGTGTTCGAGGGTGTGGAGAAGTTCTCTGTGATCAAGACGCTGCAGGCCATCGATCGGGCCAACGTCGTGATCCTGGTTCTGGATGCCCTGGCCGAGATTTCCGAGCAGGACGCGCACATCGCCGGGTTCATCCTCGATCGTGGTCGAGCCCTGGTCGTGGCGGTGAACAAGTGGGACGACCCGGGAAGCTACGAGCGCGAAATGATCAAGCGAGGCGTTGCGCGCAAGCTCAACTTCCTGTCCTTCGCCAAGTTTCACTACATATCGGCACGCGAAGGACGCGGCATCGGGCAGCTGATGGATTCGGTGGACCGCGCATACCAGGCGGCCATGGCGAAGCTGTCGACACCGAAACTGACGCGTGCCTTGATTGCCGCCGTGACCAAGCAGTCGCCGCCAAGGTCCGGTTTCTCTCGGCCGAAGCTGCGCTATGCCCATCAGGGCGGAAGCAATCCTCCGGTCGTGGTCATTCACGGAACCGCGCTCAAGTCGGTGCCCGCGAGCTATCGTCGGTACCTGGAAAGTGATTTTCGCAGGGTGTTCCGGCTCGAAGGCACGCCGCTGCGAATTGAATTTCGCAGTGGCCGGAACCCTTACGTGGACTAGCGTATCTAAAGAAAGTGTCGCGACCGCCGTGAAGCTCCGCCGATACGCCGATGGCATTTGAGCGGAAAACCATTTAAAGTAGAACCTCAAAGAAGACGAATCGGGGGTAACCCATGAGCAATAAAGGACAATTGCTCCAAGATCCATTCCTGAACACCCTGCGCAAGGAGCACGTGCCGGTATCGATCTACCTGGTCAACGGCATCAAGCTTCAAGGGCAGATCGAATCGTTCGACCAGTACGTCGTGCTGTTGAAAAACACCGTGACCCAGATGGTGTACAAGCACGCCATCTCCACCGTGGTGCCGGCGCGCGCAGTCACCCTTTCCGTTGACACTGCCCCTTCAGACGGTTGATGCGCGGTTCCACCCGCGTCCCTGCCTCTTGACCGAGCGCAATGGTTGAGCGTCGGTCGGAGGGCGACGGCGCCGTCCTGGTGGGGCTCGATCTTGGCGCAAGCGGATACGCCGAAAGCCTCGAGGAGTTGCGGCTGCTGGTGTCGAGCGCAGGTCTTCGGGCGCTAGCCCTGGTTCAAGGACGTCGCGACCGGCCCGATCCGGCCCACTTCGCTGGCTCAGGGAAGGTCGAGGAAATCCAGCGCGTGATCAAGGAGAGCGGCGCGTCGCTTGCAGTGTTCAATCATCTCCTGTCGCCGATCCAGGAGCGCAACCTGGAGAAGGCGCTTGGCTGTCCGGTGGTTGATCGCACGCGGCTGATCCTGGACATTTTTGCCCAGAGAGCCAAGAGCCACGAGGGGAAGCTGCAGGTGGAACTTGCCCTCCTGGAGCACGCCGCGACGCGTCTGGTACGCGGCTGGACGCACCTGGAGCGGCAGCGGGGTGGCCGAGGATTCCTGGGTGGCATGGGTGAAACCCAGCTGGAGATCGACAGGCGCCTGATCGCGAACCGCGTCAAGGTGCTCAAGGACAAGCTCGGCAAGCTGCGCCGCCAGCGCGATGTCCAGCGGCGCGCGAGGGCGCGAAGCAGCGTTTTTTCGGTCTCCTTGGTCGGCTACACGAACGCAGGAAAATCCACGCTGTTCAATACCCTCACCCATGCGGGGGCGCTGGCCGCGGATCGCCTGTTCGCGACGCTGGATACTACAACCCGCCGGCTGTATCTCCCGGAAGCCGGAAACGTTGCGATCTCAGACACCGTGGGGTTCATCCGTGATCTCCCTCACACCCTCGTAGCGGCGTTTCAGGCGACGCTCGAGGAGACCGTTCGCGCGGACCTGCTGCTGCAGGTCGTCGATTCGGCCAGTGACGCTCGCGAACAGCAGATCGGGGATGTGGACAAGGTGCTTGCCGAGATCGGTGCTGGTGAGATTCCCCAGATCCAGGTCTGGAACAAGATCGACCGGAGCCGCCTGCGCGCAGGAGTTGACCGGGATGAATATGATAGAATCCGCCGCGTTCGTCTTAGCGCAAAAACGGGTGATGGCGCTGGAGGCCTGCGCCAGGCCCTGATCGAGGCGGCAGCCTCGAGATCATCCCGGGCGGACCCGCCAAATTCGACCGGTTCACGTGGATTGCGCCAAGCGGCTGAGGCTTAGGGGCTGGGCGGGAGTCGTCCGCCGCGTCACCTGGAGGACCCGAGCAGGGTTGGCAGGGGGCTGAGTCTTTCTTCCCGCGAGAATGGTGCAGCGAGGATTCTTGGGATTGCTATGTCATTGAACGACCCACAGTGGGGCAAGCGAGGCGGTGGTAACGAGGGACCGCCTGATCTCGACGAGATGTGGCGCAACTTCAACCAGAAGTTGAACAGCCTGTTCGGTCGTCGCGGCGGTGGCGCCGATCCCGGGGGATCGCCGAGCATGAAGCAATTCGGCGGAGGAGTCGGCCTGATTGTCCTGGTCGTGCTGGTCGCCTGGCTTGCGAGCGGTTTCTACATCGTCGTCGCGGGCCAACGCGGGGTGGTCCTGACATTTGGAAAGTTCTCGGAGGTCACCGACTCCGGCTTGCGCTGGCGTCTACCCTATCCGATTCAAAGTCAGGAGATCGTCAACTTGCAAGGGGTCCGCACCGTCGAGGTGGGCTACCGCAACAACGTCAAGACTCGGGTGCTGAAGGAATCGCTGATGCTGACCTACGACGAGAACATCGTCGATGTCCAGATGGCGGTTCAATACACGCTCAAGGATGCGCGAGAATATCTGTTCAACAACCGGCAGCCCGATGATGCGGTCCTGCAGGCTGCGGAAACGGCGCTGCGCGAAGTGATCGGCAAGAGCCGGATGGATTTCGTTCTCAACCAGGGTCAGGCGGTTGTCGCGAAGGCGCTCCCTGTCATGCAGGAGATCCTCGATCGATACCAGACCGGCATCCAGATCAGCAGCGTGAATATCCAGAACGCCCAGCCGCCCGAACAGGTGCAGGCCGCGTTCGACGACGCGGTCAAGGCGAACCAGGATCGCGAGCGGCTGAAGAACGACGGACAATCCTACTTCAACGACGTGGTCCCGAAGGCGGGCGGCGTGGCCTCCAGGCTGCTGCTCGAGGCCGAAGGCTACAAGCAGAGGGTAGTCGCCAATTCCGAGGGCGAGGCGTCCCGGTTCCGCCAGATTCTGGTCGAGTACAACAAGGCGCCGCAGGTGACGCGGGAGCGCCTGTATCTGGACACCGTCCAGCAGATGCTGGGGAGCGCTTCCAAGATACTGGTCGATTCGCGGGCCGGCAGCAATCTGCTGAACCTCCCGCTCGACAAGATCATCCAGATGCAGGGAGCGGCGCTTCCGGATCCGCTCGGAGCCCGGGCTGCGCCCGCCGCCGAGCCGCAGATACCGCCCGAGACGGGAGCGCGCTCGCGCGATACCTTGCGCGGTCGCGAACGCGGGGAGCGGCCGTGAAAAATCGTATCGGCATGACCCTCGCAGGCGTTCTGGCAGTGCTGGTTGTCCTGAGTCTGTCGGCGTTCACGGTGGACCAGCGGCAGCGGGCAATCGTATTTCAGCTCGGCGAGATGAAGGACCTGATCGAGGAGCCGGGCCTGCACTTCAAATGGCCTCTGATCCAGAACGTGCGCACCTTCGATACCCGCATTCTCACCTGGGACGACCCGGAGCCGCAGAGGTTCATCACCGTCGAGAACAAGCCGGTGCTGGTCGACGCCTTCGTTAAATGGCGCATCGTCGACGTCAAGAAATACTACGTTTCGGTGGCCGGGGACGAGATCGCGGCGGCCCGGCGCATCAACCAGACCGTCAACGGCCTGCTGCGTGAGGAATTCGGAAAGCGCACCGTGCACGACGTGGTCTCGGGGGAACGCGACGACATCATGAATACCGTGCGCGAAAAGGTGGACCTCGACGTGCGCAGCCTCGGAATCCACGTCGTGGACGTAAGGCTCAAACGCGTCGATCTGCCTCAGGAAGTGAGTGTGGACGTCTACCGGCGCATGGAATCGGAGCGCAAGCGCGTCGCTTCGGAGTTGCGCTCGAACGGTTCGGCCGAAGCCGAGAAGATTCGCGCCGATGCCGACAAGCAGCGCGAGGTCATCATCGCGCAGGCGTATCGCGACGCCCAGCGCATCCAGGGCGAAGGCGACGCCCGGGCTGCCGCCATTTACGCTCGCGCGTTCAGCGAGAACCCCGAGTTTTACTCGTTCTACCGCAGCCTCGAGGTTTACCGGGCAGCGTTCAAGAACAAGAGCGACGTGCTAATCCTCGACCCAAATTCGGAGTTCTTCAGGCATTTCCGGAATGCAGGGAAGGGCGGCAAGTGAATGGGCGCCACTTTCCTAATGGCATTTGCCTTGATGCTGGTCATCGAGGGGGTGCTGCCGTTCCTGCTTCCCGCCTTGTGGCGAGAAACGTTCCGCCGCATCACGAAATTCTCTGACGGCCAGATCCGCTTTTTCGGGCTTTCGTCAATGCTGGTCGGCCTGATGATCCTGTATTTCGTCCGTTAGGCGCCCCGATGCGCAATTGGCTTCTGCCCGAAAACATCGAGGACATCCTGCCTCCGCTGGCCGAGCGCATCGAGCGCCTGCGGCGCAGGCTGCTCGATCTGTTTCGCGCTCACGGCTACGAGTTGGTGATCCCGCCGATGCTCGAGTACCTCGAGTCGCTGCTGACCGGCACCGGGCACGACCTCGACCTGCGCACGTTCAAGCTGGTCGATCAACTGTCCGGCCGCATGATGGGGGTCCGGGCCGACATCACGCCGCAGGTGGCGAGGATCGATGCGCACTTGCTGAACCGCATAGGTGTGACGCGCCTGTGCTACGCGGGCAGCGTGTTGCATACCCGGCCGCGCGGGCTCGATTCCACGCGCGAACCACTGCAGATCGGCGCAGAGATCTACGGACATGCCGGAATTGAAAGCGACCTGGAGATTCAGCGGCTGCTCGCTGCAGCTCTGGCGACCTGCGGCGTGGCCGACGCGCGTCTCGATATCGGCCACGTGGGCGTGTTTCGCGCCCTATGCCGCCACGGGCGGGTAGGGCCTGCGCTCGAATCGGAGATCTACGCAGGGCTTGCCGCCAAGGATGCGGCAGCATTGCGCGAAACGACAAGGGGCCTGCCGGCCGCCACGCGCAACGCGCTGGTCTCGCTGCCGGAACTCTACGGCGATGCTTCGGTGCTCGAGCGCGCGCGCCGCGTGCTCCCTGACTATCCCGAGATCCGCTCGGCTCTGCGCGATCTCAGAGCTTTGTCCCGGAGCGAGGGCCTGCCGGTCTCGGTGGATCTGGCTGACCTGCGGGGTTATCACTATCACAGCGGCGTCGCATTCGCGGCGTACGCGCCGTCGCTTGCCAGTGCCGTGGCCCTCGGGGGGCGCTACGACGAAGTCGGGAAGGCCTTCGGTCGCGCCCGTCCCGCCACTGGTTTCAGTTTGGATCTGCGCAGCCTCGCGCGCATCGTGTCGGAGCAGACCGGGCCGGGCGGAATCCGCGCACCGCATGTGAGCGACCCGCGGCTTGCTGCCCTGGTGCGCAGACTGCGTTCCGCGGGAGAGATCGTCGTGGTCGACCTGCCGGGGCACGCCAAGCTGCGCGGCGAGTCGTCGTGCAGCCGGGAGGTCGTGAAGCGGGGGGGTAAGTGGGTCGTGCGCCGGATTGCAAAAGTCTGAGCCGATAGGCAACGTCGCGATGGCAAGAAACGTAGTCGTTATCGGCACCCAGTGGGGCGACGAAGGCAAGGGTAAGGTGGTGGACTGGCTCACCGACCATGCCCAAGGGGTGGTGCGTTTTCAGGGGGGTCACAACGCCGGGCACACGCTGGTCATCGCCGGGAGGAAGACTGTTCTGCATCTGGTGCCCTCGGGCATATTGCGCAGTGGAGTGATCTGCTACATCGGCAACGGCGTGGTCGTGTCGCCGCAGGCTCTGGTGAGCGAGATGGACGAATTGGAGAACGCGGGTGTGGCGATAGCCGGGCGCCTGCGCGTCTCGGAGGCTTGTCCGCTCATCCTTCCGTTCCATGCCGCGATCGATCTTGCGCGGGAATCTGCCCAGGGCGACGCGAAAATCGGCACGACCGGGCGCGGCATAGGGCCGGCGTACGAGGACAAGGTCGCCCGCCGTGCCATCCGTCTCAAAGATCTCCTCGTTCCGCAGCGCTTTGCTGCGAAGCTCGAACCGCTTCTTGAGTATCACAATTTCGTTCTTACGAAATATCTTGGGGGCAAGGCGCTCGACTTCGTCCGCATCCGCGATGAGGCGTTGGCGCTTGCGCCCAGGCTCGAGTCTCTGGCCTCGGACGTCGCGCGCGCGCTCTACGAGGCCAACCATGCCGGTCACAACCTGCTGTTCGAAGGCGCTCAAGGCACGCTGCTCGACGTGGATCACGGCACCTATCCGTACGTGACCTCGAGCAACTGCGTGGCCGGGGCGGCAGCGGCCGGTGCCGGCGTCGGGCCGCAGATGCTGCACTACGTCCTCGGTATCACCAAGGCTTACGCCACGCGCGTCGGCTCCGGGCCATTTCCGACCGAACTCGGGGACGCCATGGGCGAATTGCTGCGCTCGCGCGGGAACGAATTTGGCGCCACCACGGGAAGGCCGCGCCGCTGCGGGTGGTTCGATGCGCCGGCGCTCAGGCGCTCGGTGCAGATCAACGGCGTGACAGGGCTGTGCGTCACCAAACTCGACGTTCTGGACGGAATGGACGCGGTGAAGTTGTGCACGGGGTATCGCATCGACGGCGAACGTCTCGACCTGCTTCCCCTCGGGGCCGAAGATACCGAGCGTTGCGAGCCGGTGTACGAAGAAATGCCCGGGTGGAAAGAGAGCACGCTGGGGGTTCGGGCCTATGCTGGGTTGCCGGCGAATGCCCGTGCCTATCTGGAGCGTCTGCAGGGCCTGTGCGGTGTTCCGATCGATATGATCTCGACTGGCGCGGATCGGGAGGAGACGATCGTGCGGCGGCACCCGTTCCACTAGAGTCGTTGGAGAATTGCATGCTGCAGGGAACCGTTCCGTTTCCTCCGGAGTTTGCCCGGCGCTATCGCGAAAGAGGCTACTGGCAGGATCGGTCTCTTGCGGCGGAATTCGCGGCCGCATTCGCGCGCTACTCCGAGCGCGTCGCGGTCGTAGATCGTGGCAAGTCCTTCACCTATGCAGAAATCGATCGCGTCTCCGACCGCCTCGCGCTGAACCTGCTCGATGCCGGCTTGCAGCCGCTCGACCGCGTGGTGGTCCAACTTCCGAACGTGGTCGAGTTCGTCTACCTGTATTTCGCGCTCCAGAAGATTGGCGCGATCCCCATCGCCGCGCTCGCCACCCACCGTTATCTCGAGGTGAGCCAGTTCGCGAGGCTCGCCGGGGCCGTCGCTTGCGTCACGCCCGACCGTCACGGGGACTTCGATTTCACCGACATGGTGACCCGGGTGCGCAGGGAAGCTTCCACGGTACGGCTCGGGATCGTCCTCGGGCGGGCTCCGGCAGGATTTATTTCCCTCGCGGAGCTCATCTCGGCTCCGGCGCAGCGCCCTCCGGAAGCATTGCGCAATCTCAAGATCGATCCGGGGGAGCCGTGCATATTCCAGCTTTCCGGCGGCACCACGGGGGTGCCCAAGCTCATACCGCGGACGCACAACGACTACGTCTACAATTCCAGGATCGCCTCTGCGGTCTGCAGGGTGGACGGGGACTCGGTGCTGTTGCTGGCGCTGCCCATCGCCCACAACCTGCCGCTCGCGTGTCCGGGGCTGCAGGGGTATATCCTGCACGGCGGCAAGGTCGTGCTTTCTGCGAGCACCAGACCGGAAGACTTGTTTGTGCTGATCGAACGACACCGCGTTACGCATCTCAAGGTCGTGCCGGCGCTGCTCATCCGTCTGATCAACGACGAGTCCGTCGGCAAGTACGACCTGTCTTCGTTGCGAGTGATCCAGAGCGGAGGCCAGCGCATGCAGCCCGAGGTGAGATTGCGCGCCAAGGAGCTGATTCCCAGCGTGACCGTGCAGGAGAATTTCGGCATGTCCGAGGGCATGCTGTTCTTCGTGGACCTGGACGATCCCGAGGACGTGCGCCTGGAAACCTGCGGCCGGCCACTGTCACCCGACGATGAGGTGAGGCTCGTGGACGACGAGGGCAGGGAAGTGCCCGCTGGGGAAGTCGGGGAACTGACCTGCCGCGGTCCGTACACCCTGCGCGGCTATTTCGGTGTGCCCGAGTACAATGCGCGGCAGTTTACGCCGGACGGCTTCTACCGCTCCGGGGACCTGATGCGTCGCCACCCTTCGGGCAACTACGTGGTCGAAGGCCGCAAGAAGGACCTGATCAATCGCGGCGGCGAGAAGATCAGCGCGGAAGAAATCGAAAACCTGATTCTCTCGCATCCCATGGTGCAGAACATCGCTTGCGTACCGATGCCCGATCCGCTGCTAGGCGAGAGGATGTGTGCCTGCGTGATCCTCAAGCGCGACTGCTCTCTGACCCTGAAAGAGTTGGTCGCCTTCCTCATGGGCAAGGAGATCGCCAAGTTCAAGCTGCCGGAACGGATCGAGATCCTGGAAGACTTTCCCGTGTCGACCTTCGGCAAGGTTTCCAAGAAGACCTTGAGCGAGATGGTGGCGAAGAAGCTCGAGCAGGAACGCACCGCACGGGCGCGCGTTTGACGGGGCCGCATGAGAATCATCGACCTGCACTGCTACCCTGGAACGCAGGAATGGATCGCCTGCCAGGGTCCCTACGTCGACGCTCTGGCGAAATACTGGAACAGGGGCTGGGTCGCGAAAACGGAGGAAGCGGTAATCCGCGACTTCAGCGACGCTGGCGTCGAGGCGCTGCTGGTGGCGCTCGACCTGGAGACGACCATCGCTACGCCTGCGTGCACCAACGAATACGTGCACGCGATGTGGAAGCGCCATCCCGGCCGAATCATTCAGGCTTGGGGGGCGGTCGAGCCCGCCAAGGGGGAGGTAGCGATCGCCCAGGCGCGAAAAGCGATCGGGGAACTCGGCATGATCGGTTTCCACTTCCATCCGATCATGCAGCACTTCGCCGTCAACGATCGCCGCTATTACCCGCTGTTCGAGGTCATCAACGAGCTGAATGCCGCGGTGATGATCGACGTGGGCACCACCGGGATGGGCGCGGGACTGCCGGGCGGCATGGGCGCGAGGATCCGTCACGCGCACCCGTCTGCGATCGATGATCTGGCGGCGGATTTTCCGGACCTGAAAATCATCATGGCGCATCCTGGCTGGCCCTGGGTCGACGAGACCACGGCGGTCGCCCTTCACAAGGGCAACGTCTACTGGGAAATGTCGGGCTGGGCGCCGAAATATTTTCCGGCCCAGCTCAAGGTGGACATGCGCACGCGGCTGCAGGACAAGATCCTATTCGGCAGCGACTACCCCAGCCTGCCCTACGCGCGCATCCTCAAGGAATGGAGCGAGCTGGGCTATCCAGACGCGGTGATGGAGAAGATTTTCCACAGGAACGCCGAACGCGTCCTGGGTCTATAGTCACTATTCAACCAAGGCGCTCCCGACGTGTCCACGACCACACACAGACCGGCGGCGCTCGTCACCGGTGCCGCGAGCGGCATCGGCAGGAGCGCATCCCTTGCACTGGCGCGCGCCGGCTACGATGTCGCGATCAACTATAGCTCGAGCGACGCCGCGGCCCGCGCCACCGCGGCGGACGCGGAACGACTCGGAGCGAAAACTCTGGTCGTCAAGTGTGACGTGAGCGACGAGGCGGCGGTACGCCTGATGCTGAAATCGGTCGGCGAGCGTTTCGGGCGGCTCGACGTTCTCATAAACAATGCGGGAACCACAGCCCAGTGGAAGCCGAAGGATCTGGAGAGCCTGTCGCTGGAGGACTGGGACCGGGTGTTCGCGGTCAATGTACGCGGCCTGTTCCAGGTGACGCGTGCGGCGGTGCCCTTGCTGCGCGCCGCCAAGGGCTGCATCGTCAATACGGCGAGCATCGTCGGGTTGCGGCCGGGGCCGCAACCGCTTCCCTATGCGGCGAGCAAGGCGGCGGTGATCAATATGACCAAGACGCTCGCGTGGAACCTGGGGCCGGAGATACGCGTCAATGCGGTTGCGCCGGGTTGGATGGAAGGCGACTGGATGCAGCGCATGCTCAAGGACAAGTATGAAGACCTCATGAGCAAGCGCGCGAAGGCGACACCGCTCAAGCGCTGCGTGACGGCTGAGGATGTCGCCGAAACCATGATGACGCTGATCCAGTCGAACCGGTTCGTTACGGGGGAGGTGATCGTGATCGACGGCGGGTTTACCAGCTCGACCTGAGCACGGGTGATCCGGCGCCGGACGCTGACGGGCGTCGGTGCCGGTATAATGGCGGTCGCGACCAAGGTCCGAAGGAACAAGGGATGAGCATGTCTGCAAGCGAGATGCCGAATTCCGGCACACTCACTGCCGAGGAGCTGAGACTCGCGGAGCTGATCGTCACCGCTCTCAACCTGGAAACGCCGGCGGCATCGATCGACCCAGGCGCTCCGTTGTACGGCGAGGGTCTCGGCCTGGATTCGATCGATATCCTCGAAGTGGCTCTGGCGGTTTCGAAGGCGTACGGGGTGAAGCTGCGCTCCGACGACGAACATAACCGCAAGATCTTTGCCTCCCTGCGCGGCCTCGCGCAGCACATCCAGCAGCAGCGGGCCAAATAGCGCCGGGGGCTAGCCGGCGCTTATTCATGGCCGATCTTCCGCTGATCCGTAACTATTCCGCCGGCGGGACGTTCGCGTATAGCGCCGGACGGCGCGTCCCAGTCGAGGCTTTCCTCGGCGACGCGGCGCGTCTGGCAGATGCGCTTCCGCAGCGCTCCCACGTCGTGAACCTCTGCGCCGACCGGTACCGTTTCACGGTGGGCCTGGCCGCGGCCCTCCTGCGCGGGCAGGTCAGCCTGTTTCCGTCGAATTCGACTTCCGATCTGCTCGAACGGGTTAGGCAGGGCTATCCCGGGGTGTATTGCCTGAGCGACGGCGCCGGTGACACGCCGCAGTTGGAGACGTTTGCGTATCCGGAGATGCCCTCGTCCGTAACCGGGCCGGTGGCAGTTCCGCTTGTCCCTGAGGCGCAGGCAGCGGCGGTGCTGTTTACTTCCGGATCGACAGGACAGCCGGTGCCGCACGCGAAGTCGTGGGGCTCGCTGGTGAGGAGCGGGCTCGCCGAGATCGAGCGCCTCGGTCTGGCCGCGTATCGCAACATGGTCTTGCTCGGCACAGTGCCGCAGCAGCACATGTACGGCCTGGAGTCCACCGTGCTGGCGGTGATGCAAGGCGGTCTGGCGATGCACGCCGGACGTCCGTTTTTTCCCGCGGACGTGTGTGCCGAACTGGAGGCTTCGCCGCGCCCGCGGGGACTGGTAACCACGCCCGTGCACCTGCGGGTTCTGCTCGCCGAATCCAGCGCGTTGCCGATGGTCGATTTCCTGCTGTGCGCAACGGCGCCATTGTCCCCGCAACTGGCGGCGGAAGCCGAGGCGCGTTTCACCTCGCCCCTTTTTGAGATCTACGGCTGTACCGAGGCCGGCCAGGTCGCGACGCGCCGGCCGGCGCGGTCGCAGGAGTGGCGCCTGCTTCCGGGGCTGAGGCTGTGTGCCGTCGAGGGGGGCTTCGCGGTGAGCGGCGGGCACGTGGAAGGGGAGGTGCTGCTCGGCGATGTGATCGAACCCCGGGATGCAGATACTTTCATTCTGCATGGGCGCACCGCGGACCTGGTCAATATCGCCGGCAAGCGCACCTCGCTCACGCATCTGAATTTTCATCTGAACTCCATTGCAGGCGTGAAGGACGGCGCGTTCGTCATGCCCGAGGAAGACGACGGGACGGTGACTCGCCTCATGGCCTTCGTGGTCGCTCCGGGGCTCTCGAGCGATGTCCTGATGTCGGCCCTGCGGCAACGAATCGATCCGGCATTCCTTCCCCGCCCGTTGTGCTTCGTCGACTCGCTGCCTCGCAACGAGACGGGTAAATTGCCGCGGCTGGCCCTGGATCGCCTGGTCAGCCGACTCGCCAGGGTGGAATAGCGTTGGCGTCCCTAGAGCGCGCCTTCGCGCCGGACCATCCTGCTGCGCAGGGACACTTCCCCGGCAACCCGGTCATTCCAGGCGCGCTGCTGTTGAGCGAGGTGCTCCTGGCGATCGAGGCCGACCTGGGCAGGCGCCTGGAGTGCTGCAAGGTAAGGTCCGTGAAGTTCCTCCGTCCGGTGCGCCCCGGGGACAGAATCCGCATCGAGTACTCCGGCGGCGTCGAGCCCCGACTGCGCATCACTTGCAGCGCGGAGGGGCACGCCGTTCTCGCAGGCGAGGTGTGGTGTGATACTGCCAAGTAGCGATCGGCGCAGGCGGGTGGCAGGCGTTTCTGGTATTTTCCTTGCACCGTTTTCTTACCTTCCCCTACGACACTGTTACGATTGAGCATGGGATCGACTCTGAGCAATGCAACGGCGATCGGCGGCGACAACAGCCGTCGCTGGAAACCGAGACCCATCATCTGGTTTTCGGCGCTGGTACACGCGGCGGTGGTGGTGGCGCTGCTTGTGTTTCCGGAAGCCTGGATTTGGGCGGCCGGGGCTCTTCTGGCAAATCATGCGGCACTGGTTGGGGCGGTCCTGTCGCCGCGCGGATCCTGGCTGGGCCCAAACCTGGTGAGCTTGCCGGCCGCCGCGGCGCGTCGCGGCGAGATCTGCCTCACATTCGACGACGGCCCGGACCCGGTGCTCACGCCGCAGGTTCTGGAACTGCTCGATCGTTACCAGGCCAAGGCGAGTTTCTTCTGCATCGGCGAGAAGGCGGCCGCGTTCCCGGAATTGGTGAAGGAGATCGCACGCCGCGGCCACAGCGTCGAGAACCACAGTCACCACCATCACCACATGTTCGCTCTTTTCGGCATGGCGCGGCTGAGGCACGAAGTGGAGGCTGCGCAGGCGATCCTGACCGCGATTACCGGCCGTTCGCCGCTGTTCTTCCGGGCGCCGGCAGGATTTCGCAGTCCCTTGCTCGATCCCTTGCTCGCGTCGCAGGCCCTGCAGTACGCGTCCTGGACGCGCCGCGGATTCGACGCCGTGAGCCGCAATCCCCGGCGCGTGCTGCAACGGCTCACCCAGGGCCTTGCCGCCGGCGATGTGCTGCTACTGCACGACAACGCCTGCATCGTGCTGACGGTGCTGCCGGCGCTTCTGGATGAGATCTCCGCACAGGGCTTGCGTCCGGTTTCACTCGCCGCGGCCTGCGGCGAGGACGTGGCGGCGTAGACCCACGCCCGCGCCGGCACGTGCAGCCTTTCGTCATCAGCCACTTCTCGATCGTCAACTGCCTGGGTAGCGGAGTGGGCGCGATGCTGCACGGATTGCGCGAGAAGAAATCCGGTCTCACGCCGTGTGACTTCGACTCCGCCGCCCTCGATACCCATATCGGCCGCGTTCCCGGGCTGGAACGCGAATCGGTTCGATCCGACCTCGCCGTCTACGACTGCCGCAACAACCGGCTGGTGCAGCGCTGCCTGGAACAGGACGGATTCGCAGCGCAGGTCGCTCAGGCACGGGAGCGCTACGGGCCGGGCCGGGTGGGCGTGTTCCTCGGCACCAGCACCTCGGGAATCCACACCACCGAGTTGGCCTACCGGCGGCGCAACCCAGGCACCGGCGCCCTCCCCAGCGACTACCACTACGCAGAGACCCAGAACGTCTTTTCACTGGGTGAATTCGTGCGGCGCTACTGCGGACTCAACGGTCCCGGCTTCGTCGTATCCTCGGCATGCTCCTCCGGCGCCAAGGTGTTCGGAAACGCCGCACGCATGATCTCCGCCGGAGTCTGCGATGCCGCCGTGGTCGGCGGCGCCGACAGTCTGTGCCTGACCACGCTCTACGGGTTTCACTCGCTGGGGCTTACCTCGCCGCGTCCCTGCCGTCCATACGACGCGGGGCGCGACGGCATTTCTGTCGGGGAAGGCGCCGGCTTCGCGCTCGTCGAGAAGGCCGATCGTGCGGTGAGCGGTGCGGTTCTCCTCTTGGGCGTAGGCGAGAGTTCCGACGCCTACCACATGTCCACGCCGCATCCAGAGGGGCTCGGCGCGAAGATGGCCATGCGGCGGGCCCTGGAATCGGCAGGCCTCGGGGCATCGGATATCGACTACATCAACCTGCACGGCACGGCGACGAAGACCAACGATGCCAGCGAAGACCGGGCGGTGGTCGAGATATTCGGCACCGATACGCCGTGCAGCTCGACCAAGGGATCTACGGGCCATCTCCTGGGGGCAGCGGGAATCACGGAAGCCATCATCTCGATGATGACGATCGCCCACGGTTTCATGCCCGGGGGCGCGAATACCCGGGAGGTGGATCCGGCGTTGAAGTGCCGCTATCTCCTGGAGACCCGCGAGACACGGGTGCGCCGCGTCCTGAGCAATTCGTTCGGATTCGGCGGCAGCAACTGCACCCTGGTGTTCGGGGCCCGGGCATGAATCGCGTATTCGTCGAGGGCGTGGGCATCGTCGGTCCGGGACTCGCGGGATGGATGGCGAGCCGGCCGGTCCTTGGCGGAACCGAGGTCTACCGTCCAGCGCCAACGGTAGTCGCTGCGAGCAACCTGCTGCCCGCAGCGGAGCGGCGGCGCACCCCGATAACCGTGAAGCTCGCGCTCGCCGCAGGCGAGGAAGCCTTCAGGAACGCGAGCCGCGATGCGGCCACGACAGCGACCGTGTTCGCATCTTCGTCGAGCGACGGCGATACGCTGCACCAGATGTGCGAAGCCCTGACCACGCCGGAGCGCGAAGTTTCGCCGACGCGTTTTCACAATTCCGTGCACAACGCCGCCGCCGGCTACTGGAGTATCGCCACGCACTGCCGGGAGCCGTCGACGAGCCTGGGCTGCTACGATACGAGCTTCGCCGCGGGTTTGCTCGAAGCCGCGGTACAGGCCGGAACCGGCGTACCGGTCGGCCTGATCGCCTACGACCAACCCTATCCCGAGCCGTTGCATTCGGCACGACCCATCTCCGCGAGCTTCGGCGTCGCCCTGGTCATGGCGCCGCAGGCGGGCGCCCACGCCTTTGCCAGACTCGAAATAGAGTTCGTCCCGGCTCCGGGGCAGGCGACGCGCATGTCCGATGCGGCGCTGGATGCGGCAAGGCTCGGCAATCCGGCGGCGCGCGCGCTTCCCCTGCTCGCGGCACTGGCACGCGAGGGCGGCGCCATCGTCGTTCTGGATTTCCTTTCCGGCGCGCAGCTGCGAGTCGCCGCAGGCCCGTGCTGATCGGGCGCGACACGATCGCCGGCCTGATTCCTCACGCCGGTGCCATGCAGCTTCTCGACGCCGTGCTCGACTGGGACGCGACACGTATCCGTTGCATCACCCGCACGCACCTGGATTCGGCCAACCCGCTGCGCTGCGGCGGAGAATTGCCGGCATTGTGCGGTATCGAGTACGCCGCCCAGGCGATGGCATTGCACGGCGGCTTGAGCGGGAAGACCGGCGCGAAGCCGCGCGCGGGCTACCTCGCCAGCGTGCGCGAAGTGAATTGCGCGAGGCGTCGCCTGGACGACTTGGAGGGCGATCTCGTGGTGACGGCCGAAAGGCTCATGGGCGAGGGCAGCCACGCGATCTATGCATTCGAAGTGAGCGTAGGCAAGCAGCGCGTGCTCGACGGTAGGGCTGCGGTGGTGCTGGACGCGGACCAGGCGAAAACGTGAAACGCGCGCTCGTCACCGGCGGCAGCGGCGCGATCGGGGCGGCGATATGCCGCCGCCTGGCCGCCGACGGCTGCCACGTCTACGTGCATGCGAACCGTCGCGCGGAGGAAGCTCGAGCACTGGCGGTGGCGATCGTTGCTGCAGGCGGCTCCGCGTCCGGCGTTGCATTCGACGTCGGCAATGGCGAAGGGACGCTGAGAGCGCTGCAGAAGATTCTCGAGGAAGGACCGATCCAGGTGCTCGTCAACAATGCGGGGATCCATGACGACGCCGTCATGCCGGGAATGAAGCCGGAGCAATGGTCGCGGGTGATCGACGTTTCTCTCAACGGGTTCTTCAACGTGACACAGCCGCTGCTCCTTCCGATGCTGGGTACCCGCTGGGGTCGCATCGTCAGCGTTTCGTCGGTGGCGGCGCTCGCCGGCAATCGCGGCCAGACCAACTACGCCGCGGCCAAGGCAGGTCTGCACGGGGCGACCAAGGCGCTCGCCCTCGAGCTCGCGAGCCGGGGAATTACCGTAAACGCCGTCGCCCCCGGGATCATCGAATCGCCGATGAGCGGGAACGTTTTCGACCGCGAGTTCATCGAGCGGTTAGTTCCCATGAAGCGCCCGGGAAGGCCCGAGGAGGTCGCCGACCTGATCGGGTTTCTCGCTTCGGAGCGGGCCGGCTACATTTCCGGCCAGATCGTCTCGATCAACGGCGCAATGTTCTAAGGCGCCGGGACTATCTCGCGGCTTCGACCTTTGCGTCGGACGCCCGGAGGATCCACGCGATGGCGATGCCCGAGGTGAAATTGTTGGTGGACTTCACCAGCGGGCTGTCGGCGAAAACCGCTCCGCTCACGCTGTCCCACTTGGCGAAGGCGCCGACCCAGAACCCGGGATAGCGTTTGCTCAGTGCGGCGACCCAGGTCGTGCCGGCGTAGCCGCCGCCGACGCTGAACGCCGGCCGGCCGGGCGTCGCGTACGCGGGATCCACCGAGTAGAAATAGCGGTTGTAGCCCCGGTCGGCGTAGAGGATGCCGACTTGCAGTCCGAGATTCACACCGGGTTCTCCAAGCAGGTCGTGCATATCCAGATTCAGGTTCGGCTGGACGATCCAGCCTACATTCGAGACATGCGAGAAATCCGAGGCGATGGCCTTGCGCGCGGGCAGCCTGAATTCCAGCAACTGCCTTCGGTCCGGGGAGCGGTACAGGAAGAAATCCAGCGAGGGGCCGAGTTCCAGAGTCGCGTCGAGGTCGGGCATGCCGGCGCGCGCGTCGTTGTTCCGGACTGGAGGGGATCCACTGATGCTGAGATCCAGTTCCACCCGGTCGGTGTTGAATGGCAGGCCGTGGAGCCTGCGGTCGTCGACTCTCAGAGTCTTGCCGCGGTAAACGATGTAGGGGACGGGAAGGACCCAGTTGCGGTACTGATTGGCGCCCCGATAGTGCGACAGGTAAGCAGTGCCGATGCCTGCGCCCGCCTCCCACAGAGGGAGCGGTTCGGCGCTAGCTGCGCCAGCCGCGAGGCACAGCAGCAGCACGCTGCGGATGCGTCCCCTGCGGCAGAAAGAACTCGCGAAGTTTTCGCGGAAGGACTCTATCTCACGGACAGACAAGATAGAATCCAATGTTGTTGGGCTTGGTACCGAGGAAGGGACTCGAACCCCCACAGTGTTGCCACCGCTAGGACCTGAACCTAGTGCGTCTACCAATTCCGCCACCTCGGCGAAAGGGCCGCGCCAGTTCCGGTCTTCAGCCCGAGCGCGGATTCTATAGGAAAGTGCACAATTGTCAACGAAGAAACGCCACGGCGTACGTGCGGACGACCCGCATCGAGAGCGCGAAGCCGCCCGCTACGAGCATCCGATAGCAAGCCGCGAATTCATCCTGCAGACCCTTTCCGACGCCGGAGTGCCGCTTGCCGACGCCGAGCTCGCGCGCCGGCTCGAGATCGGTCCAAAGGAGCGCGAAGCCTTCGAGCGGCGCGTTGCGGCGATGGAGCGCGAAGGCCAGATCCTGCGAAACCGCAAGGGCGCAATCCTGGTCGCGACGAAGCTCGATCTGGTCACCGGCCGCGTCGAAGGCCATTCCGACGGCTACGGCTTCGTGATCCCCGAGGAAGGCGAGGATCTGTTCCTCGACCCTCAGGAGATGAGAAAGGTGCTGCACGGCGATCGCGTCATGGTGCGCGAATCCGGCGTGGACCGGCGCGGCCGCAGGGAAGGCACCATCGTCGAGGTCGTAGCGCGGGCCAACCGCACGATCGTCGGGCGGCTGCGTCGCGAGAAGAGCTTTCTGTTCGTGCAGCCGGCCGAGCGGCGCATCAGCCAGGAGATACTGGTTGCGGCGGAGGACGCCGCCCAGGCGAAACCCGGGCAGGTCGTGGTGGCGGAGCTCACCGCGCAACCCGATGGCCACACTCAGCCGATCGGCCGCATCATCGAGGTGCTGGGCGAGGCGGCGGACTCCGGAATCGAAATCGAGATCGCGCTGAGAAAACACGCGCTGCCGTTCAAATTCTCCGTGCAAGCCGAAGCGCTCGCGGCGAAATACCCGGCGGCGCCGCGCGGGGCCGATCTGGCCGGCCGGGAAGACCTGCGTCCGCTGGCGCTGGTGACCATCGACGGCGAGACGGCACGGGACTTCGACGACGCCGTCTATTGCGAGGAAAAGCACGGCGGCTATCGCCTGATCGTCGCCATCGCCGACGTCAGCCACTACGTGCAGAACGGCGATGCCCTCGATCTGGAGGCACGCGAGCGCGGCAACTCGGTGTATTTCCCACGCCGCGTCATTCCAATGCTGCCGGAGTCGCTCTCCAACGGGCTGTGCTCGCTAAACCCGGAGGTGGACCGGCTGTGCGTGGCCTGCGACATGGCGATCGGCACTCAGGGAGAAATCGGGTCCTATCGATTCACTCCGGCGGTGATGCGCTCGCGCGCGCGCCTCACCTATACCGCCGTGGCCGCCGCGCTCGCCGACCCGGGCGGTGACACGGCGCGCAAGCTGAAGGATCTGGTGCCCGGCCTGCAGGTGCTGAACCGGCTGTTTCGTTCCCTGCTCAAGGCGCGAGAGAAACGCGGGGCGATCGATTTCGAGACCGTCGAGACCGCATTCGTTTTCGACGACGCGGGCCGGCCGCTGCGCGTCGACCGGGTGGAGCGCAACGACGCTCATCGCATCATCGAGGAATGCATGCTGGCCGCCAACGTGTGCGCCTCGGCCTTTCTCTCCAAGCACAAGCACCCGATGCTCTACCGCGTGCACGAGGGGCCGACGCCGGAAAAACTGGAGAAGCTGCGGGAATTTCTCAAGGAATTCGGGCTGGAGCTCTCGGGCGGCGACAAGCCCACGGCGAAACACTATGCCAAGCTGCTCGAGACGGTGCGCAAGCGCCCGGACGTGCAACTGCTGCAGACGGTGCTATTGCGCTCGCTGCAGCAGGCGCAGTACAGCCCGCAGAACGTCGGCCACTTCGGCCTCGCCTACGAGCACTACACGCATTTCACTTCGCCGATCCGGCGCTATCCCGATCTGCTCGTGCATCGCGCCATCAAGGCGGCCCTCTCGGGCGGGCGCTACAGCCCGGGCAACTGGATGGAATTCGGGGCGCACTGCTCGCAGACCGAGCGCCGCGCCGACGAGGCGACGCGCGAGGTCTCCGCCTGGCTCAAGTGCTACTTCATGCGCGACCGGGTCGGCGAGGAGTTCGAGGGCTCGGTCTCGGCAGTGACGAGCTTTGGTATTTTCGTTGCGCTGGACAATGTCTACGTGGAAGGCCTGGTGCACATCTCCGAGCTCGGGCAGGATTATTTTCATTTCGATGCGACCAAGCACCGGCTGCTCGGCGACCGCACCCGGAAGCAGTTCCGCCTCGCCGACCGGGTGAAGGTGAAGATCGTGCGCGTGGATCTGGAGACGAGCCGCATCGACTTCGTGCTCGCCGGTGAACCCCTGGACGGCCCGCGCCACGCCCGCCCGCTCCGCCGGCGTGCGAGATCGTAGAAGTTGAAGCCGACACGCGCCGTTTTCGGCTTCCACGCGGTGCTGGCGAGGCTGCGCGCCGATCCCACATCGGTCACGGAGATCTATCTCGATGAAAACCGCAAGGACGCGCGCGCGAAAGACCTCGCGCTCGCCGCGGAAAGGGCCGGCGTTCCGCTCATGCGTGTTCCGACCAAGCGCCTCGACGGCTTCTACGGTGGTGGCCGTCACCAGGGCGTCGTGGCGATGGGGTTCGAAAAACCCGCACGGGAGAGTCTGGAGGACCTGCTCGATGCGCTGAAGGAACCGCCGCTTGTGCTGGTGTTGGACGGTGTCACCGATCCGCACAACCTCGGCGCCTGCCTGCGCGTCGCCGACGCCGCCGGGGCGCACGCGGTGATCGCACCCAAGGACCGGGCCGCCGGCGTGAGCGCCGTGGTGTCGAAGATCGCCAGCGGCGCCGCCGAATCGGTGCCGTACTACATGGTCACGAATCTCGCGCGTACGCTCGACGATCTGAAGGAGCGGAACATCTGGATCGTCGGGGCAGACGAGCGCGCCGAGAGGACGCTCTACGAAGTCGAATTGCCGGAAGCGCTCGCCTGGGTGCTGGGGGCGGAAGGCGAGGGCATGCGCCGGCTTACCCGCGAGCGCTGCGACCTGCTGGCGAAGATTCCCATGCGCGGGAGCGTCGAGAGCCTGAACGTTTCGGTGGCGAGCGGCTTGTGTTTGTTCGAGTCGGTACGGCGAAGGGCGCTGCCTGGGTAGCTCGACTGCGGCGAATCAAGGCCGTTCACTGCTTGCTCTACTTCGGCCAATCCTGTTACACTTCTGCCTCTTCGACGACCGCCATGGCGGTCGTTTGTTTTCGACAATTCGGCAACCCTGCCGCACCAGCCTCCGCCGCGTCGCAACGGCGGAACGAACAGGCGGCTCAATCCATAGGGAGAATGCATGCGACATTACGAAATCTGTTTTATCGTCCATCCGGACCAGAGCGAGCAGGTCCCGGCGATGATCGAGCGTTACCGAACCACGGTGACCTCGAGGAACGGCACGATCCACCGGCTCGAGGACTGGGGCCGCCGGCAGCTCGCTTTCCCGCTTGCCAAGGTGCACAAGGCGCACTACGTACTCATGAACATCGAGTGCGACGGCGAGACGCTGGGCGAACTCGAGCACTCCTTCAAGTTCAACGACGCGGTGCTGCGCCATCTGATCGTGAAGATGGAGCGCGCGTGGACCACGCCATCGCCGATGATGAAGGAGGAGAAGGCGAGGTCGGTGCTCGCCCAGGGCGAGGCGCCGCGTGCCGAAGCACCGCGCAGCGAGACACCGCGCGCCGAGGCACCACGCACGGACCCGGTGCAGCCAGCCGAGCCGGCGGGCGCCTGAGTTGACGCAGACGAACCGAATCGTGATTTCGGGCAGGTTGGCGGAGATCGATACGCTGCGGCATACGCCGGCCGGCGTATCGGTGCTGAAGTTCCGGCTGCAGCACGATTCCACGCAGGCTCAGGCAGGCGGCGAGCGCAAGGTGAGCTGCGAAATCGCCGCGGTGGCGTTCGAGCGCGAGGCGAAGCTGCTCTCCGCGGCACAGTTGGGAAGCGCGGTGACGGTCACCGGGTTCCTGGCGTCGCGCAGCCGCGCGAGCCGGGCGCTGGTGCTGCACGCGTCGCAGGTCGAATTCGACAAACGGGATTGAATCGGGAGATACAGACATGCCCCCACCCAGAGGCAGAGGCGGTTTCAAAGGCAAAGGCAAGGGAAAAGGCAAGGGTCGCGACGGCAAGCGCGACCAGAAGGGCTCCAAGCAGCTCTTCAAGCGGCGCAAGTTCTGCCGGTTCACCGCGGAGAAGATCGAGTGGATCGATTACAAGGATGTCGATCTGCTCAAGGATTTCATCGGTGAGAACGGCAAGATCATTCCGGCGCGCATCACTGGCACCCGCACTCACTATCAGCGCCAGCTGTCCGGCGCTGTGAAGCGTGCGCGCTATCTGGCGCTGCTGCCGTATACCGATCTGCACTAGGGGCGCGCCATGCAAGTGATTCTTCTTGAGAAAGTGGTCAACCTCGGCGGCTTGGGCGACGTGGTCAAGGTGAAGGACGGTTTCGCGCGGAACTTCCTTCTTCCGCAGGGAAAGGCGAAGCGCGCGACACCCGAGAACCTCGCCGAGTTCGAGAAGCGCCGCGTCGAGCTAGAAAAAGCCCAGTCCGACGCGCACGCTGCCGCCCAGGAAAAGGGCGCGAAACTCGACGGCCTGATGATACAAATCACCCAGAAGGCGGGCGTCGACGGGCACCTGTTCGGCTCGGTGACTACCATCGACATCGTAGAGGCTCTGAAAGCCCAGGGGTTCGAGGTCGAACGCGCGATGGTGCGGCTGCCACAGGGGCCGCTGAAAACGGTCGGGGACCATTCCATCGGGATTGCGTTGCACACTGACGTGCTCGTTCATATCAAGGTTTCCGTGCTTGGAGAGACGGCGGACCAGTAGAGCCACGCAAGGCATTGATGGGGAAGGAAGGCCGGGGGTCTCCCGGCCTTTTTGTTTTTGCGGTTGCCATGCCACGCATTTAGTTGCCGTGAGCGGCATGCCGCAGTGTAGAATTTTTGTGAACGCTGCAAACCACGATGGCGCAACCCCTACAGCAGGCAGTCCCGGATTCCCAGCTCCTGAACCTCAGGGTGCCGCCGCATTCGATCGACGCCGAGCAGTCGGTGCTGGGCGGCCTGCTGATCGACAACGGCGCCTTCGACAAGATTGCCGATGTCGTCTCCGACGGCGACTTCTACCGTGACGACCACCGGCGCCTGTACCGCCATATCGCGCGCCTGATAGAGAAGGGCAAGCCCGCCGATGTCGTCACCGTGGACGAATCGGTGAAGGCGGGCGAGGACAGGGACAAGACCGGGGGAATCGCCTATCTGGCGGCGCTGGCGGGGAACACGCCCTCGGCGCACAACGTGCGGCGCTACGCCGAGATCGTGCGCGAGTGCGCGATCTTGAGGAAGTTGATCGAGGTATCCACCGAGATCGCCGACAGCGCCCTGAACCGCATGGGCAAGGAAGTCGGGCAGCTGCTCGACGAGGCCGAGTCCAAGGTTTTCCAGATCGCAGAGGCCGGGTCGCGCACGCGCCAGGGCTTCATGGAGATCCAGCCGATACTCACCCAGGTGATGGAGCGCATCGACTTGCTCTACCACAAGGACAACCCTTCGGACATTACCGGGGTTCCGACCGGCTACAACGATCTCGACCAGAAAACTTCAGGCCTGCAGCCGGGCGACCTCATCATCATCGCCGGGCGTCCGTCGATGGGCAAGACTGCGCTGGCGCTCAACATGGCCGAGCACGTCGCCGTGGAGAACAAGCTGCCGGTGGCGGTGTTCAGCATGGAAATGTCGGGCACGCAGCTGGCCATGCGCATGCTCGGCTCGATCGGCCGGCTCGACCAGCACAAGCTGCGCACCGGGCGACTGTCGGACGACGACTGGAACCGGCTGACCAACGCGGTGGGCAAGCTGCACGACGCGCCCATCCTGATCGATGAGAGCGGCGCCCTGAACGCGCTCGAGTTACGCGCCCGCGCGCGTCGCCTGCACCGCCAGTACGGCTCGCTCGGCCTCATCGTGGTCGACTACCTTCAGCTGATGCAGGCGAGCACGCAGGGCGAGAACCGGGCCACTGAAATCTCCGAGATCTCGCGCTCGCTCAAGGCCCTCGCAAAGGAACTCAAGGTCCCGGTGGTGGCGTTGTCACAGCTGTCGCGCGCAGTCGAGCAGCGCACGGGCTCGAAGCGGCCGATCATGTCGGACCTGCGCGAGTCGGGCGCCATCGAACAGGACGCCGACCTCATTCTCGCGATCTACCGCGAGGAGGTCTACACGCCGGACACGCCGGAAAAAGGCGTCGCGGAAGTCATCATCCTGAAGCAGCGCAACGGGCCGATCGGCACGGTCAAGATGACGTTCCTCGGGGAATACACCCGCTTCGAGAGCTACGCTCAGTCCGGCGGATACTAGCTTTGCCGGGGGCAGGCTAGTTGCGTTCCGCGGCGCTTTTCAGTGCGCCCCAGCTTTCCACACGTATTCTCCCGACGATCTCGAAATCGGCACCGAGCGGCCGAATCACCGCCGCTTCGCCCTCGGCAAGATAAGGGGGACCGGCGACGCTGACGAACGGGTTGCCGTGGCTGACGACCGCGAGGTTGGTTCCTGCGTGCACCGGTGCGGACAGCATCTTTCGCAGGGCGGCGTAGCGCTCGGCGCCCGCCGGGGCGCTCGGCCCGCCGCGCACTTCCTGCATCTTCTCGGCGCGGCCGAAGATGAGCGTCGCGGTCTCGACGGTTCGGCAGAAAGGGCTCGTGAGAACGCGCTCGACGGGAATGCGAAGCTCGCGAATCGCCGCACCGACCGCGCGCGCCTCGGCCCGGCCCTTGTCGATCAGGTTGCGCTGGTTGTGGCAGTCATCGTAGCCCTTCATTTTCGCGTCGTTCTGGCTGAAATCGGTGGAGGTGTGGCGGAAGTAAAGCACGTAGCCGCCTTTGCGCAGCTCGGCGAGCAACTGGGCAGGCGCCAATTCCCGGACGGGGAGCGAGCTGAGTTCCTTTTGCACCAACTGAGCAGATGCGGGTGCGGCCAGAAGGAGTGCAGCGAATGCCAGACGGATTGCCCGGGTAAAGGGCAGCAGGGAGCCGCGATGATTCCTCATGGACTTGTTGGGGTAGGGGAGGGGACCGGGTGGCAGTATAGCCGGTGCTTTGGTCAGGGCAGCGGCTTGACAATGATAATGAGAACGGTTATCGTTTGTAAATGGAGCCGTTCGAACCGCCGCGTCGCAAGCCTTCCTCGCAATTGGCTCCTCAGAGCCAATTCGGCCCCGTGCCGCTGCGGGTGCGCAGCACCGAGCTCCTCGGGAAGCGCGGCCAGCTGGTGATCGAACACAACGGCCGGGAATATCGCCTGCGACTTACGCAAGGCGGGAAACTGATCCTGACCGCCTGATCTCCATCCGTCCGAGCGAAAAGGGACTACGAGTCCGCCCGCTCAACCAGAGGAATCCGATCGACGAGTTTTCCCAAGAAGCCAGCCAGTCAGCGTCCTCGCTGAGTTAGCCAGCCATGTTCCATACCGCTACTCAACCCAGCAGGAGCCATCATGAAAAGAACGACGCTGGTGCTCGCACTGGCGGTCGCATTTGCGGCGCCCACCGTAGGCGCGCAAACGCTCGACCAGAAAATCGAAATTCTGCAGCAGGAAATCGACGGCCTCAAAGCACAGATCCGACAAATCCCCGCGCAAGGACAGCCGACGCAGAGTCCTCTCGACTATGCGTCGCCGCTCGATCGGACGGCCGCGCTGAACAGCGGCAGCACGAGCCTCGTCGGCTATGGCGAGATGAACTACAACAAATTTCGCGAAAGCGGCGACGCCAAAGCCGATTTGAGGCGCTTCGTGTTCGGCTTCAACCACCGCTTCGACGACCGCCTGAGCTTCCACTCGGAGGTGGAGATCGAGCACGGCGTGGTGAGCAAGGATGACGAAGGCGAAGCTGAGATCGAGCAGGCTTGGCTCAACTACAGGTTCAGCGACACGGTCAATGTGAAGGGTGGCTTGTTTCTCATTCCGCTGGGCATCCTCAACGAGACGCACGAGCCGCCGACGTATTACGGCGTCGAGCGCAACGAGGTGGAGACGCGCATCATCCCGACCACCTGGCGCGAGCTCGGCTTCGGCGTTCACGGCGAGCTCGGCGAAGGCTTCCGCTATGACGCGGGCGTCACCACCGGCTTCAACTCCGGCAAGCTCGACGACCCGTCGGTCGGCATCCGCAGCGCTCACCAGGAGGGGCAGCTCGCCGACGCGCGCGATTTGAGTGTCTACGGTGCGCTCAACTATCGGCGCCCCGGTCTGCTCGTGGGCGGCGGCGTCTTCACCGGCAATACCGGGCAGAACGGACAGGCGAATCCCCTGCTGAAAGGCGTGGCGGCGCGATTGACCTTATGGGATGTGCACGCGAAGTACAGCGCGGGCGGGCTCGATCTGCAGGCGCTCTACGCGGCCGGCACGCTCGGCGACCCCGATCGGCTGAACGTCGCCGTCGGCGTGCCTGGAGGATTCGCGGTGCCGAAATCGATGAAGGGTGCTTACGCTCAGGCCGCGTATCACGTGTACAAGGAAGACAAGCTCGACGTCACGCCCTTCGTTCGGCTCGAACGCTACGAGATCAAGCAGCAGGAGGATCCGGCCAACGGTCTCTTCCAGGACCCGAACAACTTCGAGCGCGTGACCACTATGGGGGTCACTTTCAAAATCCACCCACAGGTCGTGCTCAAGACCGACGTTCAGCGTTATCACACGGATAAGTCCAGAGACCGCTTCAGCATCGGCCTCGGGTACATGTTCTGATGCGGCTGCCGGCGCGCCATCGATTTGCAGCACTCGCGGTGGTGCTCGGCCTGTGTGCGGTGGGCCTTGCCCGTGGGGAAATATATCAGGAGCCGGATGCGTTCATCGCCGAGGTATTCGGCTCCAAGCCCTCGCCCAAAGTGCTTTGGCTGACTAGGGAGATCCAGGCCGAAGCGAACGCGATCCTCGGCCACCCTCCCACGCAATTGCGGCTCCGCTATTGGAGCGACGCACGCAAGAGCGTCTGGATACTCGAGGAGACGGGCAAGGAGGAGCCCATCACCGCGGGCTTCGTCGTCGCCGGCGGGCGCATCGACCATGTACGCGTGCTCGCCTATCGCGAAAGCCGGGGAGGGGAGATACGTCGACCTTCGTTTCTGAAGCAGTTCCACGACACGAGGCTCGCATCAGGCAATCGCCTGGACCGCGACATCGACGGCATCGTCGGCGCGACGCTCTCGGTCGATGCGATGGAGCGCATGGCGCGGCTCGCGCTATATTTCGACCGCAAGGGCCGCGAATAGAGATGTCGCCGAGACTGCTTCTGCTGCGGTTCCTGCGGCGCTGGCACGCACGAATCGGTTTCGCGGCGGTGCTGTTTTTCCTGATCCTCGCGGTGACGGGTTTCGTGCTCAACCACGCGAGCGAGCTTCGCCTGGATGCCAAGTACTTGCACGCTGCGTGGCTTGTGCGGTGGTACGGCCTCAAGGCCGATCCACCGCGTGAGGCATTCCGGACCGCGCACCACCAGCTGGTCGCGGCGAACGGCCAGTGGCTGCTCGACGGGAAGGTATCAGGCGAGAAATTCCCGCAGCCGCTTGGTTTGGTCGAGCTGCCCGGCATGGTCGTGGTGGCAAGCGATGCCGCGCTTTACGTGTATGGCGGGAACGGCGAGCTGATCGAGCGCCTGGAGCGGAGCGCGCTGCCCGGGGTGCCCGTGCACGCAATCGGATCGGACGCGCAAACACTTGTGCTGGGCACGTCATCGGGCAGGTTTGCGAGCACCGATACGCTCTCGTGGCAGTCGGCGCTGCCGCAGACGATCGCCTGGTCGGTGCCGGTCGAGCTTTCCGCGGCCGAGCGCGATGCCTACGAAGCAGCGCTCGCGCCCGGGATTTCGGTTCAGCAGCTGCTGCTCGATCTGCACAGCGGCCGGATTGCAGGCCACTACGGGCCGCTCGCCGTCGATCTGCTGGCGGTGCTACTCGCGGTTCTCTCGTTCTCGGGCGCCTGGCTCTTTCTCAAACCGCGGCACCGGCAGTGAGAATGCGCATGCGCCAGATCGGGTTGCTATTCGCGGCGCTCATCGCTTTGTCGTCGGGGCGAGTCGCCGCAACCGAATACCGCGCGAGCGCCTTTGTCTTCGGTACGCTGGCGGAGATTACCGTGGTCGACCGAGATTCTGCGCGCGCGCAAGCTGCGGTCGGGCAGGTCTTTCGCGAGTTAGACCGCATGCATCGCGAACTGCACGCGTGGCAGGCGGGTGAGCTGGTTGCGCTCAATCAGGCGATCGCGCGCAGCGAAAAAAGTGTCCGCACCACCGCGGAGATCGCGGCGCTCATCCGCGAGTCGCAGAGACTCGCTGCGCAATCCGGAGAACTCTTCAATCCGGCCATCGGGACGCTCGTGGGCCTGTGGAGCTTTCATCGCGACAGGCCCGGTGGTCCAGTTCCCGACGCGCGAGACATCAAGCGAATCGTTGCCGCGCATCCGCGCATGAGCGATTTGAGCGTGCAAGGCGTGGCGGTGACCAGCTCCAACAGTGCCGTGCAGCTCGACTTCGGCGGTTACGCAAAAGGCTATGCGCTCGACCGGGCAGCGGGGTTGCTCCGCGCAGGCGGCGTCGCGAATGCGCTCATCAACGTCGGCGGCAACGCGATGGCGCTCGGCCGCCACGGCGAGCGAGCCTGGCGCGTCGGTCTGGATTCACCGCGCGGCTCAGGTCTGCTGGCTACACTCGAGTTGAACGACGGTGAGGCGATCGGCACCTCGGGCGACTATCGGCGCTACTACGAAATCGACGGCAAGCGGTACGCGCATATCATCGATCCGCGCACCGGCTATCCCGTTGCAGGTGTCCAGTCAGTGACGGTGCTAGTGCCGCGCCAGGCGGGGGCGGGTGCGCTTTCGGACGCAGTCTCCAAGCCGATCTTCATCGCAGGACAAGGCGGCTGGAGAGAGGCGGCCGCCCGCATGGGCGTTTCGCGGGCGATGCTCGTCGATATGGACGGCGCGATCCATCTCACCCGTGGCATGCTGGAGCGCATGGATTGGAGCGAGCCGGTCAGCGTCGTCGAGGTCGCCCCGTAGCCAGGAGACTTGCCTGGAAAGTGTGCGTCCCGTAGGAGGGTTGCGGCGGTAGACTGGGTGGATGACGGGCTTGCTGCAACGTCTGGCATTCGGGACGGGCTTCTGCTTGCTGCTGTTCGGGTGCGCCACTTCGCGGCTCGCTCTCCTCGGGGAGGGACATCCGCTCGTCGGCCGCGTTTGGGATGTGCGCGAGGGGCGCGAAATTTCAGCCGAGGCGTTGTCGGCACGCGCGTCAGCCTCGCGTCTCGTCATCCTGGGGGAAACACACGACAACCCGGAACATCATGCACTGCAGGCGAGAATTCTCGCCGCCATGTTGCAGGCCGGGCGCTCGCCCGCATTGGCGATGGAGCAGTTCGATCGCCAGCATCAGACCGCACTCGACGCGGCACGACGGCGCGGCGAGCGGGATCCCGAACGCATCGCGGACGCGGGCCGATTCGACCGCAAGGGCTGGCGTTGGGCCGACTACCGGCCGTTGGTCGAGCTGGCGATCGCGAACGATCTGCCGATCGTCGCGGCGAACGTATCGCGCGAGGAAGCGCGCGCGGTTGCGCGCACGGGACGACCCGCCGACGGTCTTGCCCCGGCGACGCCCGAGCTGCGCGCGGCGCTCGAGGGCGATCTTGTCGAAGGCCACTGCGGAAAACGTCCGGCGCCGGCCGTGCTTGCCGGCATGATCGAGGCGCAACGCGCGCGCGATGCGCGCATGGCGGCGGCGCTGGAGGGTTCGGGCGAACGCGGCGCGGTGCTCATTGCCGGCGCGGGCCACGCGCGGCGCGATCGCGGGGCGCCGGCGTATCTGTCCGGGTCTGCACGCGGGGAGTTGCTCGCGGTTGCCTTCGTGGAGATCGAGCCCGGCCGAAACGAACTGCGCGCCTACCCCGGGGAAACTCTGGCCTCGAGCTACGATCTCGTTCAGTTCACTCCGCGTGCCGCGCGCGAGGACCCCTGCAAGGACTTGCCCGAAGGGCTGTCGCGATAGGATGACCCGCGTGCCCGTTCGCGAGTCAACTCAAGCGCACGTACTCGTAGTCCACCGGCAGGTTGTTGACGCCGCGCTCGGGCGGAGCGATCCAGGCGGCCATTTTTCCGGGCTCGACTACCCGCTGCATCAGGCTTTTCACGTAGGTCTTGTCGGCCGCGCTGGGAATCCATTCAGGCAGGCGCCGGTCGAACTCCTCGCGCGGGATCGGTTTGCCTTCGGTATCGGTGGGGATATTCGCCCAGGCGCCAATGGCGCGGCGGAAGCGGCTGCTCGGCAGTTTCAGCTCGAAATCATGCCCAGCCCGCTTGATCTGGATGTTCCAGCGCTTCAGTCCGATCTCGCAATCCCTGATGTAGGCGTTGCGCAATACTTCGTTCATGGTGTTGCGCATTCCCACGGTTTCCTTTTTCAGTCCGCCCCGGCCATCGGGCATTTCCAGCTCGCAGCTTGCGTCGCTGCAGTCGTGGTCCTGGTACTGCGTGGTCTCGTCCGGCCGACCCTTGATGCCGCTGGCGAACGTGCTCGCGGCATTCGACGACACTTCGGAGCCGAAGAGATCGAGCGAGGAACTGAACCAGAAATTGAGATAGCGCTGGAGCAGGAGGAGGTCCACCGCGCCCTGGGAGCGGATCGCTTCCGGGTCGTCGGTCCCTAGCTCTTTCATCACTTCCAGGGTGCGCTTGACCACACGCCCGATGCCGGTCTCGCCGACGAACATGTGGTGCGCCTCTTCGGTGAGCATGAAGCGGCAGGTGCGCGCGAGTGGGTCGAGGGAGGACTCGGCGAGGCTCTTCAGTTGGAACTTGCCGTCGCGGTCGGTGAAGTAGGTGAAGCAGAAGAACGACAGCCAGTCCTCGATCGGCTCGTTGAAGGTGCCGAGAATGCGAGGCTTGTCGCGATCGCCGGAGTGACGCGCGAGCAGCTCCTCGGCTTCCTCCCGGCCGTCGCGGCCGAAATAGGCATGCAGGAGGTAGACCATGGCCCAGAGGTGGCGGCCCTCCTCGACATTGACCTGGAACAGGTTGCGCAGGTCGTAGAGCGAAGGGCAGGTATGGCCGAGCAGGTGCTGCTGCTCGACCGAAGCGGGCTCGGTGTCACCCTGGGTCACGATGAGGCGACGGAACTGGGAGCGGAATTCCCCCGGCACCTGCTGCCACACCGGCTGGCCGTAGTTGTCACCGAAACCGACGGTGCGCTCGGGTAGCGGATCGGCGAGAAAGATGCCCCAGCGGTAGTCGGGCATCCTCACTGCGCCGTAGTGCGCCCAGCCCTGCGCGTCCACGCCGATGGCGGTGCGCAGATACACGTCGGCAGACGCGAAATCTTTCGGCCCCATCTCGCGCCACCAGTCGAGAAAATGAGGCTGCCAGTGCTCCAGCGCGCGCTGGAGCGTCTTGTCGTTCGCCAGATTGACGTTGTTCGGGATTTTTTCACTGTAGTTGATGCTCATGTGCAATTCCTTGCGCTATGGTTGTTCCGGCGAAAGCTCTAGACTCTTTCCCAGTTGAACTTCGCCTTTGCTCCTGTTCCATACACTTTCAGAGCGCCCGACTCGCCGACCGCATTGGGCCGGCTGAAGATCCAGTTCTGCCACGCGCTGAGCCTGCCGAAGATGCGGGTCTCCATGCTTTCCTTGCCGGAGAAGCGCAGGTTCGCTTCCATACCGGTGAGCGCGTCGGGGGAGAGGCTCGCGCGCTCCTCGATGGCAATGCGCACCTCTTCGTCCCAGTCGAGATCGTCGGGCGTGAAAGTCACCAGACCCAGCTTTGCCGCGTCGTTGGCGTCGAGCTTCTCGCCAATCGCCGCGCGGATCTCCTCGATCGGTTTCGACTCGCCGCAGAAACGTGCCGCGATGCGCGTTTCCTGGCTGACCATCGGATAGGGGCCGAAATTCATGTGCGACAGCGCAATCGCCGGGGCGCCCGCTTCATCGTCTGGCAACTGGAGCATGTAGCTGCGGTCGGCGGCAAGCGCGAGCTCGAACAGCGTTCCCGCGAAGCAGGAACTTCTGTCGATGATAGCGAACATCGTGCGCGAGGAGACGTCGAGCCGGGCGAGGGTGCGGCGAAGGAAACCGATTACCCGACGCACGAACCAGTCGTCCTCGTTCGCCTTCAGCGCCGCATCGGCGGCCAGCGCCTTGTCCATGTCTCCACGGGTGTTGAAGATCCAAGTGCCGATCTCAAGGTCATTGGTGCGAAGCATCAGGATGACGTCGTCGAGCTCGCGTGCCATCGCGAGAGGCCACCACTTGTCGCCTGCTGCCCGAATCGCCTCGATACTCGAAGGAACCTCACTCCGCGGCGCAAAGACCGTAATCGTCGCCGTGCGTCGTTTGCGGTCGATCACGGCGTCGACGTTTTCGTAGTGATAGCCGTTCGCGTCGATCGCGCGCTTGAGCGGGTTGAGGGGCACGCCTTTGCCGCTCCCGGGCGGGCTTTGAGCCGAAAGGGCCGCGACCCGCTCCTTCACGGCTTCCTTGAAACCTTGGGGCTTGGTGACGTGATCCACCAGCTTCCATTGTTTGGCTCGGTCGGCGCGCACCCCTTCGCTCGTCGTGCAGAACACGTCGGCGAGGTCACGCCGGACTTTCTTCTTGTCGGTAATCCGCGTGAGGCCGCCGGTGCCGGGCAGCACGCCCAGCAACGGCAGCTCGGGCAGGCTCACAGTGGAGGAACGGTCGTCGATCATCAGGATCTCGTCGCAGGCGAGCGCGAGCTCGTAGCCGCCGCCCGCGACCGTGCCGTTGACCGCGGCGAGGGACTTCAGGCCCTCGTGACGGCTCGAGTCCTCGATGCCGTTGCGCGTTTCGTTGGTGAACTTGCAGAAATTCACTTTCCACGCGTGGGTGGACAGACCGAGCATGTAGATGTTGGCGCCCGAGCAGAACATGCGTTCGCGCGCACTGGTGATCACCAGGCATTTCACCTCGGGATGTTCGAAGCGGATACGGTTGAGCGCATCCGCAAGCTCGATATCCACGCCGAGGTCGTAAGAGTTGAGCTTCAATTTGTAGCCGGGCTTCAGGCCCTTGTCTTCGTTTACATCCATGGCGAGCGTCGCGGCGGGACCGTCGAAGGAAAGCCGCCAGTGCAGATAGCGGTCCGGATGCGTGTCATAGGTGATGACCGAAGAGGGCTTGGATTCGAGAACGGCACTCATCGTCTGCTCCTGGTATTAGGGGGCGACCGCGTTGCGCAGTGCCGAGAGAGTCTGCTCCGGCGTCTTGCCGGCCGTATCCACGGTGACGTCGGCCTGTCCGTAGAGCGTGGCACGCCCGTCGAGTATACGCCGCAGATCCTCCATCGCCTGGTCGTTCCCGGCCATCGGACGGGTGTCCCCCTGGGCGATCACGCGCGCCATATGCTCCCCGGGCTCGGCCTTCAGCCACACGGTGAAGCAGGTCGAAAGCAGGAGTTCATAGGTTCCGGGTTCCGAGACGATGCTGCCCCCCGTGGCGATCACAGCGCGGTCGTTTCTTTCGAGGACTCTTTGGAGGCAGCGCCGCTCGTAGCGCCGGTAGCCGGCCTGCCCGTAGAGCAGAAAAATCTCCGAGAGGCTGGTGCCCGCCTCGCGCTCGATCTCCCGGTCGAGTTCAACAAAGGGCGTCCCCAGCGCCTTGGCGAGCCTTGCGCCCAGCGTGGATTTCCCCGCTCCGCGCAGCCCGATGAGCGCGATCCGCTTCATGCGCTCGTCGCGCGCGCTGCCATAGTCGCGCACGAGCTGCGAGCGCACTGCGGCGAGCTTCTGCGGCGGGAGCCGCTTCAGGAATTGCGCGGTAAGGGCGAACTCCACGGCCTCGCCCGATTCCTCGGCAAGCAGCTCGGTGAGCGGAACGCTGAGGGCCGTTGCGATCTGGCGAAGCAGCAGGATGGAGATGTTTCCCTGTCCGGTCTCGAGCTGGGCCAAGTAGCGCTCCGACACTCCTGAATCGCGAGCAAGGAGTTTGCGCGACGCCCCCCGCCTGGCCCGGGCTTCCCGGACTCTGTCACCCAGGGTGGTGAGGTAGTCGCGCTCGCCACTCGTTTCGCTTTCCCCTGTGTACATAGTTTGTTGGGATGATTTCTTAAAGTGAGTAGTTAGCATTCTTGCCGGTGCAATATAATGCTTGCCATATGGAGGGCATGCAGTATGATGCACTCCATATCGAAACGCAAGCGGGGACGAGAAGGCAATCGATGGCGCTCGAACTGACCATTCTCGTGGGGACGATGACCGGCACCGCTCAGCTGGTCGCCCAGGAACTCGAACTCACCCTCGACGATGGCGAAACCCGCGTGCGGACCCAGCCGATGGACGGCCTCGATGCAGACGTGTTCTCGGGCGGCGGTCTGTTCCTGATCTGCTCTTCCACTTACGGTCAGGGTGATGTGCCCGACAACGCGAAGCACCTGTACGAGTCGCTTCAGAGCACGCGTCCCGACCTCTCCAATGTGCGGTACGGAGTGATCGCGCTCGGCGACCGGACCTACGCCGAGACCTTCTG
>JBGQFD010000016.1:0-44412 GCA_041496705.1 Gammaproteobacteria bacterium | reverse complement strand
AGCAGCGCTACCCGCGCGAAATCCCTGAGCGGATCGTACGGAATCTTCTTATAGGGATGCGGGGCGACGACCAGGTTGCCGCCCTGGCCGACGCCGATGGTGTAGCCGTCGGCGGGGGCGTTCTTGAGGACCTCCAGGCCGATCTGACCGCTTGCGCCGGCGCGGTTTTCGACGATGACCGGCTGCCCCATGCGCTCGGACACCTTCGGCCCGATGAGGCGCGACAGGATGTCGGCCGCGTCTCCGGGCGGGAAAGGGACGATGACCTTGACGGGTCGGGAAGGGTAGGACTGCGCGAGCGCTCCACCGGCGAGCGCCGACGCGACGACGGCAAGAGCGAACGCGTGCAACAGACTTTGTCTCATAACGCTCCTCCTCGAATGACCACGAATTCTAAGCCCTTGCGGGTTCCAGTTGCAGTATCCGCGCAAGCCATGCAGAAACGATCTCCAGGACCGCTTCTTCGCGCCCGTTGTAGAAGTGGTCGCAGTCCGGGACGATCTCCACGGTGCACGGGCCTCCGGAACGGGCCTTGAACTCTTCGGCGGGATAGTTCGCGCGAGGCTCTTGGTCTCCGCGCACGTAGAGCGTGGGGCACTTTACCTTGGGCGCGAGTTCGAGCGTGTCGGGTGTCTCGGTCAGGCGGTCGAGAAAGCTCTCGGCGCTGATCGCGTACCACCAGCCCGGCATCAGCATCAGCTCACGGCCGCGGCCCGCTCTCACCATCTCCCGCGCGCGCGCGGCGAATTCCTCGACATGGTCGCCCACCATGAGCCCGCTTTGGGCTCCTCTCTGAACGATGTTCCTGCCGCCGCCGTGCGCCGACAGGAGCACCAGCGCGGGCGTTTGCGGGTGATCCGCGACGTGCTGCACTGCGAGCATGCCGCCGTTGCTGTGTCCGATCACGACCGGCGCGGAAAATCCCCGCGCGGCGAGCCAGCTCGCCGCGGTGCGGTTGTCCTCGATGCCCTCACGCGCGAGCTGGAACGCGCCACCCTCCGGAACGCGGCTGTTGCGCGTGCTGAGGATATCGTGCCCGCGGCGGTTGAAGGCAAGGCAAGCCAGCCCGAGTTGCACCAGGGCTGGCGGCAGGAAGCGCATCGCGCAGGTGTAGAAGTTCATGGTGTTGCCGTGAAAAAGCAGCGCCGCACCCACCGCTTTGCCCTCGGGCTCGTAGAACAATCCGTCTAGCGGAACCGTATCGGTGGGGATGGAGACGAGTTCGGCGCGCACGGGACCTACTTCTGCGGAATGATCGGCAGCAGCACGCTCGAGCCGCGCTTCGCGCCGAAGTGCAGCGTCACCTTGCCGCCGAAGAGCGCGGGAGGCCGGTCGGCCGGCTCGTCGTGGATGAACGGCCCGCAGCCACGCATGGGATTCTTCATGTTGGAGAGCGTCGCCGCGGCGCCGTCGTGCTCGTAGTCGCGGCCGCGGATTGTGAGCGCCACGCGCCAGCCCTTCGGCACGACGATGCACGTCGGCCAGATCTCGACATCGAGCTCGACGACCTCGCCGGGCTTCAGGGGCTGCTTCTCGTCGTGGCTGTGCCAGGGCCGGTACGGCAGCGAGCGCTGCGTATCGGTTCTTCTCTGCGATGCGCGCAGCCAGCCCTGGCCGACCGGCGTTTTCGGATCGAGCGCGCCCTGGAAGAGGACTTCGATACCCGCAGGATCGAACACCCGCAGCACGGCGAAGATGTCGGCGTCCGCGGTCGACGAAGAGATGAAGAGCTTCAGCGCCGACGGACCGGTGATCTCGGTTTCTTTTTCCAGCGGCGAAGTCGAGAACGTCACGCCGTCGCCCGTCGCCTCGTACGCGACCGCGCCGTCGACGGCAACCGGCACAGGCGACAAGCGCATGCCGTCCGGGTCGAGATGAAAATGCGTCCAGCGCGTGCGCGCTAGCGGCCATTCGTTCTCGGCGCGTGAGACGAATTTCTCTCCGGGATGGCGCACGTTGAGCAGCACGCGCGGCTCCCTGTCCCACCCATTGGCTATCCCCTTGAGGAAATGATCGAAAAAGCGCTTCTGCAGTTTCACGCCGTAATCGGTGTAGAACGGCGCCCAGTGCGAGCCGCCGTGCACCTCCAGCCACTTGTCCTTTGACGCCGCGCGGGCGAAGCCCTCGAAATTACCGCGCGTGTGCAACCCCTGGCCGCCCCAGTTGGCCGCCGAGAGGAGCGGAACGATCACCTTCGACAAGTCCGCGGTGCGCTCCTGGTAGTACGGTCCGTCGAGCGGGCGCGCGAGCAGCTCGCTCCACATGTTTTCGCGGTTCTTCGCCAGTTCTGCCTCACTCAAGGTCTCCGGACCGCAAACGGTGTCGCCGGTTGCGCGGCTTTTCGCGCCGCGCTCGCCGACTCCGTGCTGCACGGTCTTCACCTGCATGTCCTGCCAGTTCTTGCGAAAACTGCAGATGACGCCGCCGTGACGGTTGCCGTCGCGGTAGCTGTCGCTCCAGCCTTCCCAGACGCAGATCGCCGCCAGGTGCGGCGGCTGCACCGCCGCCGCGCGCCACTGGTTGCTCGCGTAGTAAGAGATTCCGTTCATCCCGATCTTCCCGCTCGACCAGGCTTGAGCCGCCGCCCACTCGATGCACCAATGGATGTCGCGAGTCTCGCGCGCGTTGTTGTGGCACAGATACCCCGGCGAGCGCCCCGCGCCGCGCGAATCGACGCGCAAGCACACGTAGCCGTCCGGCACCCATTTCTCGGGATCGACCGTCTCCCAGTTGGCGTACTTGTTGGAACTGCCCGTGACCGCATCCGGATAGTCGCGCGCCATGATGTCCCAGGCCGTCTTGTAGCCGTCCTGGAACGCAAGCCCCTTGCCGTAGGGACCATAGGACAGGATCACCGGATACTTTCTTTCGGCCACTGGGCGGAACACATCGGCACGCAACACCAGACCGTCGTCCATGGCGATCGGCACGTCCCATTCGATCTTCATGCCATCGCGATTCTCAATTCTTGGCGTGGACATCGATTCTTCCTCCTGGAATTTTCGCAATTCTAGCGTCCCCCTGCGGTTTCGGCCGGAACGAGCGGGTGATAGACTTGGGCGAAGCCGACTGCCCCGAGAACATCGCGTGTCAGAACCGCATATCCCTGCGCCGGACGAACAAGTGATTCCTTCGGCGGAAAATCTCTTCAAGGCAGCGCTGCTCCCGGCGGCGATCCTCGCCTCGTTCTTTACTGTGCAAACCGGGGCCGTCGCGATCGAAGCGAGCCTGCTCGGGTGGACCGGCGCTACGGGCAAGTGGATGTTCGTCGCGCTGCTGGGTGTGTGGAATTGCGTGCTGCTCACGGGCATGGGCGTTCTCGCCCACGACGCGGTGCACCGCGTGCTGTTCCGCAACCCGTTCTGCAACGAACTTGCCGGAGGACTGCTGTCGGCCCTGGCACTGCTGCCCTTTTGCGCCAATCGCCAATTCCACCTCACGCACCACAGCTACGCCCACCAACCGGGGCTGGATCCCGAGGACGAGATGCACGATCACCCGTTTTGGTATGCGCTCAGCGTCGGCTCGGCGATCGCCCTCGGCGTGCAGTACCGCAACCTGCTGCGGGGCGTACTCAGGTTCCGCGAATCCGGCCACGCCGCGCGGGCGGCCAAGGACCTGCTCTCGCTGGCAGTCGCCGCATCGTTCTACTTCGTCTGCGTTCCGGCCCTCGGTCTCTCCCTGGCGTACACAGTGGTTCCCATGCTGCTCGCGCTCCTGCCGGTGTTCGCCTGGCGCGCCCTCTCAGATCACTACGGCGTTCCGGCAGCGACGAGCGCTGCCGCTCGCCGGGAAGTCTACGACACGGAGCCCGAGCGCTGGGAGGAAGACGTTGCGAGGCGCCGCCGCGAGGTGAGCGGCTGGGTCGTGCTCACCAGCCCCTGGCTCGAATGGCTGTGGAGCCACGTCAACTATCACGAGGTGCACCACAAGTATCCGTGGCTTTCCCACGCGCACCTGAAGGCGGCGTTCGAGGCGACGCGGGACTCCCAGCCCTATGTGGTCGTCAAGGGCTACTGGCGCTCGCTCGCGAACCTCTCGCGCAGCAAGTACTACGGAACGCGCGAGCGCGCGCAGGGGTTCCTCACCGGCGGCTAGGGCCTATCGCGCCAGCCGCGTATTCGCGAGGTCGAGGCGGTCGGACAGGTTGCGAACCAGGGCGCGCGTGAGCTGCAGTTGGGCACCCACGCTCATTTTCTCCAGGGCCTCCGGCCTGAACTTGGCGAGCAGCAGCTCGGTGGCGGAATCCACCGTGGCGTGGCGCGGTTCCTCGCCGCCACGTATCCAGGCCATCTCGCCGAAAAACTCTCCCGCGTTGATCATGTTGAGCAGGCGCCCCTGCAGCGTCACTTTCGCCTGCCCCTGCCCGATGAAATAGAAACTCTTGCCCTTCATGTTCTCCCGCACGATCTTTTCCACCGGCGGAACGCGCATCCAGTGGCCGGCGCGAACCATTTCCCAGAGCTCCGCATCGGACAGCGCCGACAGCATGGCGACCCGCTTGAGCGAGACGTATTTCTCACTGTCCGGCACCGTGTCCGGAGGCAACACCTGATGTACGACGTCGGCCAGCTCGACCTCGAACTCGGCCCACGTCGGGTAGCGGTGCTCGGGCTTCTTGCTCATCGCGCGCAGCACCACCGCGTCTATCGCCTTGGGCAGGTCCGGGCGCAGCTCGCTCGGCGCCGCGGGCTCCTGCGTCTGGATCTTCTGCACCAGCGCATCCAGGGTGTCGGCGGTAAACGGCTTGTGCCCGGTCAGCAGCTCGTACAGCACCACGCCCAGGGAATACATGTCGCTGTGATAAGTCGGCTCCCTGCCCGAAATCTGTTCGGGCGACATGTAGTAGGGGGAACCCATGGCCGCCGTCTGAACCACCTGGCTCTTGCGCAGGTAGGCGGCGCCGAAATCGGAGATCTTGACCTCGCCGCCCTCGGCGAGCATGAGATTCGCCGGCTTGATGTCGCGGTGGACAATACCTTCCCGGAAGGCGTACTCGAGCGCACCACAACATTTGAAGCCGATCTGCAACACGTCGGTGACGGGCAGCAACTGGTCGAGCCTAGTGTGCAGGGTGAGGTCGCTCCCCTTGACGTACTCCATCGCGATATGGCCGGAATCCTCCTGCATCACGGCATCGAGGATGGCAACGATGTGGGGATGTCGCAGCTTGCCGGCGAGCGACGCCTCGTTCTGGAACTGGGAACGGTAGACCGCTCCGAACTCGGGATCGCGGAACACTTCCGGTTCGATGGTCTTCAGCGCGACTTCCTTGCCGGTAAAGGTGTCCTTGGCGAGGTAAACTGTCCCGGTCGTCCCCTTTCCCAGCGCCTTCTGGATGTCGTACTTGCCGACCTGGAGGCTTAGGTCCATTTTGACTGCGGTATCGGGCACGTGGGTTCCCGTCGGCAGCTAAGCAACTCGATTAGGGGCGATGATTGTGTCATATCCCCGGGCGAAGCGGACGTAACTACCGCACGCAAAAGGCGCCCGTGCCGCGGCTCACTGAGGCGGCCCGGATTCAGGCCCACGGCTCTTGGGTCGAAACCCGCCCCAGCGAAGTGCCTATAGAATCACGTTTCGCATGGGGACTTGGCCGGCCCTTTGAGTGCTCTCACTTGCCGCACTGGGGTGCGGCACGGCCGGTGCTTCGAGGGGACCATGGAAAACACCAGTCGCAAACTGCCTTTCTCTCATATCGCGGTAGCCCTGCTCGCCACCGTGTTCGCCGCTGCCGCCTCCGGGCAGTATCCGGCCCGCCCGATCCGGCTGCTTGTGCCCAATCCTCCCGGCGGCGCCTCCGATACGATCGCACGCGTGGTCGCGCCCAGGCTCGGCGAAACCCTCGGCCAGCCCATCGTGGTGGAAAACCGCCCGGGCTCGAACGGCAATCTCTCCAGCGAACTGACCGCGAAAGCCGCGCCCGACGGCTACACCCTTCTGCTCGGGCAGGACAGCCAGATCGTCATCAGCCCGCACCTTTATCCGAATCTTTCCGTCGACACGCTGCGGGACCTCGCGCCGGTGGCCAGCCTCATCAACACGCAGATGGTGCTCTCCGTGAATCCGGCGCTGCCGGTGAGAGACCTGCGCGAGTTCCTGGAATATGCCCGGCGCGCCAACCCGCCGCTCGCTTACGCTTCCATCGGCAACGGCAGCCAGCATCATCTGACCATGGAAATGCTCAAGGGAAGAGCCCGCATCGACCTGGTGCACGTTCCGTACAAGGGCGGGGGTCCGGCCACCGTCGCCCTGCTAGCGGGTGACGTTGCGGCAATGTTCGGCGGCAATTCCGTGACCGGCCACGTCAGGTCGGGGAAACTCCGCGGGCTCGCCGTTGCCGGCCCACACCGCTCGGCCACGTTTCCGGACCTGCCGACGCTGGGCGAAATCTACCCCGGGCTGGAAGTCACGGCCTGGCTGGGGCTGTTCGCTCCGGCGGCAACGCCGGCTGCCATTGTCGGCAAGCTGCACACCGAAACCAACCGAGTGCTGGCGGAGCCGGTCACGCGCGAGCGGGTTCGCGCCGTTGGCGGATTGGAGCCGTTCATCAGTACGCCGGAAGAATTCGCCGCGCTGATCCGCGCCGAATATGCAAAGTACGGCGAGGTGGTAAAGGCGGTCGGCGCGAAAATCGACTAGCCGGTCCGGGCGACTCCGTTCAGCGCGTCGCCTTCCACGCCTCACTCTTGCCTGTGGCCTTGATGGTTCCCTCGATGACGCTGCCGCTGACCCGGCCGCTGTATTCCGAGCCACCAGCGAGAAACGTCAACTGATCGCCACGCAGGCTGGCCCGCGAGACGTACGAAGACACGTTGCCGGTCTTAAGCGTCCCGGAGACCTTCTGGAATTCCTGCTTGAGCGTGAGTTCCCCCTGGGGAGTATGCCAGCGACCGTCGACCCGCGCGGGCACGATCCACAGGTACGCCGTGCAATAGGTGTCGCAGCCCAGTTCCGCGGTCTGGTCCGGCTCCCAGTCTCCCATGCGGAAAGTATTCGAGACGATTCGGGTGCCAGGATTCAGGGCGAGTATGGTGGGACGCAGTTTGAGGTTGAGGTCGGTGAGGAGGAACAGTGTGATCACCGTCGCCTTCGAGAGATCGGTCTGGAAGATGTCGGCCTCGACGAAGCTCGCCTTGTCGCCAACACCGGCCTTGGCGGCATTGCGCCTGGAAAGCGCCACCATATCCGGGTTGTATTCGACGCCAAGCGCGCGCACGCCGCGCTTCGCCGCGGAAATGACCGTGCGACCGTCACCCGAGCCCAGATCCATGAGGAAGTCGCGAGGCGTGACTTTCGCCATGTCCAGCATCTTGTCCACCAACTGCTGCGGCGACGGCACCCAGACAACATCCTTGCCGTGCTGCCCCACCTCAGGCTCGTATTCGGCCTTGCTCTGTGCCCAGGCGGGACCGCACGCCATTGCGGCGGATATTGCCAGCGCTACGAAATACATACGTGGGGAAAAACGCAGATCCATGCTCGGTCTCCGGGAAGGATGCAAAGGAGCGAGATTCTACCCGGGGCAGGCGCTTTGACTCAATTGCCCCGCCCTATCCGCGCGGGAGGGGGCCGCCAACTGCGCGGTCAACCGTGGCAGGTGCCGGGAAGAAACTTCGGATCGAGCGCGTAAATCACGGAGTTAAGATCGTTCGGATTCCCGCAGCGCCAGCTCCTGATCGTGCTTCCCGCGCTCGCCAGGTTGCCGGTCGCATCGAGCGGGGCCAGCGCGATCTCGAACGAGTTGAACCTCAGATCGCCCTGCAGCTCGATCCGGATGATGCCCTCGTCCGTGGTCTTGATGGTCTTCACGTAGGTCGAAGCCGGGCCGGGATCGACCTCGCAGCCCCACTGTCCCGCGCCTGGCGAATCGCTGCCAGACAGATAGACTTCGGCAACCGCGTTCTTGCAGCTACTGAACGCGACGAGTGCCTCGGATACTTTCGCTCGGAGCGCGTTGACGCGCGCGCTGGGCAGCACCAAGGCCGCCAGGATACCGATGATCGCGGTGATGATCATGAGTTCGACGATGGTGAATCCGCTTTGGCTCTTCGTCTTCGGGGTGCTGAGCATCGTTCTCGGCCTCGCTCTGTTCCGGGCTTTCCGGCAATAAAATACTTCCCGGAGTCTCCGCAAGCTACGTGCCACCCTTAAGTAATACGGGTAAGACAGTGATTATTATTATGAAAGACTTCCTGCCGCATGACAAGTGGGACCTCGACTTGGTGGCGGACTGGCCAAATATCGACACAAACTGACGCGTTGGGTCAGCAGCGGTGCCCAGATCCGGCACCACTTGCCCGACCCGTGGATCCTGGACCGGCTTTCCAGCCCGATCGCGGCGGCTGAGGGGCCGTACCCAGCGGAGGGAGCGACGCCTACGGGTTGCCGATGAAGTCGCGCTTGCCGATGTCGACGCCGCAGTGGCGCAGGATGTCGTACGCAGTCACCGCGTGGAAGTAGAAATTCGGCAAGGCAAACCCGAGCAGGTATTGCATGCCCCTCCAGTCGACCTCGCGCGAGCCGAGCTTCAGGTGGATGTTCCTTTCCTCGCTGCCTTCGATCTGCGCGGGCTTGATGGTTTCGACGAATTCGATGGTCTTGGCGATCCGCGCCTTCAGTTCGACGAGGGTTTCCTCGGTGTCCTCGTGCTTGGGAATATCCACGCCTGCCAGCCGCGCTACCGCGCCCTTGGCGCTGTCGCAGGCGATCTGCACCTGCCGTTTCAGCGGAAACATGTCCGGGAAGAGGCGCGCGTTCGTCAACACGGAGGGATCGATCTTCTTCGCCTCAGCGTGGGCCTGAACCTTGTCCAGAATCGCCGAGAGGTTCTTGAGCGTGTTGATGAAACGCGGCGAGCTTGCCTGGTGCATGGAAATATTCATCGGAATCCCTGACGATTGAAGACAGCGCGCATTCTAGCGCAATGCACTCGCGCCGCCCGGCCGGCATCACGGGACGGTCTTGACCGGGTCGAAGCTGAGATCGTTTCCGGAAAGCGCCACGAAGTCCAGGTCGGCGCAAAGCACGTGGTAGGAGCCGTTGAGCGGAAGCGCGAACGAAAGCGTGACACAAAGCTTCGGCCCTGCCGCAGACAGGTACGGCCGCGTGAACTGGATCTTTCCCGGCGCCTCGATCGCGCGGCGGAAGAAGGGTTTGGTTTGCCAGTTGGTCCCCGTCGTGGGCTGCATCGGCGCCAGGCGCGGATCGCGTGCGTTGACGTTGCGCTCGGCATCCACGCTCGCGCCGATCTGGGAGCCATCGCCCGCGATCAGGTAGCAGCGCTGCGTGCATTCGAGGCTGAGAAGGGCATGCACCGCGTGCGAGCGATCCACCCCCCCTGACAGCGCGAACACCGCGTCGGCCATCGCTGCGATATACGGCTCAAGCCTGGCACGCTGCTGTCCGCGAATTTCCATGACATCGGCCCGGAATCCCGCCGAAAGACGCGAGAACAGCCCGCCCCACGTGTCCGCGGCCGGCAGCCTTTCCGCCGGCGGGGCGAAATAATTGCCCTGCATGAGGTCCGCGTCGGCCTCGGTCGCACACAGCGCCTCGGCCTCGGTCTCGATTCCTTCCACGCAGACGAGCGCCCCCGCCTCGTGGAGGATCGAAACTATCCCAGCGAACATGCGCCGCGCGAGCGGCTCCACCGTCACGCGGCGCGTCATCTCGCGATCGATCTTGACGATGTCCGGCTTCAGCCGCCAGATCCGGTCGAAGTTCGAGTACCCGGCGCCGAAATCGTCGATCACGACCAGGCAGCCCTGTTCCCGGTAGTACTCGACGGCGGTGACCAACCGCTCCTCGTCGTCTAGGGGCGATTCGATGAGCTCGACGGCAACCCGGTGCGCTGGAAACCCGCTCTCCTCGAGCATGCGCGCGAAGTACGATCCGAAACGCCGGGTTTCGATCGCCACGTAAGGATCCAAGTTGAGGAAAAGCCAGCTGTGAGCATCGCCGAGGCGCATGAAGTTCCTGAGATGCAGGCTGCGGCACTGGCGATCGAGCAGCATGCGCGCCACGCCCTGCGGCGCCTTGGCCAGCAGTTCCACCGGGCGCACTGCCCGCCCGGTGGGATCTGAGGCCCGTATCAGGCCCTCGAAGGCTACCGGACGGCGGTGCGCAAGGCTGAAGATTGGCTGGAAATGGCTGAACAGCCGGAATTCGACGGGCAAACCGCCGGCACCCTCGACGACAAACGTCTCGAGATCCGACGGAGCAATATCCACTCTGTCCACGGTCTGCCTCTGCTGCCTGGCTTTGTTCTGGTCTGGTTGAATGAGCAAGGAGCGTGCCCCGTAGTACGGCGTCATTCCCGCCGCATGCGGCGGGAATACTTCACGCTTTCGGCAAATTCCAGCAGCCAGCAGGCAGGCTGCCTGTCGGAAAGTGCACGGCAGCTGTCGGTCCCATGACAGGGGCATGCAGCGCAGGCAACGCGCAACGGTTCTCGATTCACCCGCACTCCCGTAGCCGACGCGCGATTATAGCGCCTCACCCGGAGTTTTCGCCGCCGCAGAAGCCAGTGAGTTCCTGAAAATGCGAACGGCGGCGACAGCCGCCGTTCCCGCATTCGCTTGCTACCGTTCAGCAGCTCAATAGCCCAGCCACTTGGTTAGCATCGCGAGCTCCTGTGCGTCGCCGCTTTCATAACCTTTGTAGCCGATCTTCGCGAGCACCTTCTGGCCCGTTTCCGATTTGTCCAACCCGAGCATGATCTGGCGAACCTTCCCCACATCGCCCGCACTAAGCTTGGTCGAAGCGATCATGTGCTTGATCGGGACCGGCTTGGATTCCAGAACGACCGTGCCGCCCTTCGCCTGCCAGTCCTTCACGACCGCGGCTGAGCCGGTGATGCCGACGTCGCTAAAACCGTTCTCCACGAAGAACGGCACGGCGTCCTGGTAGCGCGTGGTGCGCAGTTCCGCCTTGCCCGGGTCGATGCCCAGATCGCGCAGCGTGGCCCGAGTGATCACGGCAGTGATCGAATCCGGATCCGGCATGCCGAAGCGCTTGCCCTTCATGTCCTGGGGCTGCCGCGGTTGCATCTCTTTCTTGGTGAAAAAGCGCGCCTTGTACTGGGTAAACCCGGTGGTCAGCACTACCAACTGGTATTTTCCGTCGCGCAGCGACACAAGCGAGTGATGCGCCGGATGCACGAAGGCGAGATCGTACTGCTGTTCGTCCAGCCCTTTTCTCAGCACCGGGTACTGGTCCACCGGAACGACCTTGACCGTGGTCTTGAGCGTCCGACCGAGCAGGTCCGCGAGATCCTTGTACTTTTCGCGGATTTCTTGCGGAGTGACGTAATAGGTTACGCCCTCGTTGACGGCGAGCGTGATTTCGGCACGCACGGGCAACGCCAGCAGCGCCGTTGCGAACCCTGCGAACAGGGAAAGATACACTTTCATGACTTGTCTCCTCTTCAGGCTAGGTTTGGTCATCGCGCCTGACCTTGGTACAACCCTCGTAAATATCGCGTGTCGGGGTTAGACAAGCAACTAGCGTGCCTTCTTCAACATCATTGATATGTACGGCTTTATCTTAGAGCATCCGACCTATCCCATCTTCATATCTGTTGCCGACCAGCGGATCCGGCGCATTCCGGTCGCTTCGGGAACGGCTGCCCGTGACGCTGCGCCGACATACCCGGCCGGCTGGCACCTCAGGAGTTGCACCCGAGGGGCGAGGCGGGGGCGAGGCCCGCGCTCCGCGCCTTGGGGGGGAGTCCGGTCGGAACCTGCTCGCGAATACTCACCGGAAGGAACAGCCCCGGGTCGACGCGTGCGTTGTTGAGGCTGACCGACCAGTGCAGGTGCGCACCGGTGACGCGGCCGGTATGACCGACCTCCCCGACCTTTTCGCGGCGAGCGACGCGAGCACCCCTGACCACGTCGATACGGCTGAGGTGGTTGTACATCGTCACCAGCCCCTGTCCGTGATCGAGGAATATGGTGAGACCATTGAAGAAATAATCTCCGGTCTCGAGAACAGTCGCCGCCGCCGGAGCGAGGATGGGCGTGCCTTCCGCAGCAGCGATATCCAGCCCGCTGTGCGGCTGCCGCAGTTCGTTGTTGAAGAAGCGGCGCAGCCCGAAACCGCTGGAGAAGCGCCCCACCGAGGGCAGGTCCAGGGTGAGCGCGTCGATCGCGACATCGCTGAAGGTCGAGAATGCCCGCGAGATCGATTCCTGCTCGCGATTGATGCGCAGCAGGTCGGCGGGCTCCGGATCGACTTGGCGCCGGTTGGCGAGCGTCAGTCGTTGCGTATCGTAGTCCCGCGAACCTACCTCGAAGCGAATCTTGCGCGAGCCGGTTTCGGCGTTCAGCACCGAGAGCTCGTACGCGCCGGGCTGCAGCGTGAGCGGCAGGCCGACCACGGCGTGCCAGCCTTCCCCGGCTCGTGCGACCAGCACCCGCCGGCCGTCGAACTCGGCACGCGGCGCCGGGTCCGTCGATCGCCCGACGCAGATGACTGCCACGCCGCCCGGCACCGGCGAAGGCAGCGGCAGGTTGCCGTCGGCTGCCGAGACCGACGCGATCAGCGCAAGGCCGCCAGCGGGGCCGGCAAGTAACTTCCAGCCGCGCAGGCGGCGCACCGTGTTCGTCGATGACACTGGCTCCTCCGCGTCAACCGCCCGGTGTTCCGGGCGCGACGGGTCATCATGCTTTCGTCGGGTGCCTGCGGTCAAGCACCCGCGCTGAGGTCGGGCGTTGCGGCATCCAGAGGTGCGATCAACTCCGGCCCGTCCGCCTTGGCGTTGTTCACCAAGAGCCGCACCTTGCGGGGCAAGAACTCCCCGAGCTCCGCGTGCGTCGCGGCGATCGACCGTATCGCTGCAGCATCCGTAAACTCGCGATCCAGCCAGCTCGCGTTCGCGCTTTCTGGCAGCACCAGCGGCATGCGCTCGTGGATTCGCGCCAGCGGCCCCGCCGCAGGGGCAGTGAGTATCGCGCAGGAAACCAGGGTCTCGCCGTTCTGCGGATTCCTCCAGTGCGCGGCAAGTCCCGCGAAGCAGAGCAACCTCCCTTCGGCCCTGCAAATGTAGTAAGGCTGTTTCATCCGTCTGATCTCACCCGTCGCCGGTTCGAGACTCTCGACGGACTGCCACTCGTACCAGCCTTCGGCCGGCACCAGACAGCGCGCTCGGCTCCACGCATCGCGCCACATGGGCTTCCCTGCCGCTTCCTCGACGCGCGCGATGTGGCTGCTGCGCGGAGGCTTGGGGTCCTTCCACCAGTGCGGCACGAAGCCCCAGCGACCGGTGACGAGCTCGAGCTCGGGGGAATCCGGGAGGCGTCGCAGGAAGGGAACGGTGTCGCTCGGAAAAACGTTGAACTTGCGCTTGAAGGGGTCGCCGCTGTGCCGACCGATGCGGAACGCGCGCTCGATCGCCGCCTGCTCAGGACTCACATACCGGCCGCACATGGACGCATTCTAGCGAGAACGCGCGCGTTGCAACGACGTGCGACCAGCGTGGTCGAACTCAGCACATCCATTCCGACGCCAGAAAAACAAAAACCCCGGGAGCGGGGCTTTTGCCGATTGCGCGAAGCGTCGCGCCGCTCGCGGGCTAGAACTTGTACAGGCCCTGTATAGCGCCCGTCATCAGGTTCTTGCTCGTCGCACCGGCGAACACCTGGTTGTTCGCCTGATCGCGACGCACCTCGGCACGCGCCTCAAAGCTGTCGCTCATCAGGTACGAGCCGGTCGCGGTAACTTCCTTGTACTTCGTCTGGCCGGCGTTGAAGTGGAAGCCGTTCTTGTCGTCGAAATACTCGATGCGGAGCGCACCGCGCAGCTTGGGCATGATCATGTAGGTCGCGTAACCGGCGACGCCGTTGTACTTGGCCTTGGCCCCGGTGCCGTTGAGGTTGTCCTGTTCAACGCGCAAGACCTCCAGTCCTACCGAGAGAGGATCGATGATGGTGTACGAGGCCACCGCATTCAGGCTGGTACGTGTGCCTTCCGGGCCTCCCGGAGCAACAGGTGTCGTTTGCGGTGCTACCGATTGCTCTCGGCCGCTCATACCGGAGACCGACACCGTCAGGGGTTTGATCGGGTTGAGCGTCGCCCCGAGCTCGAGGGTCTTGCCCCGGTTTATGTCGGTGACCTGATCCCAGCCGTTGTTCACGCCGCCCATGAAGCTCATTTTGTCGTTGAGGGCCCAGGTAGCGCGCACGCCCGTGTGCGTAAACGGCACCGCGCCGAAGAGGATAGAGCGCGAGAAATTGGTGTTGCCGGTGCTCGCGATCACCTCGGTGCCGTGCATCGTGGTGTATTTCCCCGCGATCACCGTCAGCGGCCCGGTGGCGTACTGCATGTAGGCCTGCGTGAGGTCAAACATCGATCCCGACCCAAATTCAGGGAAGGAATGGATCACTTGCGCGTCGCTGCCCACGGTCAGGTTGACGAGCCCGCCAAAACCTTCCTTGGGCTGCTTGGCCACGGTCAGGCCGAACTGGTGCAGGCCAAATGAATTGTTTTGCGAGTCGAACACGCGATCGCTGAAGCCGCCGGCGGTCTGGATATTCTTGTCCGCGTGCGTGTAGGCAACGTCCATATAGCCGCTTACGCTGATTCCCGAAGCCTCGAGAACTCTATCCAGGGTCGGCACTGCGGAGGCCGCAGCGCCTCGGGCCTGGGCGAGCGCCGTGGCCGGGACCGCAAAAATCGCAGAAACCGCAGAAGCAATCAAAAGCTTTTTCATCGCTTGACCTCTCTTTGGGTGGATAGATGGAACAGTCTTGGCACGCCCACGCGACAGGCGCAGAGCCGTAAGCCAAGGGTATGACAAGAGCATCGCATTATAGCCAGCCCAAAGCGCCACCGGCACATTTGTCACGCCATCGCTCGCGAGCACTGTCGTCGCACAGCGACAGTTCAATATGGATTTCGGCGGCGAGGCGATCAGGCGGGTGGGCGCGGCCGTCCGATTGAGATTACTTGTTTCCCGATACGGGGGGGCATATTATTCCCCGCCGGCACACGGCGGACCATTCGACCTAGGGGGAGAGAACAACATGGACAAGAAGCGATCGGTCTACTTCGCAGTGACAACAGTCGCAGTCGCACTTGCCCTGAGTGCCTGCCTCAGCTCCCCGCAGGGCTCGGGCGGCGGTGACAACGACATCCGCGGCATGGTCAGCGGACCGAACGGCCCCGAAGCCGGGGTCTGGGTCATCGCCGAAACGAACGATCTTCCCACTAAATTCGCCAAGCTCGTCGTCACCGACGATAGTGGCCGCTACCTCATTCCAGAGCTTCCGAAGGCGAATTACAGCGTGTGGGTGCGGGGCTACGGCTTGGTCGATTCGCCCAAGGTGACTAGCGCACCCGGCAGGACGCTCGACCTCACAGCGGTGCCGGCGCCGAATGCGGCCGCTGCCGCCGAATACTATCCGGGTATGTATTGGTATTCGCTGCTGCAGATTCCGGACAAGAACCAGTTTCCCGGTACCGGGGACAAGGGCAACGGCATTGCGCCGACCATGAAAGCGCAGCACTACTGGGTCGATTCGGTGAAAAACTCCTGCCAGTCCTGCCATGCGCTCGGCTCGCACGGCATGCGCAGGGTGCCGAAGGAATTCGGCGCCGGTCTCGCGGGCTGGGCGCGGCGCACGCAATCCGGGCAGGCGATGAGCAACATGGCGCTCACGCTAGGCAACATGGGCGCCGAAAGAGCGCTCAAGGAATTCGCCGACTGGACCGACCGCGTCGCGGCGGGCGAGCTGCCTTTCGCCAGACCCGAGCGTCCCAAGGGCCTCGAGCGCAACATGGTGGTCAGCATGTGGGATTTTTCCACGACGAAATACTATCTCCACGACGGCATCTCGAGCGACCGGGACAATCCGCGGGTCAACGCGAACGGCCCGATCTACGGCGCACCTGAGGAAAGCACCGACCTGATCCCGGTGCTCGATCCGGTCACGCACACGGCGACGTCGATCCGGCACCCGTACCGCGATCCCAAGACGCCGTCTTCGCTCGGCCTGCCGATGCAGCCCTCGGCCTACTGGGGCAAGGACCCGATCTGGGACGGCCACAGCAGCATTCACAACGCGATGATGGATGGCGAGGGGCGGGTATGGTTTAGCGCCAGGTTGCGGCCGATCGGCGCGAATCCGGCCTACTGCAAGAAAGGCTCCGATCATCCTTCGGCCAAGGTCGCGCCGCAGGAGAATTCTTTCCGCCAGGTCTCCATGTACAACCCGAAAACGGGCAAGTGGTCGCACATCGACACCTGCTTTTCGGTGCACCACTTGTATTTCGCGAAGGACGCCAACAACACGCTGTGGACCAGCGCCGGGCCACCGAACAGCGGCGTCGTCGGCTGGATCAACACCAAGATGTTCCTTGAAACCGGCGACGAGGCGAAATCGCAGGGCTGGACGCCCATCATTCTCGACTCCAACGGCAACGGCAAGCGGGACGAATCCGACAAGCGCGTGATGGCCGCGTTCTACGGCGTCATGCCGAGCCCGGTGGACGATTCGGTCTGGGGCCAGGCGATGGATGTTGGCTTCTCGCGCATGGACCAGCCTGGCTACGTCATCCGACTGGTCCCGGGACCGAACCCGTCGGAGACCGCGCTCGCGGAAATCTATCTGCCGCCGGACGGCGCCTACCCCAGCACGCGCGGCCTCGACATGGATCTCAATGGCGTGGTATGGACTACGCTCTCGAGCGGGCATATCGCGAGCTTCGACCGCAGAAAGTGCAGGGGACCGCTCAACGGTCCGACTGCGGCGACGGGCAAGCACTGTCCCGATGGCTGGACGCTCTACAGAATGCCTGGCCCGCAGTTCAAGGGGCTGGACTCTTCGGGCAGCGCGAACCACGCCTATTACATCTGGGTGGATCGCTACAACACGCTGGGACTGGGGGCGAACGTGCCAATCGCCTCGACCAACGGTGGCGAGTCGCTCCTCGCGGTGGTGGACGGAAAGCTCGTGGACCTGCGCGTGCCGTATCCTCTGGGCTTTTTCACCAAGCTTGTGGACGGCCGCATCGACGATCCGAGCACCGGCTGGAAGGGACGCGGGCTGTGGACGATGTCGGGTACGCGTACGGTGTTCCACAACGAAGGCGGCACGCAGAACCGGCCCAAAGTCTACAAGGTCCAGATTCGCCCGGATCCGCTCGCGCACTGAGCCGATCTCTGTCTTCGGGAGGGCGTCGGTGACCGACGCCCTCTTTTTTTCACCTGCGCCGCGCGAAGACACTCGCGACGGATGTGCGAGCTACTTCGCCAGCTCCCTCAAGTACCAGACAAGCTGCCAGATCTGCTCGTCGCGCAAGGTGCCGAAACTCGGCATGCTCGTCCCCGGCGAGCCGTTCTGAATGATCCAGAACAATTGACCGTCGGGAATGCCGTTCACGGTCTGGGCGCAAGCGAAGTTGCGCGGTTGCGGATCGAACTGCGCCGCGAGCGGCCCTTGGCCGTCGCCCTTGATGCCGTGGCACGTCTGGCAGGCAGGCCTCGCGTCTTTTTCATACAGCCTGCGTCCGGACGCAATGTTCTCCGCATTGCTGGCGAGCGGATTGAAGAGGTTGTAGATCGCCTCCGGCGCCTTGCCGGTGAAGCGCGGTTGCGGGCATTGGCTGGCGGGCGGATACGCGGTGCCGGCGCAGGCGCCGAGCAAGGCAAGGGAAACCACCAATCCCAGGCTGAATTTCCCGCTCATGCTCCTGCTCCGATCTTTGCCGCTAGCGAGTCAATAGTGCGCCTGGGGACTCGCCCACGTTTTGATCCAGCGCAACTGTCGGCGACGTGCAGTATTTCGACTGGATCTCCGAAGCGAAGATCGCCGACGCGGCGATCGCGAACTGGATGCACAGCCCCGGCCATCGCGCCAATCTCCTCGCGGCAATGGAGGCGCGAAGGCATCGGCGTCGCCGTCGCGCCGGACCGCAAGGTCTATGTCACGCAGAATTTCCGCTAGACGCGCCCGAACCGTGAAAATTCGATGCAGGCATCGCGGCAGGACTTTCCGGACCAGCATGCCCGTAGCATAATCGCGCTTCCGGCCCGTTGCGGGCCCGCCGTCCCCAGGTAAGAACGCATGGCCGTCCAGGGAAGTCCTGCCAGCGGCTCCTATAACGCAGGAGTCGCGATGGAGTTTTTCCGCTTTGGCGGCAAGCCGAAGAGTTTCGCCAAGGGCGAGAGAATATTCGGCGAAAACCAGAAACCGATTCCCTTCCTGCTGTTGCGGCAGCGGATGTACCTGCTGCTCGACGGCGAGGTCGGCATCCTGCACCGCGACAGGCCGATTGGCACGGTGCGGCAGGGCGAAGTCTTCGGCGAGATGGCGTCGATCAACCAGGGTCCGCGCAGCGCGACCGCGGTGGCGCGCACCGCCTGTCGCGTGATCGCCCTCGACGACCAGCAATTGCAGGCAGCGCTCGGCAAGAAGCCGGAGTTCGCGCTGATGCTGATGGGCGTGATGATCGCGCGGCTGCGCGAGAACATCGGCCGGGCGGGCGCCGCAGCGGGAAAGGTGAAGTCGACGCAGCCGGCGCCGCTCCCCAAGAGCCTGGTCGCCGATCTCGCTCGTGCGCTCGGCCATGAGTCGCGTTCCAGCTACGAATCGGGACAGAGCATCGTCAGGGAAGGCCAGACCGGAGTGCTCATGTATGTGGTCCTCTATGGGCGCGTCGCCATCTCGGTGGGCGGAAAAGTAGTGGAAAGGCTCGGTCCGGGAGGCGTGTTCGGCGAGATAGCTCTGATCGACCACGCACCGCGCCTGGCGAGCGTGGTCGCGGAGACCGCGTGCACGCTGCTCGCCATCGACCGCCACGGATTCCTCAACCTGGTGAAGAAGAGCCGCCGCTTCGCCGCCGGGCTGCTCGCCTCGGTGAGCGAGCGAGCGCGCTACATGACTGCGCGCTAGCACGGTCTCAGGCGTTCTTCAGGACCTCGGGATTGAGCACGTTGATCGGCTTGCCGGCAGCGAAGGCGAGGATCTGCTCGATCGCCGCGCCGTAGTGCTTCTCATAGGTATCGCGGTCGACGTAGCCCAGGTGTGGCGTGCATACCGCGTTGCTCATCGCGAGCAGCGGATGCTTGGCGTCGAGCACCGGCTCGTCCTCGTAGACGTCGACCGCGGCCCTTCCGGGGCGGCCTTCCTGCAGGGCCGTGACCAGCGCGCCCGCCTCGACGATGGGGGCGCGGCTGGTGTTGACGATGAGCGCGTCCGGTTTCATGCGCCGCAGGTCGGCGAGCTTCACGATGCTCCGCGTTTCCGCGTTGAGCGGCAGATGCAGGCAGATGACGTCGGCGCTCTCGAAAAACGCCTCGCGGGTCGCGGCGACTTCGTAACCCTCCGCGCGTGCCCGGCCGGTGGAACCTTCCCGCCCCCAGCACAATACGCGCATCTCGAAGGCACGGCCGGCGCGCGCGACGATGCTGCCGATGCGCCCGTACGCGTAGACACCGAGAATCCTCCCGGCCACGGTCGTGCCCAGCGTCCCCTGCCATTTCCCGGCTTTCAGCCGCTGCACCTCTTCCGGTATGTGTCGCAGCGCAGAGAAAATGAGGCCCCAGGTCAGCTCCGCCGTGTGGTTGGCGGCGGCGACACCGCCCGCCGACACGACGATTCCGTTCTCGGTGCACGCCGCGAGGTCGATGTGTCCGGCGTTGCGGCCGGTCTGGCTGATCAGCTTCAGCCTGGTCGTCTTCTCCGCCGCTGCGCGCGGAAACGGAGTGCGCTGCTGCAGCAGGATCACCGCGTCGGCGTCCTTCAGCCGCTCGGCGAGCTTCGCCGGGTCCTTGACCGAGTCGTGATACACCGCGACCTCGTGGCCCTTCAGCTGCGCGCTGCAATCGAGCTTGCGGAAGACGTCCTGGTAGTCGTCGAGGATCGCGATCTTCATTGCGAATGCTTCCGATGAAAGACGCTATTCTAGCGGCTTCGAATTTCCTCCGGCACACGCGATGATCAGGGCGATTTGCATCCACGAGAACGGCGGTCCAGAAGTCATGCGCTGGGAAGAGATCGAGCTTCCGGCCCCCGGAGCGGGCGAGGCGCGCGTGCGCCACACCGCGGTCGCGGTCAATTTCTCCGACGTGAACGTTCGCCGCGGCGGATTCTACATCGCAAAACCGCAGGAATTCCCGCTGATTCCCGGCAACGAAGCGGCGGGCGTGATCGCTGGGGTGGGTCCGGGCGTGACCGGGTTTCGCGTCGGCGAGCGCGTCGCGTACGTCGGCACCGGCGGCCCGTTCTACGAAGCGACCGGCGCCTACGCGGAGGAGCGCAACGTCCCGGTGAAGTGCCTGGTGAAGCTGCCCGGAGGCATCCCCGAGAAGATCACCGCCGCATTCCTGCTGAAGGGCCTCACCGCCGCCATGATCGTGAAGCGGGTGTATCGGCCCGGACCCGGCGATACGATCCTCGTCCACGCCGCGGCAAGCGGCGTAGGCCTCCTGCTTTGCCAGTGGGCGCGGCACCTCGGCGCCACGGTCGTCGGCACCGTCGGCTCGCCCGAGAAGGCGCAGCTTGCACGGACACACGGCTGCGACCACGCCATCCTCTACCGCGAGACGGATTTCGTTGCGGCGATCAGGAAGCTCTTTCCGAAGGGCGTGTCTGCGGTGTTCGACGGTGTCGGCAAGGATACCTTCGAGCGCTCGCTCGATTGCGTGCAGCGCTTCGGAACGCTCGTGAACTACGGCAACGCTTCGGGCCACGTGCCGCCGATCGACGTGCTGGTTCTCGCGAAGAAGGGTTCGCTCTCCGTCTCGCGCCCAGGATTCAGCCACTACATCGCCGAGGCTGGCGAGTTTCAGGTCGCGTGCGCGGAACTCTTCGACCTCGTGCTGCGCGGCGTCCTGAAAGTCGAAGTCGGCCGCAGCTACGCGCTGCGCGACGCGGCGGCGGCGCATCGAGACCTGGAAGAGCGGCGACTCTCCGGATCGGCCGTTCTGATTCCTTGACTGAAGCAAAACCCGGAAAGCGACTGCCGTCGGTCCTCACAGAGAGGAATTCGACTTAGCCTGCCTACCCGCTCCGATACTTCCCCTTTGCGCCCTTGGCGAGCGCCATGCCGTGCCCAGGCCGGTCGGGAATGGCGAAGTGTCCGTCCTTGCACTCGGGCATTTGCTCGAAGAGGTCCGGCGGCGTCCAGTCGATGAATTCCACGATGAACCCGTTCGACAACGCGCCTACCACCTGAAGCGAAAGTTCGTGCACCACGTGCGGCGCAATGGCGACCTGGTGCGCCGCGGCGAGATGGCCGATCCGCAGCGTCTCCGAGAAACCGAGCGCACGGCACACGTCGGGCATGAGGTAGCGCGCCGCGCGGCGCTCGATCAGTTCGCGGAACTCGAACCGCGTATAGTTATTTTCCCCGGTGGCGACCGGAATCCGGATCGCGCGCGCGACCTCGGCGCAAGCGGCGATGTCGTCTGCGAGCACGGGTTCCTCGTACCACTGCAGGTCGTACTCTTCGAGCAGCGCCGCCTGGCGCACGTTGCCGCCCAGATCGAGGCGCTGGTTCACGTCCACCATCAGCCGCACGCCGTCACCCAGCGCGCGGCGCACCAGGCCGACGCGCTTCGCGTTCTCGCGCGGGTCGGCGAGGTGAATCTTCATCTTGTAGTGCCTGCACCCGAGCGCGGCGTATTTCTCGGCCTCCGCGACCAGTTCCTTCTCGCTGTACTTCGACCAACCGCCGCTGCCGTAGGCGGGGATGCGGTCGTTCACCGCGCCCCAGAGCTTGTAAAGCGGGAGCCCCGCCGCCTTGCCCGCGATGTCCCACAGGCCGATGTCCAGGGCCGAGAGCGCGTAGCCGGCGACGCCCTGCTTCTTGATGCCCATGTCGGCGCGGAACATCTTCTCCCAGAGCCGCTCGACGAAGAGCGGATCCTCACCGATGAGGACGGGGGCGAGGCGCGTCTCGAGATAGGCGTGCACGGCTTCCGCGCCGCCGCCACCGAAGACGAGGCTGTAGCCCAGGCCCTGCAGGCCCTGGTCGGTGGCGATCTCCGCCACCACCAGCTTGTGCTGCGGATACTGCAGCGCCATCGGCTTGGGCGTGGGAACGGCGAGGATGCAGGTATTGATCGAAATGATTTTCATGATGGTGCGATACTACTACTAGCAGGATCTGCTTCCGTCTCGAGCGTGAAACTCCACTTCTGCCCGCTGAGGCACCCTACTCAACGCGCGCGCCCGAGTCCTTCACCACTTTCGCCCACTTGGTGTATTCGGACAGGATGTAGCGCGCGAATTCCTCCGGGGTGTTGACGATGATGTCGATGGTCGCCGCTGCGAGAGCCTTACGCACGTCGGGCTGCTGCACCACGCGCACGATGTCGTCGTGCAGTTTCTTCACCACCTCCGGAGGCGTGCCGTGCGGCGCGAGTACGCCGTACATGTTGTCCACCTGGAATCCGGGATAGCCGGACTCGGCGACCGTCGGCACCTCGGGCAGCACCGCGAGCCGCTGCGGACTCGTCACCGCGATCGCCACCAGCTTGCCCGCCTTGATGTGCGGCACGGTCGAAGGCACGGCCATGAAGCCGAGCTTCACCTGGCCGGAGAGCACCGCGGCAATCGCGGGTGCCGCGCCGGCGAAGGGAATCGGCTGCATGTCGACCTTGGCGAGCGTCTTGAACAGCTCGCCGGACAGATGCCCCGCGAGCCCGATGCCCGGGGTGGCGAAATCGACCTTGGAAGTCCGCGCGAGCCGCTCGACGTCGCGCATGGTGTTGACGCCCTCGAGGCCGGGATGGCGGACAAGAATGGTCGCCGAATTGCCGACCACGGTCACCGGCGCGAAATCCTTGACCGGATCGAAGCCGACCTCCTTGTAAAGGCTCGGATTGGACATGAGACCGGAAGTCGTGAGCAGGATCGTGTAGCCGTCAGGCGCCGCCCGGCCGACCGCCGCCGTCCCGATGTTGCCGCCCGCGCCTCCGCGGTTCTCGATCACGAGCGGCTGGCCCCAGATCTCGGGGAGCTTCGCGCTCAGCAAACGCGCTACCAGGTCGGCGGGTCCACCGGCCGGAAACGGCACCACCATGCGCACCGGCTTCCCCGGATACTGTTGTGCCAGCGCCGGCGCCGCCGCCAGACTCGCCAGACCAAGGACGCACGCCGCGAATGTGCCTGACTTGCCCGTCATGAGTATCTCTCCCTTCGTGCTTGTCCGTTCCGCCTACTCGGCCTTGCGGCCGAGCTCCTTGCGCGCCTGATCCAGGCTCAGCCGCGCGTCCTTGTTGCCCTTCGCGGCGGATTTCTCCAGCCAGACGAGCGCCTCCTCGCGATCCTGCTTGATGCCGATCCCGCTCCAATAGTACTTGCCGACCTGCAGCTCAGCCCAGTCCTCCCCGAGCTTCGCCGCCGCGAGGTAGTCCGGAAACGCGAGCTCGGGCTTGCCCAGGCGATGATAGCTCCAGCCGCGCCGGTTGTAAGCCGGCCCGGAATTCGCATCGACCTCGATGACCAGGCTCATCACCCGGACGACTTCGGCAACGTCGTCGACGCGGGCCGCGAGGTAAATCGCGCGTTTCATGCACGTCCGGTGGTCGCGCACCTTGGACAAGGCGCGGCCGACGTCGGCGAAGGCCTCTGTGAGACGCTTCAGCTCGGTCAGCGTGTAAGCGCGCTGGCACAGGCTTTCCGCATCGTCATCCAGCCGGATCGCCTCGTCGAAGTACTCCGCCGCCTTGCGGAAATCCTTGGCGCGATTGCTTTCGAATCCGCGATACGCGGGAATCCGAGCCGCCAGCCGGTTCGCATCCCCGGGATCGAGGGCCGCCCGAGATTCGGCGAGAAACGCTTCCATTTCCCGGTAGCTGCCGCCCCAGCGCGGCTCGAGGCTGGTCATGTAGGCGAGGCGAGGCTCGACTCTCGCAGGGGCGAGCTTCGCCGCCGCCTCGTAGCGCGACTTGGTCGACGCGCGGCTCCCGCCGTACAGGGCGATCGTCATCAGATAGCGGTGGCTGAGGTAGGGTTTTTGCGAGAGACCGAGCGAGTGCTCCAGGTCGGCGGAGGATTTCTCCAGGTAATCGCGCATGGCGCGGATCGACTCCTCGGGCGTGTCCTGGAAAAAATCCGTTCCCCGTGCCTCGAGTCCCTGGGACAGGGTGAAAGCCGCGCGCGCCACGCGAGCGACATAGGAGGACGGGCTGCCCCGCACCCAGGCGTTCAGGGTTTCCTCCGAGTTTCCCGGAATCTTCCTGAACGTGCGGAATGCGTTTTCGAGCGTTCGTACCGCCTTCGCATCCTGCTCGAACGCGAGCTGGTATCCGCCGAGCACGCGTTCCAGCTCCGCGGTATCGCGCTTCTCGACCAGGACCGCGATCTGCCGCTGTTCGGGATCGACGATCGCCAGAGGCGGCAACGCAGGCCGGGCCTGGGCCACGAGCTCATCGGCTTCCTCTCCTTCCTCCTCGCTCGGCGCGGACGCGCCGGCGCTCGCGAGCGCGAGCTGCTCGCGCTCCGCGGTCGGCGGATGCGAGGAAAGGAAGGTCGGCATGGCGCCGCGCTTGCCGGCTTTCGCTTCGAAGCGCTCGAGAATCTTGGCGAAATGCCGCGGGGCGATCCCGGACTTCTGCAGGGTCTCGATTGCATACCGGTCGGCCTCACGCTCGTAGTCCCGCGAGTACTTGGTCTGCAGCAGGACGGCCGGCGCCGCTGCGGCGAGCGAGGTCGCCGATGCGACGTCGCCGGTCACCCCGGCAATGATGAGCGCCGTCGCCGAGCTTTGCAGCAGGTGCCGCATGATATGGCGGTAGCGCACGTGACCGAGCTCGTGGGCGAGAACAGCGAGGACCTCCTGGTCGTTCCTCGCGAGCTTCACCAGCTCGTCGGTGACGACGATGATTCCCGCAGGCAACGCGAAGGCATTCGGCCCGATCACCGGACTCGCGCGGAATTCGAGCCGGTGCGGCACCGCCTCTCCCGCGGCCTCCGCCATCCGGTCGAATTTCGCGCGCAGCGCCGCCTGCCGCACGGGCGCGAGCTTCGACGGCTTCAACCAGTGGCGCTCGAATCCCGCGAGTGCCTGCTGGCCGAGCGCCGCCTCCGCGCCAACCGGGATGCGCAGCGCAATGTGCTCCACCGCCACGGGCAGGCCGCGGTCGATCAACAGCCACAGCGATGAGACCACCAGCGCAACCGCGATCGCCGCGTAGGCCGGGCGCGATTCCAGCTTGTGCAGGAAGCGCGCGAAACGGCGCTCCCGCGCGAAGCGGTCCACCGCGTCGTTGTCGGCGACCACGCAGGCACCGCCGCCGGGCAGGTAGAGCCACCGCGGCGTGCCGCCAATGCGCGGGGCAACGCGCACGCGGTGCGCGTCGAATTGCGCAGTGACCTCCCGCCCGATCACCCTCAGCTTGCCCTCGGCGAGCATAAGGCTCACTTCGTGCCGGATCGCGCGCTTGCCGTCGAAATAACCCGCGCGCAGGACGTTCATAGGCCGAGGTCCAGGTTGAAGAAGTCGCCCAGCTCCTGCCCGGTCGCGCCGACGCTGGCGAACGCAGGATTCGCCTCGTGTTCGATCCCCGGCTCGACGACGACGGCGAAGTTTTCGAGCCGGTAGTTGAGCGTGCGGATCACGGCCCAGGGAATGAGCAGGCCCGCAGTGCACGCCACGGCAAGCAGGTTGCCGGCATACAGCTTGAGGAGCTTCGTCGCAGACAGCGTGCTGGAAAATCGCAGTCCCGGCCCGTACGTCGCGTTCCACAGCAGGTTGGCGGTGCGCGCCTGGAGGTAGGCGTATGCGACCGCGTACGAGCCATAAAGCCCGATCGCCGGCAGCAGCCACGCGAGCCATGACAGCGATTCCGAGGGAAGAAGACGCGGTATCGCGAACCCCGTCAATGCGACGACGGGAACGGACAGGGCGACCGTGATCAGACCGGCGCGCAGATAGACGCCGAAGAAGGCGCGCGTCGAGAGGTCGCAGCCGAACGGGCTGCGGCCGAACGCGTGGTTGGAGACAACGAAGGCCTTCTGGCGCGCCGCGAACCACGGAAAGGCCAGCCCGGCCGTCAGCGCCGTGACCACGAGCAGGCCGATGTAGACGCGCGCCGCCTGGTTCGGCGTTCCGTTGAAATGGAAACGCAGGCCGCGGTGCGCGGAATTGCGCGCGTTGAAGGTCAGCGCGCGCACCACCAGCCAGGGCATGAGCAGCACCGCCAGTGCCCAGAAACCGTATCGCGACTCCGGGTAGAGGTCGCTTGCGAACGCGTAGATGACGAACGCGCAGAACGCGACGATGCGCCCCTTGAGAATCGCCTTGGGACGGCCGAAGTAGTCGAACGTGTCGCCGTCCAGCCGCGTGCTGCCGTAGAAGTATTTTTTCTTGCGCACCTTGGCCCAGGCCGAATAAATGCCCAAGGTCACGAGGCTGAAGAACAGGTTGACGATCCAGATGCGGAAGTATTCGCCGGCGCTTCCCGTGAACTCCGGGCGAATCGTCCGGGCGGGTGCCGCGGCGGCGGCATTGGGGGGACTCGCCCCCGGTACGCGTGCCTCGGCCACCGGTGTCCTATCCTCGATGGTCGCGGCGACCGGGCCGCGCGCTCAGGCCTCGCCGAGCTCGTGCAGGAAGCGGGCGCGGTCGGCCGGGCTGGTGAGGTTGTCGGCGAGCAGCAAGTGGAAGTGGCGTCGGCCGGTGGCTTGTGTCGCCGCCCGTTTCGCCACGATCTTTGCAATCGGGCCGAGGTAGCTAATCAGCCGCCGGGTCGCCTGCTCGATCGCCTCGGGCGTGATCTGCTCCGTCAACCGGGTCGCATGCGTACCGTCCGCCATCAAGGGTACCGTGGTCGGGATGCTCTGCCGCGGCGGGACCCCCTGGAGTTTTTCCCGGCCGGCAAGAAACGCCGAGCGCTCCTCGGGGCTCGCCAGATCCTCGGCGAGCAAGGCGTACAGCCTGTCGATGTCGGTGGTGGTGGCCGCGCCCCGCTTGACCGTCACCCTGGCGACCGGGCCGACGATCCGCGTGAGCTGGTGCTCGATCTGCTTCAGGATCGTGGCATCCCATCCGGGCGGCGGCACCGTCTTCACCGAAGGCTGCGACGGATCGGGGAAGGACGGCAAGGACCGCGAAGGTTGCGACGGCTGCGACCAATCGTGATGCCCCAGGGGCCGGCTGCGCTCGCCGTGTTGCCCCACTGGGCGGCTGATCTCGCTGATCAGCGTCTGTTCCGAGACGGCGGGGTTTACCGGTGCCGCGTAAGCCTCGTTTATCGCATCGCGGAACGCGAGCGCGTTCTGGTAGCGGTCCGCGGGATTCTTGGCGAGCGCTCTCATCGTCACCGCGTCGAACTGGGTGGTGCAGCGCCCGGGGTCGGCCTCCGAGGGCAGGATCTGCTGCTCGTGACAAATCTTGTAGGCGATCACGTCCATGTTGCCGGTGAACGGGCGGATGCCCGTCAGCAGCTGGTACATCACCACGCCCGCCGAGAAGATATCGGCGCGCCAGTCGACGGGGTTGCCGCTGTACTGCTCCGGCGCCATGTAGCCGGGTGTGCCCATGACGGCACCGGTCTGGGTCAGGTTCGAGGTGTCGATGCGGGCGATACCGAAGTCCGCGACCTTCAGTTTGCCGTTGCTCATGATGATGAGGTTGGCTGGCTTGATGTCTCGGTGCCACACCCCCTGCTCGTGGGCATAGTGCAGCGCGTCGAGCAGCTGCGCCATGACGCTGATGGCATCGTGGCTGTCGAAGCGCGTGCCGCGGTTGAAGTACTCGCGCAGACTGTCGCCCTGCACGTACTCCATCGCGAGAAACACGGCGTCGCTCTCCTCGCCCCACTCGTAGACCCCGACAATTCCCGGGTGCGAGAGCCGGCCGGCCGCCTGTGCCTCGTTCCTGAAGCGCGCGAGCAGCACGTCGGCCTGGTCGTCGTCGACCAGATCTTTGCGGATGGTCTTGATCGCGACGGTGCGCCGGATGTGCGGATCGAAGCCCTTGTACACGATCCCCATCGCGCCTTTGCCGAGCACCTCCGAGAGCGCGTACTTGCCGAGCTGCGTGGGACCGTTCATCGCCGGAGGCGCCGTCATGGCGGGTCGCGAGTCTGGAGGCGCGTCACCCCGTCACCCTTCGAGCATCTTCATTGCCTGCACGAGGCTCTTCTTCATCCGGTTGAACGATTTCGTGAGCACACCGATCTCGTCGCGGCTCTTCGTCTCGAAGTCGGGCGTGTCCATGTTGTCGCCCTGGCTCACCTGGTCGGCGACCCGCGAGAGCTGCGTCACGGGCCGGATCACCGTATACCAGAGCATCAGGTTCAACGCGATGAAGATGAAAATGAACACCCCCGTGAGCGACAGCATGAAAGTTTTGAACGCGGCGTTGGCCCGCGCGATCGGCACCGCCGTCGGCACCGACACGATCTGCGCCCCGATGACTTCGTTCAGCTTCCAACCGAAGCCATTCGCGGGTCCGTACTTATCGACCATGGTCTTCGGCGCGGCGTCGACGGTCGAATGGCAAGGCAGGCAGGCTTCATCCTTGATCTGGATCGGACGCGCGATGTAGAACGACCCCCCGTTCGGCGTATCGCGTTCGCCGACAACCTCCCGGGCGTCCGGCGTGCTTCGAAACCGGTTCACGATATCCGCCTCCCAGTCGTTGGCGCGGTTGCGGGGGTTGGTGGGGTTGAGCGCCGCTTCCTTGTAGGCGTACTCGGGAAAGGACTTGCGTAGGCCGTTCAACACTTCCGCCGCCGAGTAGGCAGGTATCGACTGCGACAGGAAGGTATACTTCATCTGCGTCTGCAGGAGCGGGCCCACCTGGCTCGAAGTGTAGGCGCGGGTGGAGAGCGCGGCTTCCATCACCAGCTTCGCGTTCGTCACGATCTCGTCGCGCGCGTTTTTTTGCAGGAGCTCGTTCGAGACGGCAGCCGCCGCGACGAGTCCGAGCAGGAACACCACGAGGAATACCAGGTTGAATTTGACGATCAGCTTCATCGCTACGCTCCTTGCGGACAGTTGCCCTTATTGATTACCGGCCGGCTTCGGCGACACCGGATCGCCGCGCGCGGCGCTCGCCGCATCGCCCTTGGGCTCCTTGGGCGAAAGCTTCTCAGGGTACAGGATCGGATCCCATTCCGGATGGAACCTGAGATTCGAGATCAGGGCCGAGCGGAAGGCCGGATCGGACGCGCGCGGCGCGAATCGCTGCGCCAGCGGGCGTCGGACCTCGGGCGGCGCCTTGAGCCACGCCTCGACCTCGGCGTAGCTCACGACCTCGAGTTGCCGCGGCTGGACCTGGCGCTCCTTGTAGCGCGCCATGCGCGAGGGCAGCGGGTCGAGAAAGAGCCTGGGGAGCTCACCGATGAAGGCCGGCGACGGGCGCGGTGCAACCGCACCTTTCTGTCCGGCCTTGCGCGTGAAGAAATCGCCGCCCTTCAACCGCAGGGACGCGGGCGCCGCGGTGAGGCGCGCGTCGCCGCTCTCGACGAACACCGAGCCTTCGCCGCCGCCCACAACGAGCACGGCAGTCCCTTCCGCAGGCTGCAGCGCGAAGAGCGGGGTGGCGATGCGGAAGTGCGCGCCCCTTTTTACGCCAGAGAGCTTGAGCGCCCCCCGAAGGGCATAGAAGTCGCCGCCGGCCGGCTTGCCTTGCGCGATGGAGAGGGCGAGCATGCGCGTCCCCGGGCCCAGGGCCAATGCGGCGCGTTCGGCGAATTCGACCTGCGCGAGGCCCTTATCGCCGACCTCGACGATGTCGCCGGGCTGCAATCCCACTCCCTCGGCGAGCGCGTAGCGCGTCACGCCGCGAACCATCGCGGCCTGACCCTCGAGCAGCGTCAGCGTCGCGACCGGGTCTGCCGCGGCGGCGGCCAGAGGACAGGCGAGAAGCGCAAATGCCAGGCGCATCGGGTTCACGATCTGCAAAAGGTTTGCTCCCCCAAGCGGCGACGGCGCCGCGAGATCGAGCCCTTGCGGGATGAAGGGCCCGTTCAGCGCGATACTAGGCGCCACCGCAAAAGCCTGTCAATGGAGGCCGCCCGTTCATGCCTCCGGCCCTGCGCCATAATCGCCCAGTGCCGCCCGACTTCGACCGCTGCATCGCCCACGTCGACATGGACGCGTTCTACGCGTCGGTCGAACTGCTGCGCTACCCGGAGCTGCGCGGCAAGCCCCTGGTGATCGGCGGACGGCGGCGCGCCGCGGCAGACTCATCCGGTAACGCCGAATTTCCCACCTTGCGGAACTACTCCGGCCGTGGCGTAATCACGACCGCCACGTACGAGGCACGCGCTTTCGGCCTTCACTCGGGCATGGCGCTGATGAAAGCCGCGAAGCTCGCGCCCGACGCGCTGCTGCTCCCGGCGGATTTCGACGAGTACAGTCGCTACTCGCGCCTGTTCAAGGAGGCGGTGCGCGCGGTGACGCCACTGATCGAAGACCGCGGCATCGACGAGATCTACGTGGATCTGACCGGTCAGGCCGGCGACGCGGAAGCTGCGCGCGAGCTGGCGGCGGCCATCCAGCACGCAGTCCGCGGGGCGACCGGGCTTTCCTGCTCGATCGGCCTCGCGCCGAACAAGCTGCTCGCGAAGATCGCCTCGGAATTCGACAAGCCCGGCGGGCTGACCGTGCTCTCCGCCGCCGACATCCCGGCGCGCCTCTGGCCACTGCCGGTGCGCAAGATCCACGGCATCGGCCCCAAGGCGGGCGCACGGCTCGAAGCTTTTGGCCTGCGCACCATCGGCGAACTCGCGCAGGTCCAGCCGATGGTGCTCATCGAGCACTTCGGCGAGAAGCACGGCGCGTGGATGCACGAGGCCGCGAACGGCCGCGACGAGCGACCGGTGGTGACGCACAGCGAGCCGAAGTCGATCAGCCGCGAGACCACGTTCGAAGACGACCTGCACCCGGTGCGCGACCGCGAGCGGCTCTCGGCCGTCTTCACCGAGCTGTGCGTGCGGCTCGCCGCCGACCTCGAGCGGAAAGGCTACACCGGGCGCACGATCGGCCTGAAGCTGCGCTACGACAACTTCAAGACGCTGACGCGCGACCTGACGATAGCTGCGCCGACGCGCGACGCCGGCGCCATCCGCCGGGCCGCGGGCGAGTGCCTGAAGCGCGTGCCGCTCGACCGCCGCATACGCTTGCTCGGCGTGCGCGTCGGGACGCTCTCGCGCTCGGACGCCTGACGCGACGACCCGGTTTACTTCGGCATCGGCGCCTTCACCGCGGCATAGAGCTCGGCGAGCGGCACGACGCGTCCGTGCAGGGGCAGGATCCTGTCGACCGAGAGCTTCAGGCGCTCGAGGTTGGCCACCAGGGTGAGGTGGTTCGGGTTGGCCTGCGCGGGCGGCGGCGAGTTCGGCGGGCCGGGCGTGAACACGTCGGCCTCGATGAGCAACTTCTCCTTGGGCAGGTACGCCATGATGAAGGTGTCGCTGTGGTCGCCGCCGGCGATGCGGTGGATCTCGATCGTGCGCGTGCCGTCGTCGAGCACGAGCTTGTCCTCCACCGCCCGGAACACCGGCTTCTTCCCCGACTTGGCGAGGCGGTCCGGGTTGAGCTTGTTCGGCGCCGCGAAAGCGCGCTCGTAGTACGGCTTGTTCCCTGCCTGAGTGATGATGGTGTAGCCCTCGGCCGCCGCGGTGCGCACGCCGCCCGCGTGATCGTGGTGATTGTGAGTGTTGATGACGAAGCGGATCGGCTTGCCCGGGACGAGCTTGTTGACCGCGTCGATCACCGGCGCGGAGCGGCCGTCGTTGAGCGGCGTTTCCACGAGGACCATGTGGTCGCCCATCTCGATCGCCACGCTGTTGTGCGAGCCGCCGGCGACGTGCCACACGCCTTCGGTGACCTTGTCCGCGGTGACGCGCTCGGCGGCGTTGCGTACCGCGTCCGGCAGCGCGATGTCGGCGGCAGCGCCGGCCTGGACGTCCTTGACCGCGAGGTCGAGCACCGGGAAGCCTTCCTGCGACTGCTCGATGCGCGTCGGGAACTTGATCCCGCCAAAATCACGGTACCCCGAGTAGCGGGTCACCACGCGCGTCTCGCCCAGCACCGGATCGGACGCGCGCGATTCGACCCGCTCGACGAGGTAGTCCTCGTTGATGAACGCGGTCGCGGCGAACTTGCCCGGCTCGGTGAAGGAAGCCGCGGCGATGGACTTGCCGCCCGCGGTCTGCCATTTCAGCGCCGCCTTGTTCTTCAGCGCCGCCTTGATCACGCCGTGCGGCGTGATCCACAGCTGGTGGGTGCGCTCGGCGACGAACCTCGGGCCGGGCTGCGGCCCAGCGGGAGCCTGGTTCCAGGCGAACTCGCCGCTGACGAACTGGTCGTTGCGCTGCTGCGCCACCGGAGGATATCCACCGCCGCCCTTGGGCTCGGCGCGGGAGAGCGTGATCTCCTCGCGCATCGACGCGGTCTCGTAATTGACCGTGCGGATCATGCTGTGCACGTTGATCTTCGGCCAGGACATGCCGGGCTTGAACGCCTGGCCGTAGCTAAAGCCGGTGCCCTCGCCCGCGTAGCGGATCGACTTCGGATCGCCCATCGCGCCGGCGGCACGGGCGAGCACGCCTGCGGCTTCCTGGGGAAGCGCCGCGCCGGGGATGAAAGCCAGGACGGTGACGAGCAGGGCCGATCGGGACCACGTTGCGTTGCGAGTCATGCTCTCCTCCTTATTGTGGTTCGCGAACGTCCGGTAAACAGTGCGAGGCCGATTCTATTCCCTGCCGGGCCGGCACGGACGAGCCCCGCCCGCAGGGTCGTGCCCGGAGCTGTTTGCAGTAAACTGCTCGGGGTCGCGCGGCATGCGGCCGGATTCGATCCCTGGAGAGGCAGTCATGGAGAAAATGTCAGGCGGGCGCGCGGTCGTCGAATCGCTGCGCACCGAGGGCGTGCGCTACGTCTACGGCATCGTCGGCTCGTGCATGGTCGAGATCATGGACGACCTGTACGACCGGCGCGACATCGGCTGGGTCGGCACGCGCCACGAGCAGGGCGCCTCCCATATGGCGGACGGCTACGCGCGCGTCTCGGGCAAGCCCGGCGTGTGCATGGCGACCAACGGCCCCGGCGCCACCAACCTCACCACCGGAGTCTCGGTCGCGCTGCTTAGCCACTCGCCGATGATCGCGATCACCGGGGCGCCGCAGATCTCGCAGCAGTATCGCGACTCGTTCCAGGAGATCGACCAGGTGGCCATGTTCCGGCCGCTCGTCAAGTGGAGCGTGCAGGTGCCGCTTGCGGAGCGCATCCCGGAGCTTTTTCGCCATGCCTTCCGCATCGCCTCGAGCGGCAAGAAGGGCCCGGTGCATATCGACCTGCCGCGCAACTTGCTCAACGAGGACATCGAAGCCGCGCTGCTCGCACAGGCACGCTCCCGCGCGGAGCACTCCGGCGCTGCGCACTCGGAGGCCGTAGCCGCGGCAGCGGTGGCCCTGCTGCGCGCGAAGCGCCCAGTGTTCATCGCCGGTCTCGGCGTGGGCGATGCCGATGCGCGCGACGAACTCCTCGAGCTCGCCGGGATGCTCTCGGCCGGCGTGGTGACCTCGTATGCGCGCAACGACGCGGTCCCGACCGGGCACCCGCTCGTGGTGGGGCCGATCGGGCGCGCGGGTGCGCCCGAGGCGAAAGCGCTGCTGCAAGGCGCGGACCTGATTCTCGCCGCGGGCACGCGGCTCGCCCAGTTCACCACCTTCTACGATCACAGCGTCGTTCCGGCGAATGTACCCATCATCCAGATAGAGATCGACCCGAAGGAGATCGGGCGCAACTATCCCGTCGAGGTCGGGCTGCAGGGCGACGCACGCGAAACCTTGCGTGCTCTGATCGCCGCGCTGCGCTCGCGCGAAACAGCCTGGCCGCGCAACCGCGAGCATCTCGGCGCCGTCGCGCAGCGCAAGCGCGAGCGCGCCGAGCGCATCGCAGCCTCCGAGCGGCTCGAGGGCGCGCCAATGAAGCCGCGGCGCGTGCACGCGGAGCTGCGCAAGGTGCTGCCGCGGAACACCGTGGTCTGCATCGACGGCGGCACCACCATCTCGCCGGTATTCAACATGTACGACTTCGACGAACCGCGCAGCTTCGTCACGCCCGTCGACCAGGGCTGCCTCGGTTTTGCGTATCCGGCCTCGATCGGGGCCAAGATGGCTGCGCCCGAGCGTCCGGTGATCAGCCTCAACGGCGACGGCTCTTTCCTCATGAACGCCTGCGAGATCGAAACCGCCATGCGCTCGCGCGTGCCGGTGGTGGCGATCGTGCTCAACAACAACTGCTGGGGCAGCGAGAAGGCCTACCAGAAATATTTCTTCAACGGCCGCTACGTCGGCGCCGATCTCACCAACCCGCGCTTCGACAAGTTCGCAGAGCTCTTCGGCGCCCGCGGCTTCTACGTCGAGCGGCCCGGGGACATCGGCGATGCCCTCAAGGAGGCACTCAAGGCCGAGGTGCCCTCGATCATCGAGATTCCCGTGGACCCCGAGGCGCTCGAGCAGCCTGCGCGGGGTGACGCGGTGAAGCAGGACCGGCAGCAGAAGTAGCGGTCTCTCAGCCCGAAGTGACGGCGGAGCTGAGGGGCATGGTCGAGAGGACGATATGGCGCGCGCAGCCCGCGCATTGGAGTTGCAAAGGCGCTCGTCAAATTGCCTGATGAAGATGCTCGAGCGCCTTGCCGCTATCGAGCACGCCGCGCACGGCGTCGGCGGCGCTTTTCAGCGAGCCATGGCGCCCGAGATGCCACAAGCACAGCGCGGCGCCATAGACCAGACAGTCGCGCGTTGCCCCGGGCTGGCCGACGAGCGCCGCCATGCCGGCCGCGGCGGCGGCTTTCGCCACGGCGACGGAATCGAGCGGCGCTTCACTCTGATCCTCGTCGCTCGCGCCGGGAATGCGCGGCGCGCGCACGGACTGGTCGATTCCCAGGTCGGCCGGCCTGAATTCCGTTGAGGTCTCCTCGTCGCGGCCGTGATAGTGGAACACCTTGCCGGTCTGGGACAGGGAGGGAATCACGCCGCCCTCGACCCCGCGCACGATGAGCGCGGAGTCGAAGCCGGCGTGGCGCGCGAGCAGCGCGTAAATGCGCGGATAGGGCTTGTGCACGAAACCAGTGACGAGATGCGTCTTCAGGCGACCGCAGACCGGACCGGCCATCACCTCGGTGGTGGTGATGGCCGGTCGCTTGACGATGAGCGTGCGCAGTCCGGCAAGCGCGTAGAGTTTCGGGCAGAACGCCTTCTGGTCGAGGTAGGCCCAGCCGATGGCTGGGTCGCCCAGGCGCGCGGCGGCTTCTTCCGGCGTGAGATCCACCGGCAGGCCGGCGGCGCTCAGCACCTGCCGGTGCGTGACGCCATACTTGGGCCCCATGCGCCCGACGCCGTGGGAGACCGCCGCGACGCCGCAGGCGGCGAGCACTGGCGGCAGGAAGGGCGCGGCCGGCAGCGTCCGGTTATAGCCGTCGTAGGGGTCGCCAATGTCGAGCACCTCGTCCACCGGCGCGGTGGCGCGGCGAGTCGCCTCGCGGATCGCTTCGAGCACGCCGCGGTTCTCGTCATCCGTCTCGCGCTTCATGCGCAGCGCGATCAGGAATACCCCGGCCTGCACCGGATCGACCTGCGCGTCGAGCACTAGGCGCATGCCGGCGCAGGCCTCCTCCCGCGAGAGGTCCTTGCTCAACTCGGGCCCGGTGGCGATGCGCTTGAGGATGGAGTGCATCAGCGCCGCGCCATCGGCGGAGAGCGCGCGGTCGCTCATGGCGTCCCCTCTTCGCGCAAGCCGATCAGGATGTGCTCGCCTTCCATCCGAACCGGATAGGTCCTGAGATTTTCCTCCGCCGGTTCTTCCAGGGCCTCGCCGGTGCAGACGTTGAAGCGGCTGCCGTGCAGCGGGCACTTGACCAGTTCGCCCTTCAGGACGCCCGTCGAGAGCGAAGCCTCTTCGTGGGTACAGGTGTCGTCCGCGGCGCAGATGCGCCCGTCCACGTTCGCGAGCAGGATGCGCCTGCCGCGGACATCGACGCGCTTCATCGCTCCAGGCACAAGCTCGCCTGCCTTTGCTGCCTCGATGAATTCCTGCGTCATCTCCATCTCATGCCGTGGGTTCGAACCATTTTAGACGGCTGCGCAGCCTCACGACCTCCCCGATGATGATCAGCGTCGGCGCCTTGACGCCGCTCTCGCGCACGATGGCCGGCAGCGACGCCAGGGTGCCCGTGAGCACGCGCTGCTGCGGCGTCGTGCCCTGCTGGATGAGCGCGGCCGGCGTGGCGGCCGGCAGGCCGTGCGCGGTAAGCTCGCGGCACAGGACTTCGATGCCGAGCAGCCCCATGTAGAACACGATGGTCTGGCCCGGCTGCGCGAGCGCCGTCCAGTTCAGGTTCATGCTGCCGTTCTCCATGTGGCCGGTGACGAACACCACCGACTGCGCGTAATCGCGGTGTGTGAGCGGAATGCCGGCGTAGGACGCGCAGCCCGCCGCCGCCGTGATACCGGGCACCACCTGGAACGGGATACCTTCGGCGGCGAGCGTATCGATCTCCTCGCCGCCGCGCCCGAAGATGAACGGATCGCCGCCCTTCAAGCGCACCACGCGCTTGCCCTCCCTCGCCAGGCGCACCAGCAGTTGGTTGATGTCTTCCTGCGGCAGCGCGTGCTTGGCGCGCTCCTTGCCGGCGTAGATGCGCTCGGCCTCGAGCCGCACCATGTCGAGTACCGGCCGCGAAACCAGCCGGTCGTACACCACCACGTCGGCCTGCTGCATGAGGCGCAGAGCGCGGAAGGTGAGCAGGTCCGGATCGCCTGGGCCGGCGCCGACCAGGGACACCTCGCCGCCGCTGAAGGCGAGGCGCGTGTCCTCGAGCGAAGCCCGCAGGGCCTCGCGCGCCTCGGCGTCGCGACCGCTGAACACCAGCTCGGCGATCGGGCCCTGCAGCACGCGTTCCCAGAAGCGCCGCCGCTCCGGCGGCTTGAAGCGCGCCTTAACGCGGTCGCGGAACGCTCCCGCCAGCGCGGCGAGACGCCCGTAGCCCGCCGGGATCAGGCTCTCCAGGCGCGCGCGCAGCAGCCTCGCCAACACCGGCGAGGCGCCGCCGCTCGACACCGCCACGACGAGCGGCGCGCGCTCGATGATCGAGGGCAGGATGAACGAGCACAGCGCGGGCCGGTCGACCACGTTCACCGGGACGCGCCGCGCCTTCGCGGCGGCGGCGACCGCGCGGTTCACGGCCTCGTCGCTGGTGGCGGCGATCGCAAGCGCAACTCCGTCCAGGTCCTCGTCGCGGAAACGCGCCGCGCGGTGCGCGATGCGGCCCGCGGCCAGATCGGCGTCGAAGGCAGCGCTCAGTTCCGGCGCGAGCACCGTAACGCGCGCGCCGGCGCGCAGCAGCAGCGCGCACTTGCGCGCGGCCACCTCGCCGCCGCCCACCACCAGGCAGGGCTGTTCGCGGACGTCGAGGAAGGTCGGCAGGAAGTCCATAGCATTGCGAGCGCGCGAGCGCGCTCTTCGCTATGATAGATTTAAACGGGAAGGTGCATGCCCCGGCTTCTTACACTGTCGCGTGCGGCGCGCTTGGTCGGCGTCAGGCGCGGCGCGCTGCAGAGCAAGATCAGGAGCGGCGAGTTGGCTGCGTTCGAGGGCATGGTCGCGGCGGAGGATCTGCTGCGCGCCTATCCGCAGGCCAGGCTGGAGGACAACTCCGCCCTGGAACGGCTGGAGGCGATCAAGGACAGCGCCTTCGGGCGACGCATGCGCGAGCGCCTGCTGCCCAGTTCCGAGGCACTGGTCGCGCGCCTGAGCGAATTGGGCATGGAGCGGGCGCAGGTCCAGGCGCAGCTCGAGCACTACCGTGCGATCGTGACGGAGCTGCAGGCGAAGCTGCACGAGCCGGCCGCCTCACCGGCGGGACTGCTCGCCTGGCTGCAGCAGCGCCTGGAGCCCGTCGCACGCGGCGGGCAGCCGCTGCTGGCACAGGAGAGTTTTCTGAGGATCATGACCGCGCACGTAGAGATCAAGCCGAGCGGCCGGGAATTCTTCGTCGACGGCAACGACAGCTTGCTGGAGGCGGCGCTGCGCTCGGGGCTGTCGCTCGACTATGGCTGCAGTATAGGCAGCTGCGGCAAATGCAAGGCCAGGATCGTTTCGGGCCAAGTCCATCGGACGCGCCATTCCGATTACGCCCTCACCGCGGCCGAGAAGAATGCCGGCGTCGTGCTGATGTGCTGCAACACCGCCTTGACCGACCTCGTGATGGAAACGCGCGAAGCGCACGGCGCAGCGGACATGCCGTTGCAGACCATCGACGCCAGGGTCAAGTCCGTGAGCCCTCTCGGCGACGACGTGCGGCTGCTACACCTGCAGACGCCGCGCACCAAACGGCTGCGCTTTCTTGCCGGACAATCGGTCTCGCTGTCGCTGGGCGAGGGCATCACCGCATCCTTCCCCGTCGCGAGCTGCCCCTGCGACGACCGCAACCTGCAGTTCCACGTGCGGCGGCGCGCCGGCGACGCTGTCGCCGAGCGCGTGTTCGACGGGCTGAAGGGCGTGGACTCGGTGCGCGTCGACGGACCACGCGGGGAGTTCGTGCTAAACGAGCAATCGCATCGCCCGCTCATCTTCATCGCCGGCGAATCCGGCTTTGCGCCGATCAAGAGCCTGATCGAGCACGCCATGGCGCTCGATACCGCCGAGACCCTGCACCTTTGCTGGATCGCCTCCGACAGGCACGGCCTGTATCTCGACAACCTGTGCCGCTCCTGGAGCGACGCGCTGGACAACTTCCGCTACACCCCGTTGACGGCGAAGGACGCCCTGTCCGATGAAGATATCCTTCGGGGCCTGCTGCAACCGCTGCTGCAGGAGCAGCCTCGCTTGGCGGACTGCGCTGTCTACCTTGCGGGGCCCGGGTCGTGGGCGAGCGCGGCCGAGTTCCAGCTGCTCGAATACGGGCTGCCACGCGCGCAATTGCTCGTCGACACGCTGGAGTCCTGATCACAGAGGAGCGCCTTTGCGCGCCAGCGCAGCCCCTGTGACCCCGCGCGACGCGAACACCAGGAACGCGTGTGCCAACTTGCCGAACGGCAACCACAGGAACAGCAGTTCGACGCTCAACAGATGTATCGCGACGGGCAGCGGGTAGAGCGGCGGCGCCGGAGTGACGCCCGGCGCGTACGATTGGTGGATCGCGATCATGCCGGTGGCGAGCGGCAGCAGGACGACGAGCCAGCTGAAGTAGTCGTCGAATCCGGAGAGCAGGCGACGCACCGGGTCGGTGAGGCGCTCCATGAGGGCGATGAACAACGACACGAAGGTCAGGCCAACGGACAAGTACACCACCGCATCCGGCAGCGGCGGCCACGCCAGCCCGGTGAGGTGCTCGACGAAATGGATGTGCGGCAGGTAGCCGAACACGATCACGGCCAGTCCGACGTGATAGACATAGCCGTTCCAGACGCCGAGCTGGCCCCTGTCCCGGAACTCTCGCCTCGGAATCATGCGCGCGAAAATGCCGCGCATCGCTCCGGCGAGCCACCGCGTGCTGCGCGGCTCGGAAAGATCCGGCGTGCCCCCAAGCCGGAGGATGCCGACGACTCGCCAGAGGCTGCCCGCGACCAGCACGGTGAACGAGGCCCACAGCGCTGGCCCGCGCGCGAGTTCCAGGAGCGCCGTGGCCGTCATGCTGCGGGCGTTTCAGTTTCGAGGTACTGCGCCACCATTTCGGTCAGGCCGAGCACCGGCAAAGTCATCCCGTAGTGCTCGATCGCCTCTTCCAGAACGTTGCGGCAGTTGCCGCACGCAGTGACCAGCGCCTCGGCGCCGGTGGCTTCGATTTGCTGCTTCTTTATCTCGAATGCAGCGAAGCGCAGGCCTTCGGCGCGGTGGATCGCGCTGACGCCGCCGCCCCCGCCGCAGCAGAAATTCGCCGTGCCGGATCCGGGCATGTCGACGAGATTCGCACTCACCCCGCCCGCCAACCGGCGCGGCGCCTCGGTCAGCCCGCCGCGCCGCACGAGCTGGCAAGGGTCGTGGAACGTCAGGCGGCGTGCATCCTTGCCGCGCAGGCGCAAGCGGCCCTCGCGCACGAACCGGTCCAGCAGTTCGCTAATTTGCACTACCTCGAAGGCGTAGCGCCGGCCGAGGAGGTTGGGGCCTTCCCAGCGCAGCGCCGAGTAGGCATGGCCGCATTCGGGGCTGATGACGGTTTTCACTTTCAGCCGCTCTGCCGCGTCGACGATGCGCGACAGCAGCGCCGCGGCCACGTCGCGCGAACCCATCTGCACCCCTACATTGGTGGCCTCGAAGCCCGCGCTGGGAATGGTCCATGACGCGCCCGCCTGCCGGAAGATCCGCGCCAGCGCGCCGATGCTCTCGGGAAAGCCCATGATCTCGATCGAGGTCAGGACTACCATGTACTCGGCGCCCTCGGCGTCGATGGGCACCTTCAGCCCGGTCTCCTTTTCCTGCAGCTCGATCTGGCGCTTGAGCGCCGGCCAGCGCACGCCGATGGGGCTGCCGGTGTCGAGCGCCCGCTGCGCGGCCTTGTACAGATCGGACGGCGCGAAGCCGCCCGCCGCCATGCCCTCGCGCGCCAGGCGCACCAGGCCCGCGATATCGATCCCCATCGGGCACACGAGCGTGCAGCGGCCGCACAGGTTGCAGGAGTCGTAGACCAGCTCGGACCACTCGTGCAGCTCCTCGGCCGTGAGCTCGGGCGGCGCGAGGCCGAGCAGCTTCTTCATAGACGCAAAAGGGGCCGCCTCGCGCTCGTACGCCTTGAGCATCGGCTGCAGCTTGTAGATCGGCGCATGGCGCGGATCGCCGCTGACCAGATGGAAGTGGCAGGCGTCGGCGCATTGGCCGCAGTGCACGCAGGACTCGAGCTGGAATGCGGCGTCGCGACCCGCCTGCGCGACGAACTCCCGCGCCGCCCTGCGCGCATCGGGCGCCTTGGCCGTATCGAGCAGCGTCTGGGCGCCTTCGAGTGTGGGGGAATTCATGGCCGTGCCACCGTCCGCGCATTGTTCCGGCTGCGCGTGCGGCCGTATTGATCTACGTCAATCAGACGCCGGGCGCGGGCCCGGGTTTTTTCCTGTTCTTGCCCAGGCCATTCTCGACCGCACTCACCGCCGCCTCCACACGCGAGCGCATGCCGAGCTTGCGCAGGATTGCCTTGACGTGCAGCTTGACGGTGCCGTCGGTGATTTCCAGCTCGCGGGCGATCATCTTGTTGCTGGAGCCGTCGGCGATGCACTCGAGGATCTCCAGCTCGCGCGGGGTGAGTTCGGCGAAGGGCGCCGCCGGGCGCCGCACCGCGCGTTCCGGGCCGGCTTCCTTGCCGCCCACGAGGCGCGCCAAGGTCCCGACCAGCTCGCGGGCGACGACGTTGTTACCGTGCAGCGCCGCCTCCAGCGCGGGCACCAGCTCCTCCGGCTCGATGTCCTTCAGCAGATAGCCCTGCGCGCCGGCGCGCAGGGCGGCGCTCAGATCGGCATCCTCGCGGCTCATCGTGAGCATCACCACCGGCGCGCCAACGCCGCTGGCGCGCAGCTGCTTCAAGGTCTCGATGCCGTTCATGCCCGGCATCTTGACGTCGAGCAGGATCAGGTCGGCAGACAGCTCGCGCGCGCGGCGCACGCCTTCCTCGCCAGAGCCGACCGAGGCCACCACCTGGACGCCGCGGCTCTGCAGCAGCTCCTCGATGCCCTTGCGCACCAGCGCGTGGTCGTCGATCAGCAGTACCCGCATGTCAGCGTCTCGCCGCAGCCGCCGGCGCGCCGGCCGGCGGGGGCGCGGTGAACATCAGCACGATGCGCGTGCCCTCGCCCGGCTCGCTCTCGATCACGATCTGGCCTTGCAACCGCTCGGTGCGCTCGCGCATGATGGCAAGGCCCGCGTGCTCGCCCGGCAGGCCCTCGGCGGCGCCGGCCATGCCCAGGCCGTCGTCCTCGATCAGCACCGTGTACAGGTCGTCCTCGCTGTTGAGCAGGATGCGCACGTTGCGCGCGCCGCTGTGCTTGCGGATGTTGGTGAGCGCCTCCTGGATGATGTAGAAGACCTGGATTTCCTGGGCCGGCGTGAGCGCGAGCGCCCGGCATTCGTTCTGGAAGAACACCGCGATGCCGGTGTCACGGCCGAAGCGCTCGACCAGGCCGGCGATCGTCGGCACCAGCCCGGCATCGTCGATCTTCAGGCGGTAGTTGGTGAGCAGCTCGCGCAGATCGGCGTTGGCCTGCGTCATCGCGCGGCGCAGGCGGCTCGCCTCGTACTGGGCGGCGCCGAAGTCCTTGCGCTCCAGGGACTCGCCGAGCAGCTTCAACTGCAGGCGCATACCGATCAGCGACTGCGCCAGCGAATCGTGCAGCTCGTTACCGATAAGGTTGCGCTCCTCCATGATGGCGAGGCGGCGCGCCTCGCCCTCCAGCCGCGCCTTCTCGATGGCAAGGCCCAAGTGCCGGCCCACGCTGATCAGCAGGTCGGGCATGTCCTCGCCCATGGCCGCGAGCGGCCGGTCGAGGAACAGGTTGTAGACCCCGAGGATTCGGTCCTGGTACTGCACCGGGACCGCGACGAACTCCGTGCAGTCGCGCTCGAGCATCGGCCGGCCGAGGAGCGCCGCACAAGGCGCGGTGCCGCGCTGGGTGCGCAGGCCGCCTTCGCTCGCCGCCCAGCCGCAAGGGCAGCCGCCCTCCGGCATCAGCCGGTCACGCTCGGCCACCTCCGGGGCGAGCCCGCGGCTCGCGATGAGCCGGGTGTGGCCGTCCCCGGTGCCGAGCCGCACGCTCGCCGCGCGCGCGTCCACGAGCTCGATGAAGGTGTCGAGAAAACCGTCGAGAAGCTGCTCGAGGCTGCCGGGCTGGCTGAGGCCGGTCGCAATCGCATACAGGATGTCGAGCGACTGCGTCTTGCGCGCGAGGCGCACCGCCTGGGTCTGTGCCTGCTTCGGAGTATTGGACTCTGGCATGCCGCAAACCAGACTAACCCCATGCCGCGGCGGCGTCCAGCGGCGCGCCTTAGCGCGCCGCCGCCGGCAGCTTGTGCGACGGATCGTTCGGGTTGATGAAGATGAAGCGCCACTCGCCGGGATTGATCTCGACATAGTCCAGGGTGGCGCCGGTCAGCAGCTCGATGCTGCCGGGAGAGATCAAAATCGTGATGCCGTTCGTGTCCACCTTCGTGTCCTCGTCGGCCTTGTCGTCGAAGCCCATGCCGTACTCGACCACGCCCTTGTCGTCCAGGTGCGCGGCGAGGCGCAGGCACGGGCTGCCCGCGCCGGCCTGCTGCGCCGAGTTGGCGATCTGCTCCGCGGCCTGCGGTGTGACGGTGATCATCGCGTCAGCCGGTGCTCCAGGCCCGCGGCCGGCGCATGCCTGCGATCTTGCAGGCTTGCTTGACGTAGCCGTAGGGGAAGAGCACGAACAGGTCGTTGCGCCCCGCCTTGCCCGCGCCCTTGTATTCGGCCAGATGCTTCATGACATGGCGGGCGTCCGGCGCAATCTGGTGCTGCTCGTAGTACTCGCGCATGAACCGGATCACCGCCCAATGCTCTTCGGAAAGAACGATGCGCTCCTGGCGCGCCAGTGCCTCGGCGACGTGCTCGTTCCAGTTGGCCGGATCGACCAGGTAGCCCTCGTCGTCGACCGGCACCGCCTTTCTCGCGCTCTCAAGCGGCATGGCCGCAGCTCCTCACGAAATCGACGAAGCGCCGCGCCCAGGGGTTGCCGGCGACATCGCGCAGGTGGGCAAACGATGCCAGCAGGTTCTTGTGCACGATGCCGTCGTGCCGGCCGTCGATGCCGTGGCCGCGCTGCACCTCGTAGGCGAATTCGACGTCCGGCGCGAGGTTCTCGACGCTCGAGTAGTGGAATTCGTGCGCGTGGATCAGCGGCGCCTGCGTCCGCGGCCACGGGCCGCGGCCGGTCTCGCGCAGATGCACGTAGCCGCGCCCCACTGGTCGGCTGTGCATGACGATGTCGGCTGGAATCACGCCGACCATCCCGGCGCGGCGCCCGTTCCACTCGATGCCGCGCGCCAGGTACATCAGCCCGCCGCATTCGGCGTAGGCCGGGAGGCCGGCTTCGATCGCGTCATGCAGCTCGCGGCGCAGGCTGGTGTTCGCCGCGAGCGCCTCCATGTGCGTCTCCGGGAATCCGCCGCCGATGAACAGGCCATCGACCTGCGGCAGGTGCTCGGCGTGCAGGGCGTCGAAGCTCACCAGTTCCGCGCCCGCCGAGCGCAAGGCGTCAAGGTCGCCCGGATAGTAGAAGCCGAATGCGGCATCGCGCGCGATGCCGATGCGGACCGCCGAGCCGCCGGCCGCGCCCGGCGCCGGCTCGCCGCCCTGCAGCGGCGCGGCCTTCCGGGAGATGGCCAGCAGCCGGCCGAGGTCGACCTGGGCGGCGATATGCGCCGCGATCTCGTCGATGCGGCTGCGCGCGCCTTGCGCCTCGTTGCTCGGCACCAGGCCCAGGTGGCGCTCGGGGATCGT
>JBGQFD010000015.1:0-44483 GCA_041496705.1 Gammaproteobacteria bacterium | reverse complement strand
CGGCGATTCTTTTCGAGATGAGCTCCGATGCCGACTGGCCTTGGCTCGCGCCCGACTTTTTCATGTTCTCATCCTAGAAGTTCCAGATATATTTCATTTGCAAGACAGTGGAGGATAGGCATGTAAGCCTTCAGAACGACGCCGCATAACGTCCAAGTTCAGCGGCCGCCGAAGGTGGTCCGCTGCAACGCCTGGTTAGGCGCAATTCCATAAGCAACGCGCCACCATACCAGCGTAGTCGTCGTGGCGAGTACTGGCCACACGACAAAGAATAGGAGCGCGACGAATGCGATTGCCGAGGCTCCTTCGCGTCGGTAAATAACAAAGATCAAGTAACTCCCGTACGCGAGCGGCAGCAGACTCGCCGTGACAGTAAGGGCAACGCGTGACAGCGCCTTCATCAGAATGAGTGCAAGACCAGCGGCGCTGTACAGAAGGGCCAAAGCACCATAGAGAATGGGCAGCGTTATGAGCACTATGCTTTCAGGAAGCGGGCCACTCGGCGGTTCATCGCCTGACAAGAGATAGGCCAAAGCAAGGAACGTTGACCAGAGACCAAGTGCGGCGACTGGTGCGATTAGCGAAGCTCGGAAAATGCGCGGAGTCGGTGCCATACGCCTAACGTATAGTGAACTTCCGAAATGTCCCCTATATTAGACACCCGCGTCGGGCGGGCTGTCATCTCTTCCCAAAATCAACGCGTTGGGGTACTGTATGCATGTCCAGTACCCTTATTACGCCGTGATTCCGTGCCTATTATCACAGGATAGGCGCCTAGGGGATGAAATATGACTTCCGAATCAAGGGAATCTTCGACTCCACTCGCGCCCGACGGTGTCGGGCCGCAAAGGCCGCGGCTCCTTGAGCAGGTGCACGAGGCGATCTGTCGCCGCTATTTCAGCCGGCGCACGGAGGAGGCGTATGCGCATTGGATCAGGCGTTTCATCTACTTTTCGGGGCGACGTCACCCCGCGGGGCTGGGCGAGGCGGAGGTGACGGCGTTCCTGAATCACCTCGCGGCGGAGCGCAAGGTGGCCGCGTCGACGCAGAACCAGGCGCTTTCTGCGCTCTTGTTCCTGTACAAGGAGGTGCTCGGTCGCGAGCTCGCGTGGCTCGACGGACTGCAACGCGCCACGCGTCCGCCGCGCCTGCCGGTGGTGTTGACGCGCGAGGAGGTGGAGCGGCTGCTCGCCGAGTTGCAGGGGACGCGCTGGCTGATCGCGAGCTTGCTCTACGGCGCGGGTATGCGCGTGATGGAGTGCCTGCGCCTGCGGGTGAAGGACGTGGACCTGGGCTATCGGCAGATCTTGGTGCGCGACGGCAAGGGAGGGAAGGACCGCGTGACGATGATGCCCGAGAAGCTCGCGGCGCCCTTCGCCGCGCACCTCGCGCGGGTGAAGTCGCTGCACGCGCGCGACCTCGAGGCTGGGTATGGGGAGGTGAGCCTGTCGTACGCGCTCGCTCGCAAGTATCCGCGCGCGGGCCACGAGTGGATCTGGCAGTACGTGTTTCCGGCCAATCACCGCTCCGCCGATCCGGAGGACGGCGTGGTGCGCCGCCACCATCTCTACGATTCGGTGCCGCAGCGCGCGATCCGTGAAGCGGCGCACGCTGCCGCCATCGCCAAGCGCGTGAGTTGCCACACGCTGCGCCATTCGTTCGCGACTCACTTGCTCGAATCCGGGTACGACATCCGCACGGTGCAGGAGCTGCTCGGGCACTCCGACGTGTCCACGACGATGATCTACACGCACGTGCTGAACAAGGGCGGTCGCGGGGTGAAGAGTCCGCTTGACCGCGTCGAACAGGCGCGCGCGACGTACGGCGGAACGGCGGTCCAGCCCGCGACCTGACCCAGGCTGCCTTGGGGTATATTGGCTCGTCCGTCATGCTTCCCTCCGACTTCCATCCCGTCGTCCAGCGCTGGTGGGAAGGACACTTCCGCGATTCCACCGGGAACGTGCTGCCGCCGACCGAGGCGCAGGTCGAGGGCTGGCGCTCGATCCGGGCCGGCAGCCATACGCTGATCGCGGCGCCGACCGGGTCGGGCAAGACGCTCGCCGCCTTTCTCACTTCGATCGACCAGTTGCTGCGCGAGAGGCTCGAGACGGGGAAATTGCCCGACGAGGTGCGCGTCGTCTACGTTTCGCCGCTCAAGGCGCTCTCGGCCGATATCCACAAGAACCTCGCCGAGCCGCGCCGCGAGATGCGCCGTATCGCCGAGGAAATGGGCTCGCCGCCGGTCGGGATTACCGCGGCGGTGAGGAGCGGGGACACCCCGCAGGCCGAGCGCGCGGCGATGCTGCGCACCCCGCCGCATATCCTGGTGACCACGCCCGAGTCGCTGTACCTGCTTCTCACCGCCGAGCGCTCGCGCGAGATGCTGAAGACCGCGCGCGTCGTCATCGTCGACGAGATTCACGCCGTGCTCGAGTCGCGGCGCGGGGCGCATCTCGCGTTGTCGCTCGAGCGTCTCGACCACGTCTGCGGACGGCGCTTGCAGCGGGTGGGCCTGTCCGCGACCCAGAAGCCCATTGAGGAGGTCGCACAGTTCCTGGTCGGTTCGAAGACATCGGGCTGCACGATCGCTGACGTTACCGTAATAGACCGCGGCCACAAGCGGGCCATCGACCTCGAGATCGAGGTGCCCGGCTCGCCGCTCGACGCGGTGATGTCGGGCGAAGTCTGGCAGGAGACCTATAAGCGCCTGGTCGAGCTCATCGAGTCGCACCGCACCACTCTCATCTTCGTAAACACGCGGCGCCTCTCCGAGCGCATGGCGTTCCAGCTGAGCGAGCGCCTCGGCGCCGAGCATGTCGCCGCACACCACGGCAGCCTCGCCAAGGAAGCGCGGCTGGAAGCGGAGGCGAAGCTGCGCGAAGGCAAGCTGAAGGTGCTGGTCGCCACCGCCTCGCTCGAACTGGGCATCGACATCGGCCATGTCGATCTCGTCTGCCAGATCTCCTCGCCGCATCGCATCGCGACGCTCCTGCAGCGCGTCGGCCGCTCGGGCCACACGGTGAGCGGCCTGCCCAAGGGCCGCGTGTTTCCGCTCACGCGCGACGACCTGATCGAGTGCGCGGCGATGGTGCGCGCGGTGAAGGACGGCGAACTGGACCGGGTGCTCATCCCCGTAAACCCGCTCGACGTGCTCGCGCAGCAGATCGTCGCCGAGTCCGCCGCCGAGGAATGGGACGAGAGCGCCTTATTCGAGCTCTTCCGCCGGGCCTATCCGTACCGCGGCCTGGAAAAGAGCGAGTTCGACGAGGTCGTCGCCATGCTCGCGCACGGCTACGCCACGAAGCGCGGCCAGCGCGCGGCGCTCGTTCACTACGACGCCGTGCACCAAAAGCTCCGCGGGCGGCGCGGCTCGCGCATGATCGCCATTATGTCGGGCGGGGCAATCCCGGAGGTGTTCGACTACCGCGTGAAACTCGAGCCGGAAGGCACCTTCATCGGCACGCTGAACGAGGATTTTGCGATCGAATCGCTGCCGGGCGACATCTTCCAGCTCGGTAACACGTCCTGGCGCATCCTGCAGATCGGCAACGGCGTCGTGCGCGTTGCGGACGCCCAGGGACAACCACCCTCGATGCCGTTCTGGCTCGGAGAGGCGCCCTCGCGCAGCGACGAGATGAGCGCCGCCGTGTCTAGGCTTCGCGCCGCCGCCGATGCGAAGCTTCCCCGGCCCGATCAACCGCGCAAGTCCGAGGAACTTGACGCCGCGGTGGCGTGGCTCGTGCAGGACTACGCGCTCCCGCGTTCCGCCGCCGAGCAGATCGCGGCCTATCTCGCCGAAGGCAAGCGCGCCCTAGGGGTCGTTCCGACCGCCGAGACGCTGGTCCTCGAGCGCTTCTTCGACGAGGCGGGCGGCATGCAGCTGGTGCTTCACGCTCCGCTCGGCAGCCGGATCAACAAGGCCTGGGGCCTCGCGCTTAGGAAGAAATTCTGCCAAAGCTTCAACTTCGAGCTGCAGGCGGCGGCGACCGAGGAAGCGCTGGTCCTCTCGCTCGGGCCGATGCACTCCTTCGCGCTCGAGGAAGTGTTCCGCTACCTGAATCCGAAGACCGTGCGCGAGACGCTCGTGCAAGCGGTGCTCGATTCGCCGATTTTCGAGACGCGCTGGCGCTGGACGACGACGCTCGCTTTGGCAGTCCCGAGGAACCGCAACGGCACGCGCCTGCCCGCGCAGATTCAGCGCATGATCGCCGATGAACTGCTCGCCGCGATCTTTCCGGACGCGGCCGCGTGCCTGGACAACATCCAGGGCGCGCGCGAGCTGCCCGCGCACCCGCTCGTCGACCAGGCGATCCGCGACTGCCTCGAGCAGGCGATGGACCTGCCGCAGCTCGTGTACACGCTGCAGCGCGTGTTCTCGGGCGAGATCAGGTGCCTGGCGAAAGATACCCCCGAGCCCTCCGTGTTCTGCAACGAGATCCTGAATTCCGCGGTGTACACGTTCCTCGACGACGCGCCCCTCGAAGAGCGCCGCACCCGCGCCGTGTATACGCGGCGCACGACCGAGCCGAGAAGCGCCGACGACCTCGGCGCGCTCGATCCCGCTGCGATCGAGCGCGTGCGCGAGGAAGCCTGGCCAGCGGCGAACACCGCCGACGAGCTGCACGACGCTTTACTCCTCGCCGGGTTCATTCGCGCGGAAGAAGCCTCACCCGGCTGGCGAACGCTCTTCGACGGGCTGGTCGCCGCGGGACGCACCTTCGACGCGGGCGGTTTCTGGATTTCGGTCGAGCGCTTCGACGAGCTGAACGCCGTCGTTCCCCAATCCGCGATACCGATCATCCCCGAGCGGCTGCGAAAGTCGTGGACGCGCGAGGACGCGGCACGGGAGCTGATTCGCGGGCGCACCGAGGTGCTCGGGCCAGTGACCGCGTGCGGGCTCGTCGATTCGCTCGGGCTTCCCGACGTTGCGCTCATCGATGGCGCGCTGCTTGCCCTGGAGAACGAGGGGAAGCTCTTGCGCGGGCGCTTTACGATGGCTTCAGCATCGGGCGCGCTCGAATGGTGCGACCGCAGGCTCCTCGCGCGCATCCACCGCTATACGCTCAACCGGCTGCGAGCCGAGATCGAGCCGGTCAGCGCAGCCGATTTCATGCGCTTCCTGCTGCACTGGCAACACGCCGCGGGCGAAACCCAGGTGAAGGGCGTCGAGGGCCTCGCAGCGGTGATCGAGCAACTCGACGGCTACGAGGTCCCGGCCGGCGCCTGGGAGCACGAAGTGCTCGCCGCCCGGGTGCAGGACTACGAGCCCGATTTCATCGACCGGCTTTGCCTCGCGGGCCGGGTGGCGTGGGGGCGGCTCTCTCCGGCGAACGGGTCGGGCAAGGCCCCGCTGCGCAGCTCGCCGATCGCCTTGATGCTGCGCGAGCACGCGGGGCTGTGGCGCGCCGCCGCCGAACCGGAAGGGGGTGACTTGAGCTCGGAGGCGAGCGCCGCATACGAAGCCCTGCGCTCGCGGGGCGCGTCGTTCTTCCATGAGATCGTGTCCGCCACGGGGCAGCTGCGGACGCAGGCCGAGCGCTCGCTAGGCGAGCTGGCGGGTGCGGGGCTCGTCACCGCCGACAGCTTCGGGGGCTTGCGTGCGCTGCTTGCGCCGTCCGAGAAGCACAGGCGACGCTCGCGCCGCGGCCGGCCCGCCTACGAAGTCGACACCGCCGGACGCTGGGCGCTGCTCCGGGGCGTCGTGGCGGTCGACGATGATGGCAAGCGCGTCGAGGAGACCGCGCGCTCATTGCTCAGGCGCTACGGTGTCGTTTTCCGCGCGCTCCTCGCGCGCGAGTCTCGGCTACCGACCTGGCGGGAGCTCGCCGCGGTATACCGGAGGCTGGAAGCGCGCGGCGAGATCCGCGGCGGGCGCTTCGTTTCGGGTTTCGGGGGCGAGCAGTTTGCGCTAGCCGACGCGGTGGGCCGGCTGCGCGCCGTTCGCAAACTCGAAAAGAACGGCGAGCTCGTCGCGCTGTCCGGTGCCGATCCCCTCAATCTCGTCGGCATAGTGACCCCGGATGCGCGCGTCGCGGCGATCACCCCGAACCGCGTGCTTTTCCGTGACGGGCTCGCGATCGCGGCACTCGAAGGAGGGTCTGTACGTTGTCTCGCGGCAGCGGAATTCGACGCTGCCACGTTGAAATCGTTTTTCTGGAAACGTTCCGGCGCTGTGGCCGAATTGCGCCCTTTGTCGGAAGCGGCACGCCGGCGCTGGCTGGAGCGCAAAGTGCGCGTGCCGCTTCCCGGCTAACCTACAAGAGATTTCCGGAGTTGCGGGAACTCGGCGCCTGACGCAGTCCTAGCCCAGCGTGTCAGCCCAGATGTTTTGCGTCCACGCCCACCCGTAGGCCCCCTCGAGCTCGCTGCGGGCGGCAGAAACCCCGCTCGCCCCGGGTACGACGGTGAGGGTCTTTTGCGCGGGATCGTAGCGGTGGACCGAAGCGACGTGAATGACTTCCTTGTCGCTGACGAAGCTGTAGCAGGTATTGGCGATGACCGGCTGCGGATTCGGCGCTCTCCCGTTCATCAGCTCGACGATCGCCGCGGCCGCAATCTTGCCGTGATTGTTCGCCATGTGCCCGGACTTCGGCATCGCCGGGGCAGAGAGCGTCGCGTCGCCGAGCACGTGGATGTTCTTGTGAACAGTGGATTCCATGCTGAGCCAGTCGACGCCGCACCAGCGGGTATTTGCGGCGAGAAGGCCTGCGTTGCGGGCGATATCGGCGGCACGCATCGGCGGCAGCACGTTGAGCACGTCGCCTTTGACGGAGTCGAAATCGGTTCTTACCAGCGACGCTCTGGCGTCCATCGCCTTGACCTCGCTGTTGCCCCGGTACTCGATCAGGCCCTTGTAGAGATCGTTCCAAGCGGCCTTGAAGAGGGCGGCTTTGGAGACGACGTCCTCGTTCGCGTCCAGGATTACCACCTTGGATCGCGGCTTGGCCTGCTTGAAGTAATGCGCCACTTGGCATGCTCGCTCATATGGTCCCGGCGGGCAGCGGTAGGGAGCCCTCGGTATTGCCAGCACGTAGACCCCGCCGTCGCGCATCGCTTCGAGTCGCTGGCGCAGCGCGATGGTTTCCGGACCTGCTTTCCAGGCCGTCAGCACGCTCTTCTGCGCTTCAGCATCATAGCCTTCGATCTGCTCGTACATGAGATCAACAGCCGGGGAGACGATAAGGCGGTCGTAGGACAGATCCTCGATTCGCCTGAGGGCAACTTTCTTCCTTTCAGGATTGATTGCCGTAGCTTCATCACGCAGCACCTGGACGCCGTGTTCCCGCAGCCCGGAGTAGCTGCGGGTAATATCGGCCATGGTCTTCGTCCCCCCCAGGACGAGATTCGACGCCGGGCAGGATATGAATTCGGTGTTGCGCTCGATCAGGAACACCTCGATCGTACCGCCGCTCCACATGCGCAGGTACTTGGCCGCCGTGGCGCCGCCGTAACCGCCGCCGATGACGATTACCCGGCCTACCGGTCTTGAAGGTTCCGTAACGCAGGCGGAAAGAAGCGAGGTTGCGGCGGCGGCGCCGGAGGCTTTCAGGAATCTGCGTCGGCTGATCGGGCTCATGTGTGCCTCCTATCGGGCCTTTTGCGCCGAGAAATACGCCGCAAGCGCTTCGATCTGCTCGTCGGAGTAGCCCTTGGCGATCTGACGCATGATGGTGGCCGGGCGCCTGCCCGCCTTGAAGTCCTGCATTTGCTGCGCAAGGAATGCCTTCTGCTGGCCGGCGAGGACCGGCATGACTTGCACGGAAGCGCCGTTCGTGCCGTGGCAGTTTGCGCAGGCCGCCGCGAGGTTGCGCCCGAGATTGGGATCGGCACTCTGCGCCCACGCGACCGGGGCAAGAGCCGCTACGGAAACGAGCAGCGGAAAAAGCGCACGGTTCATGCGAGTCTCCTCTGAATTTGCTTTGAGTTTCCTTCGGGTCTGGCTGACTGTCAAGCGAGTGCCCGCAACAAAGAAGGCCGCCCGAGAGGGGCCTCCCGTGCCACACAAGGTGGCGTGTCGACGAGCCCGATCGCTACGTTTCCGGGGCTACTTCGGGAAGCTTTTCTTCGGCAAACTTTAGACTGATCTTGCCGCCTTCGTCGATGTCCACGGTGACTTTGCCGCCATTCGCAAGACGACCGAACAACAACTCGTCAGCAAGGGCGCGGCGAATGGTGTCTTGGATGAGCCTCGACATCGGGCGCGCTCCCATCTGCGGATCGAAGCCGCGTCTTGCCAAGTGCTCCCGCAGAACCTCGGTGAATACCGCCTCGACCTTCTTCTCGTGCAACTGCCCTTCGAGCTGCATGAGGAACTTGTCGACCACGCGCAGAATGACATCGTGGTCCAGGGTTGCGAACGAGATCGTGGCGTCCAACCGGTTCCGGAATTCAGGGGAGAAGATTCTCTTGATCTCTGCGCTCTCGTCGCCGGGCTCCTTCTTTGCCGTGAATCCCATCACTGGCCGGTTAAGCGCGTCCGCGCCGGCGTTGGTTGTCATGACAATGATGATGTTCCTGAAGTCCGCCTTCCTGCCGTTGTTGTCGGTAAGCGTGCCGTGGTCCATCACCTGGAGAAGAATATTGAAAATATCCGGGTGCGCTTTTTCGATTTCGTCCAGGAGCAGCACGGCGTAAGGCTTCTTGGTGACGGCTTCGGTCAGCAGGCCGCCCTGGTCGAAGCCCACGTAGCCCGGCGGCGCGCCGATCAGGCGCGACACTGCATGCCGCTCCATGTATTCAGACATGTCGAACCGGTGCAGTTCGATTCCCATGCAGTAAGCCAGCTGGCGCGCTACCTCGGTCTTGCCTACGCCGGTCGGACCGGAGAACAGGAAGCAGCCGATCGGCTTCTGAGGATTGGCGAGCCCCGAGCGCGCCGTGCGGATCGCCGATACCAGGGCCTCGATGGCCTTGTCCTGGCCGAAGACCACCGCTTTCAAGTCGCGATCCAGGTTCTTCAGGGCGGCACGATCGTCCTGGGAAACCGAGGCCGGCGGGATGCGCGCTATCTTAGCGATGATCTCCTCGATCTCGACCTTGCCTACAACCTTCTTCTGTTTCGATTTCGGAAGGATCTTTTGCGCGGCGCCCGCCTCGTCGATGACGTCGATGGCTTTGTCCGGCAAGTGCCGGTCGTTGATGTAACGCGCGGAAAGTTCGGCGGCGCTGGTCAGGGCGTTGCCGCTGTACTTGATCCCGTGATGTGCTTCGAAGCGCGATTTCAAGCCGCGGAGGATGGCGACCGTCTCCTCGACAGAAGGCTCGGGCACATCGATCTTCTGAAAGCGTCGCGACAGGGCGTGGTCCTTCTCGAAAACCCCGCGGTATTCGTTGTAAGTGGTCGCGCCGATGCACTTGAGTGCCCCGGTCGACAACGCAGGTTTCAGCAGGTTGGACGCGTCCAAAGTGCCGCCTGAAGCCGCGCCAGCCCCGATCAGGGTGTGGATCTCGTCGACAAACAGGATCGCGTTTGGGTTGTCGACGAGTTGCTTCAGAACCGCTTTCAGGCGTTGTTCGAAATCGCCACGATACTTGGTCCCTGCAAGCAGGGCCCCCATATCCAGCGCGTACACCTGGCAGCGCGCAAGGATCTCGGGTACCTGGCCCTCGACAATGCGCCGAGCAAGGCCTTCCGCGATGGCGGTCTTGCCGACACCGGCTTCGCCCACGAGCAGCGGGTTGTTCTTGCGCCGACGGCACAGTGTCTGGATGACGCGCTCCAGCTCGCGTTCCCGACCGATCAGTGGATCGATCTTGCCGACAAGCGCCTGAGCGTTGAGATTCAGCGTGTAGGTTTCCAGAGCTCCGCCAGACTGCTGTTCGTCCCCAGCGGTTTCCTGCTCTGCCTCGGCTCCATTCTTCGCTTCCTTCGCCGACGGCGTCTTGGTAATGCCGTGCGAGATATAGTTGACAACGTCAAGGCGGGTGACGCCCTGCTGGTGCAGGAAGTACACAGCATGGGAGTCTTTTTCGCCAAAAATCGCGACCAGGACGTTGGCCCCAGTGACTTCCTTCTTCCCAGAAGACTGCACGTGCAATATGGCGCGCTGAATTACGCGCTGGAATCCCAGAGTCGGCTGCGTATCGATCTCCTCGGTGCCGGCGACCGTAGGTGTATGTGCGGTGATGAAATCCCCGAGTGCCTTCCTGAGCTCCTCGATGTTGGCGGCGCAGGCACGCAAAACTTCGGCGGCAGTCGGGTTGTCCAGCAGCGCGAGCAGAAGGTGCTCGACGGTGATGAACTCGTGCCGCTTTTGGCGAGCTTCCACGAAGGCCATGTGGAGGCTGACTTCGAGTTCCTGTGCGATCATGGGTGTCGTCTGTAAGTGAACTGTTGCGTGGTGAAATCAGTTCCGGGCTGCCCCGGAAATGGCTTGTTCACATTTCCTCCATGACGCATTGTAGCGGGTGCTGATACTTGCGTGCGTAGCCAACTACCTGCTGAACCTTGGTCGTAGCGACATCCTTGGGATATGTCCCGCATAGGCCCATACCTTCGCGATGGACCTTGAGCATGACTTGTGTCGCCTTTTCCCGTGTCATCAGAAAGAACTTCTGCAATACGACGACGACAAATTCCATCGGCGTATAGTCATCGTTCAAGAGTATGACCTTGAATAGAGGCGGAGGTTTAACTTTGGCCTTCTTGGCCTCTAGCAGGACACCATCTCGCATTCGGGTCGCCATACCCTAATTAACTTATGCCAGAAGCTAAGACCCGTCAAACCGACTAGCGCCGGTGGCGCACCCGGGATTCTGCGGTTTCGCGCGTCCTCCCTGGGACCGAATGGATGCGAGAAGCGGCCTCTGACCTATCGCCATTCCGGTTGCTTGCAGGTCGCCTGCTGGCTGCAAACGTGCCGGTAGAACAAGGGGTTGACGCTTTTTCGGGCACTTGACGTCGCCTCCCAAAACGCGTAAAAGGCTTCCCTGTGTTTGTCCTCCATGCGGTCTGCGGGCGTGTGCTGCTCTGCTGCGTTGAAGTACAGGCATAGCTGGGTTGGGGAAGTTCCACGGTTCTAACAGGAAGGCTCTATGCCAACAGGTACGGTAAAGTGGTTCAATGACGCCAAGGGGTATGGGTTTATAACCCCGGATGATGGAGGGGAGGACTTGTTCGCGCACTTCTCCGCTATCCAGATGAGCGGCTTCAAGACGCTCAAGGAAGGACAGAAAGTCAGCTTTGAGGTCACGCAAGGCCCAAAAGGCAAGCAGGCCTCGAACATTCAGGCCGCGGGCTAGGTAGCCCGTTGTTCCCGGGCGCGCGCCTCGCCTAGGGTGGCAAGTTTCTCTTCGCTCTGGGTTGAAATCCGCGCTCGGAGTCTTCCTTGCGCAGGGAAAGCTCAGTGCATGCGGCGCTTGAGTTCAGCGTCGACCGCGCTTATGAATTCGTCAGTGGCCAGGAACGGATGATCCGGACGGATAAGGATTGCCAGATCCTTGGTCATCCTAACTGTCTCGACGACATCGACGCAGACTTCTTCCAGGGTCTTGGCAAACTTAACGGCTGGAAGCCACCATATCGTCGATCAAGCGATGCACCCTCGAACACCTCGCGCTCCATGGGGGCACCCCACCTTCGGTTTCCGGCCGCGTTTCGTGCAGCACGGATACCGGGGCGGGCGGTCAGAGACGACCACACCGAGTTCTTCCGCGCCGCTTGCTTCACCACCAGACTGGAAGCATAACGCATTGATATCTAAAGATATGAATCTGGAGCAGCCGCCGGCTGTCGGCTCCGGCCATCGAGGTCTCGCGGATTCCCTGTCAACCCATGGACGAGCGGTACGTTACTGGCAGGGACTGGTTCCGAAGCAAAGGACTGGTCGTAACCTGATCCTTAACTTCAGAGAGAGGAACAAATGAGCAAGCTGATCTCCATTCTGGTCGCGGCGATGTTCACCATTACGAGTGGCCTGGCCCTGGCCGCGTCCCATGCCGGCGCACAGCCGATGAAGGACGAAAAGAAGGCCGAAATGAAGAAGGGCGACAAGAAACCCGCCAAGAAGGCCGCCAAGAAGGACGCCAAGAAGGACGCCAAGAAGGACGAAACGAAGAAGTAATTTTCGTCCTGGTGCTATAAAGGCAGGGATGCGTCCCTGCCTTTTTTATTTTCAGGATTCAAAACGATGAAATCCCGACTGCCGGCGTTCCTCTTCTGCCTGGCATTTCTCGCCGCGGGGGCGGCCTTCGCGCAGCTACCGACACTAGAGCTCTCGGCCGGTATCTACGTTATTCGCGCCGAAGTCGCTTCAACCTTCGATACACGGATGCAGGGGCTGATGTTCCGAAAGCACCTTGGACAAAACGAGGGCATGTTGTTCGTGTTTCCCCAGACTGAGCTGCACTGCATGTGGATGAAGAACACGCTCATCCCGCTTTCCGTGGCGTTCGCCGACGTGAAAGGCCGCATCGTGAGCATTTCGGAAATGCAGCCTCAAACAGAGGCTTCTCATTGTGCATCGGCACCCGCCAAGTTCGCACTCGAGATGGGCAAGGGCTGGTTCTCGGCGAAGGGCATCAAGCCTGGAGCAAGCATACTCGGACTCGACAAGGCTCCCGAGCCGCACTAGCAAAAAAAGAACGGATCGCCTGCGCGATCCGCTCCGGGTCTGGCGAATCTAGCCGAAGAATAGGGCGGTGTGTGCGCCGGCGGCCATGAAATACAGCATCGGAATTGAAAACATCGTATTGGTGCGCGAAGCGAGGAATGCCACGCGACGCGCCTTGTTTTTTTCCTCATCGGTTGCGGCCACTATTCCCAGGATCCTCTTCTGGTTGGGCCAGATTAACCACCAGACGTTTATCAACATGATGGTGCCGAGCCACGCGCCGATACCGATCGCAATATGCGATTTCTGCAAGAGGAACGCGGCACCGAAGTTGGAGCCAAGCAATGCGGCGCCGGCGAGCCAGGTCACGACCGCTGCCCAGCGGAAGTACAGCAGCGCGCGAGGCATGACGTGCTTGGAGATTCCGGCTCCCGTGCCGTCGGCTGCAGCCGCCTTCGCCGCCGCGGCATTGACGAAATTGAAGTAGTAGAGCAGGCCTATCCACATGACGCCTGCGAGAAAGTGAATCCAGCGCGAAATTGCGGGTACCCAATCCATGTCAGCCTCCCAGTGCGTACACGACGATGCGGTGCAGGATCAGGGTAAGGATCAGGCCAGAGATGATCGTCCCCCAGAGCGAATCAAGCGGATTCTTCATGGTCGTTCTCCCGATGATCGGGGCCGCGAGGCGGCGCCCGGCGTCATTCTCGTTCCAAGCAAGCTTCCTTGCAAGCACAGCCTTCGAGAGACCCGCAGCCCCTCCGGGGCTCTCATGAGCCGCTTCGCTTCAGCCGCTCGATACGTGCCTCCGCGCCACCCTTGGCGAAGGCGATCTCCACCCGATCGCCCGGCGTGAGGCTGGCCGAATTCCGGACGATGTGGCCAGAGGCATCCCGAACCAGGCTGTAGCCGCGCTCGAGCACTGCGTTCGGATCCAGGTGTGCAACGCTCGACGACAGCCTCGCGCAACGGGCGATGGCGCGCTCCAAAGTCGACTCTGCGGCGCCGCGCAGCCGAGCTGCCCAGAGCCCGATTTTCGTCGAGAGTTCTCCAGTTCTGGGAAGCAGTGCCTGACGGCGTAGCACGAGTCCAACCAGGCGACTTTGCTGATCGGACGCATTGCGGGACATCGCCTGCCGCAGCCGCCGCAGTAACAGCTTCACGATCTCGCTTTGAGCACCCAGCCTTGATCCCGGATGCAAGAGTCTTCGCGCCAGATGGTCGGCGAACTGCACGCGATTGTCCAAGGTCCTGCAGATGCCTAATTGCAGGCGCTCGGCCAACTGCAGGATTTTCAGCAACAGCTGCGCTCGCTCGGGGCTGACCAGTTCGGCGGCGGCAGTGGGCGTAGGGGCGCGCTGATCCGCGGCAAAATCGGCAATCGTGAAGTCCGTCTCGTGGCCGATTCCGGTCACGACCGGCGTCGGGCTGGCCCGGATGGCGCGAGCCACGACCTCTTGGTTGAATGCCCAGAGATCCTCGATGCTGCCGCCGCCACGCACGACCAGCAGCACGTCGCATTCGTGTCGCCGGCCGGCCGATTGGAGCGTAGCCGCAATTTTCTCGGGCGCACCTTGGCCCTGCACCGGAACCGGATAGAGAATCACCAGAATCGACCTGTCGCGCCTTTCCAGAGTCTTGAGCACGTCCCGGAGTGCCGCCGCATCCCGGGAAGTGACTACACCGACCGTGCGCGGAAAGGCGGGCAGTTGACGTTTCGCCGCGGGATCAAACACGCCTTCCTTTTGAAGGGCGTCGCGAAGGCGAACGAACGCTTCGTAGAGGGCTCCGGCCCCGGCACGCCGTATGGTTTCGACACTGAGCTGGAAATCTCCGCGGGCCTCGTACAACGTGACGAGCGCGCGCGCCTCGACCTGGGCGCCATCGCTTGGTTGCCACCCCAAGCGCAGCTGCCGATATCGGAAGATCACGCAGCGGACCTGCGCCGACTCATCCTTGAGAATGAAGTAGGCGTGTCCGGACTTGGCGACGATGAAGTTGGATATTTCGCCGGCGACCCAAAGCAAAGGGTAGCGGTGTTCGAGCAGATCCCGGACGTCGCGGGTCAGCGCCGATACGCTCAGGATCTCCGAGGCAGTGTGTCTGGAAAACCGCGCCGGCTCTTGATCTGCAGGCATTTTTCGAGTCTAACCTATCCACATCCAGCTCCTCGCGGCGCAGCCCTCTATGAGCGGCTCACGCGAAAGCCGAAGGAGATCATGCAACCGTTTGAACTTGCACCAAAAATGCATGAGTACAAGATTTCATCATCCCAGGAAAAATCCTTTTGCCGGATTTACTTAGAGCAACATTTATGCGTCTGTGCACAACCTTATCCACAGGAAATGTGGATAAGCGCCGGCAGCGATCGGTCCATCCGCAGACGAACGCCGTATTCGCACTGCGGTGTCGACAGAAAGCGTCGCCGTTTGGAGACGCTTTGGGTCGGCAGCGAGTCGAATTCTCCGATGATCCGAAGGCTGGTTGATATTCCGTTGCCTTGCCGAAACCCTGGTCGCAGGCTAAAGTCGCGCTTTTGCGCGACGCGGGGACCGAAATTTGTTTTCCATCATTCAGGCTGCGGGCTGGCCGATCTATTTTCTTCTGGTTGCGTCGATTGTCGCTGTGGCGCTCATCATCGAGCGCTTCATCATTCTGCGGGAGGTAAGAGTCGTCCCCGCCGGGCTACTCGAAAGGGCGGTGACGATTTACCGAAAACAAGGCATCAGAGAGGACATGCTGTCGGCGCTTGCGCAGGATTCGCCGCTTGGGCAGGTTCTTGCTGCGGGTTTGCGCAACCATGCGAGTTCGCGCGAGGTCATGAAGGACGCGATCGAGGAAGCGGGGCGTTCGGTCGCCCATCAGCTGGAGCGCTTTCTCACGACGCTTGGCACGATCGCCACAATCAGCCCTCTGATGGGTTTGTTCGGCACCGTCGTCGGAATGATCGAGATCTTCGGATCCCAATCGCCCTCGGGGTCCAATCCGCAAGAGTTGGCGCACGGTATATCCGTGGCCTTGTACAACACTGGGTTCGGTCTGGTAATCGCGATCCCAGCCATGATTTTCTTTCGCCACTTTCGCGGCCGGGTCGAAAGTTTCGTTGTTGAGATGGAGCAGCAGGCAGCAAGGCTCGTGGACGTCGTGCACGGCGATCGTGGGGATATCCAGCCGGCGGGGGCTGCGCGCACATGAAGTTTGTCCGCACTCCAAAGGAGGATCCGGAAATCAACCTGATTCCGATGATCGATGTTTTGCTGGTCATTATTATTTTCCTAATGCTCACGACGACCTATTCCAAGTCCGAGTTGCAGATCAATTTGCCGAGTGCCGATGTGGAGAAGAAGTTTGAGCGCAGCAACGAAATCAACGTCGGAGTCAGCGCTAGCGGGCAGTATGTTCTGCAACGCAGGTCAATCCAGTTCAAGAATGTGGCGACCCTGGCCGAAGAACTCAGGCGGGCAGGAGCGGGCATCAAGGATCCGATCGTGGTTATCAGTGCCGACAACAGTGCCACCCATCAGTCGGTGATCCGCGTCATGGATGCGGCGCGCCAGGCAGGCTACGGCCAGATCGCTTTCGCCGTGGAGCAGGCCAAGAAGTAGTGCGCGGCGCCCCCCATGGAGGCGGCCCGACCCACATCTTCCTCTTCGGCGAACTTCGCGGCACGCCACTGGTACCGGCTGGGCCCGGTTTCCGTGCTGCTTTTCCCGGCAAGTCTCGCATTCCGACTTCTTGTGTCGCTGCGCCGCACGCTCTACCGTGCCGGCTTCTTGCGGTCGATAAGGGTGCCGGTTCCGGTGATTATCGTCGGCAATCTGACGGTAGGTGGTACCGGGAAAACACCCCTGGTGCTGTGGCTGGCCGAGATACTCTGCCGTCGCGGCAAACACCCCGGCATCGTCAGCAGGGGGTTCGGCGCTCGCCGGCGCATCCCGAGGCAAGTCATACCCGGAGACGACGCAGCAGTGGTAGGCGACGAGCCGCTGTTACTCGCTGAAAAATCAGGGTGTCCCGTCTGGATCGGGGCCGATCGCGCCGGTGCGGCGCGCGCACTGATCGCAGCGAATCCTGAATGCGACGTCATCCTCAGCGACGACGGATTGCAGCACTACGGCCTGGCGCGGGACTTCGAGATTGCGGTGCAGGACTCGCGCGGCCTCGGCAACGGGCTGCTCCTGCCAGCCGGGCCGCTTCGGGAACCTCCCGGCCGGGGCGTCGACGCCACCGTAGCCAACGGCGCGACGCCCCCGCCGGGCACCTTTCATATGCGGCTCAGGCCAGCGGGATTTTACCGTCTCGACTCCCCCGGGACGGACGTGCCGCTCAAGCACCTGGCGCGGCAAAGACTGCACGCGGTAGCGGGGATCGGAAATCCCGAACGATTCTTTTCCGAATTGACGCAAATGGGGCTCGATTTTACCGCCCACGCCTTTGCCGATCATCATGCATTCCGGCCTCACGACCTTGCCTTCAGCGATTGCGACCTCGTGCTGATGACCGAGAAGGATGCGGTAAAATGTCGCGGCTTCGGCAGACGTGACCTCGTGGCGTTGCGCGTCGTTGCAGAGGTGGATCCCGCCCTGGTCGAACTCATAATGGATCGAATTCATGGACGCGCGCCTGCTTGACATACTAGTCTGCCCGATTTGCAAAGGGCCGCTCGTCTACTGCAGGCAGCGATCTGAACTCGTCTGCAAGCCAGACCGGGTCGCATTTCCGATCCTGGACGACATTCCTGTGATGCTCGAGGAAGAGGCCCGGAAGCTCTCTCCCGAGGAGGAAGTGATTGAGTGAACGGGGGTAGCCTGCACTCATTCACTCGCGCGTCCTCCAAATGCACTATACGGTCGTAATTCCGGCGCGGTATTCCTCCACTCGGCTCCCCGGAAAGGTGCTTGCCGATCTCGGCGGTAAGCCCATGGTGGTGCGCGTCGCCGAACGTGCCCGCGACAGTGGAGCCCGTGACGTATATGTCGCCACGGATCATCCGGAGATCGCTCGTGCCGCGGAGCATTGGGGATTCCGCGCCGTGATGACCGGTTCGGGCCATCCCACGGGCACGGACCGGGTCGCCGAAGCCGTCGAGCACCTCGGACTCCCACCGGAGTCCTTGGTGCTCAACGTTCAGGGGGACGAGCCGCTCATTGAACCCGGCCTGATTCGCGCCGTAGCGGGCCTGCTTGCAGAAACTCCGGAGGCGGTCATGGCAACCGCCTGTCACCCCATCCGCGACTCGACCGAGCTTTTCAATCCCCACGTGGTCAAGGTGGTGCTCGACCAAGCGGGATTCGCCCGCTACTTCAGCCGGGCGCCGATTCCCTGGGCGCGGGATGCCTTTGCAGAATCTACCCGGGCGATTCCGCTGGGGCTGCCCTGCTATCGTCACATCGGCATCTACGCTTATCGAGTCGCGTTCTTGCGGATATTTCCCCGGCTCGCGGTTGCGCCGATGGAGCGTTTCGAGGCCCTCGAACAGCTGCGTGCCTTGTGGCACGGCCACGCCGTCGCCGTTACGGTACGCAATGACTCGCCGGGACCGGGCGTAGACACTGCCGAAGACCTCGTGCGGGTCCGGACGCTGTTCGCGGGGACGAACCATGCCTAGTCATTTCAGGTGCGTCACGTCGGCGAAGCCGAGCTTCCGGCACAGTGTCCGGGAGCCGCGGTGAAACTCATCCTTCTTGGCCCCCCTGGGGCGGGCAAAGGAACGCAAGCCGCTTTCATCCGACAACGTTTCGCTATTCCGCAGATCTCCACGGGGGATATGTTGCGCGCGGCAGTTGCGTCGGGCACTCCCCTCGGGAAAGCGGTAAAACAGGTCATGGACTCGGGCCAGCTCGTCTCCGACGACATCATTCTCGGGCTGGTGCAGGAACGCCTCAAGAATCCGGATTGCGGCAAAGGCTACCTATTCGACGGCTTCCCGAGGACGCTTCCTCAGGCGCAGGCGATGCGCGACCGCGGTGTGGGTATCGACTATGTTCTGGAGATCGACGTGGATGGCGACAAGATCGTTCAGCGCCTCAGCGGGCGGCGCGTGCATCCCGGATCGGGGCGGACCTATCACCTGAAATTCAATCCGCCCAAGGTTACCGGGAAAGACGATGCGACCGGCGAGCCGCTGGTGCAGCGAGACGACGACAGGGAGGAAACTGTGAAGAGAAGACTCGACGTCTATCAGCAGCAAACCCGACCGCTGGTCGAGTACTATTCGAAGTGGGCGGCGCAAGGCGACTCGATGGCGCCTCGCTATCGCAGAATCTCCGGCGTCGGTGCAGTAGAGGAGATTCAGAGACGCATCCTCGCCGCGTTGAGCTAGTTTTCTGTTTGCGATGAAACCAGCGAACGCATTGTATGCACAGTCTGGCGGAGTGACCGCGGTAATCAACGCCAGTGCGGCAGGAGTCATAGAGACCGCCCGCAGGTACCGGGACCGAATCGGCAAGGTCTACGCGGGACGCGACGGGATCATTGGCGTTCTCACTGAAGACCTGATCGACACGAGCAAGGAGTCGGCGTCGGCAATCGGAAGACTGATAACCACTCCGGGAGGGGCGTTCGGCTCGTGCCGCTACAAGCTGAAGGGGCTGGAGGAGAACCGCGCCCATTACGAGCGCCTCATCGAGGTGTTCCGGGCCCACGGGATCGGATATTTCTTCTACAACGGCGGCAACGATTCCGCCGACACCGCCTGGAAGATATCCCAGGTGGGAGAAAAGCTCGGCTATCCGCTGGTATGCGTCGGCATCCCCAAGACTGTCGACAACGATCTTGCGATCACCGACAACTGTCCCGGATTCGGCTCCGTGGCAAAGTACGTCGCTACATCGATTCGCGAGGCCGGGTTCGACGTGGCTTCGATGGCCAAGACCTCGACTCGTGTCTTCGTCATGGAGGTCATGGGTCGGCACGCCGGATGGATCACCGCGGCGTGCGGCCTGGCGGCCGACAAGGCAGGCGATGCGCCGCAGATCCTGCTCTTTCCCGAAATCCAGTTCGACGAGGACAAGTTCGTCGAGCGCGTCAGGCAGGTCGTCGAGCGTGAAGGCTACTGCGCGGTTGCGGTATCCGAGGGGCTGCGCAACAAGGAGGGAAAGTTTCTCTCGGAGACCGGGTTGAAGGACGCCTTTGGCCATTCGCAACTGGGCGGTGCGGGCGAGATCATCGCGCGCCTCGTGAAGCAGCGTCTCGGGTACAAATACCACTGGGCGCTCGCTGACTATCTGCAGCGTGCAGCCCGCCATATTGCGTCCAAGGTCGACGTGGAGCAGTCCTACAAGCTCGGCGCTGCGGCGGTGAAGCTTGCCATCGCAGGCAGGAACGCAGTCATGCCGGTCATCGAACGGATATCGAACAAGCCTTATCGCTGGCGCATCGGGGTCGCGAATCTGGCGGACGTCGCCAACAAGGAAAAGATGATGCCGCGCGACTTCATTTCCGAGGACGGATTTCACATCACGCAGAAGTGTCGCGTCTACCTTTCGCCGCTGATTCAAGGCGAGGCGCCTCCACCGTATAAGAACGGGCTGCCGGACTACGTGAAGCTCAAGAACGTCCCGGTCGCCAAGAAGCTCCCAGTGTTCAAGGTTTAGCGCCGGGTCTCATGCTGTTATAATTTCGCGCTTTTCGTTCACTCGGGCCCGGGACAAGGGCCGACATCAGGGGAGAATTCTATGCTCGGAGGTCTCTGGTTCGCCATCGCCTGCGCGATCGTCGCGATCGTCTACGGCCTGCTGCAATCGAGATGGATCGTTTCGCTGCCCGCGGGCAGCGCGCGCATGCAGGAAATCGCCGCGGCGATACGCGAAGGCGCCAGCGCCTACCTCAAGCGCCAGTACACGACTATTGCGGTCGTCGGCGCGATCCTGTTCCTTGTCATCGGTTTGATTCCGAAATTGGGCTGGGCCACGGCCTGGGGCTTCGCCATCGGGGCACTGTTCTCTGGTCTTTCGGGCATCATCGGCATGAACATCTCGGTGCGCGCCAACGTGCGCACCGCGGAAGCCGCGCGCAGCGGACTGCAGGAGGCGCTCAACGTCGCTTTCAAGGGCGGCGCGATCACCGGATTGCTGGTGGTCGGGCTGGGGTTGCTAGGCGTGGCGGGCTATTTCGCGCTGCTGTATTTCAACGCACAGGACAAGAGCACGCTCGGTCACATCCTGAACCCCCTGATCGGCCTGGGCTTCGGCGGCTCGCTGATCTCGATTTTCGCGCGGCTGGGCGGGGGCATCTTCACCAAAGGCGCGGACGTGGGCGCCGACCTGGTGGGCAAGGTCGAGGCGGGCATTCCCGAGGACGATCCACGCAATCCAGCGGTGATCGCCGACAACGTGGGTGACAACGTCGGCGACTGCGCTGGCATGGCCGCGGACCTGTTCGAGACCTACGCGGTGACCATCATCGCCACCATGATCCTCAGCGCGCTGGTGGTGAAGACGGCGAGCCCGGCGGCGGTGATCTATCCGCTGGTGATCGGCGGCTTCGCCATCATCGCCTCGATCATCGGAGTCTGGTTCGTAAAGACCAAGGCGGGCGACAAGAACGTCATGGCGGCACTCTACCGGGGGCTCATCTGGGCCGGGGGCATTGCACTGATCGCTTTCTATCCGATCACCCAGATCATGATGGGGGACATTCTCAAAGTCGTCCCCTTCGACGTAGCCGGCGGCAGCAAGCTCATTACCGTCTGGCACCTGTACGGCGCCGCAGTGGTCGGCCTTGTACTCACCGGGTTCCTGGTATGGGTCACTGAGTACTACACGGGCACGCAGTACAAGCCGGTGCGGCATATCGCGGAGGCCTCGACCACCGGGCACGGCACCAACATCATCGCCGGCCTGGGCGTTTCGATGCGCGCCACCGCCTGGCCGGTGCTCGCGGTGTGCGTCGCCATTTTCGTTTCCTACGCCCTGGCGGGCCTGTACGGCATCGCCATCGCCGCGACCGCCATGCTTTCGATGGCCGGCATCATCGTCGCGCTCGACGCGTACGGGCCGATCACCGACAACGCCGGCGGCATCGCCGAGATGGCCGACCTGCCCGACTCGGTGCGCGCGATCACCGATCCGCTCGACGCGGTGGGCAACACCACCAAGGCGGTCACCAAGGGTTACGCGATCGGCTCGGCGGGTCTCGCCGCGCTGGTGCTCTTCGCCGACTACACCCACGCGCTCGAAGGCGCGGGCAAGGTCGTTTCATTCGATCTGTCCAACCACATGGTGATCATCGGCCTGTTCATCGGGGGCATGGTGCCCTACCTCTTCGGTGCGATGGCGATGGAGGCGGTAGGCCGCGCCGCGGGCGCGGTGGTGGTGGAAGTGCGCCGCCAGTTCAAGGAAATCGCCGGCATCATGGAAGGCAAGGCGAAGCCCGAATACGGCATCGCGGTGGATATGCTCACGCGCGCCGCGATCAAGGAGATGATGATACCGTCGCTCCTGCCGGTGCTGGTGCCGGTCGTGGTCGGCCTCGTGCTCGGGCCGCAGGCGCTGGGCGGCGTGCTCATGGGCACCATCGTCACCGGTCTCTTCGTCGCCATCTCGATGACCACGGGCGGCGGTGCCTGGGACAACGCGAAGAAATACATCGAGGACGGCAACCACGGCGGCAAGGGCTCGGAAGCGCACAAGGCCGCGGTGACGGGGGATACGGTGGGCGATCCTTACAAGGACACAGCGGGCCCCGCGGTCAATCCGCTCATCAAGATCATCAACATCGTTGCGCTCTTGATCGTGCCGCTGATGGTTTGAGTTGGAATTCTCTCTCCCGCCTGCGGGAGGTACTTACCGAGGTCTTACGTTCATGGCACAACAACTCGACTTGCTGAAAATCGCCCAGGAGGAGCAAAAAGGGGATCTATTCAGGCTGCTCGACAGCATCTACAAGCGTTCCGCGGTCAAGCCGACCGGGTATCCCGATGCGATCATCTGGGAAGGCGGGAACGCCGCCGGGGGCGTCAAGCCCGTGGCCCACGCATTCACCGACATGTTCGCCCTGAACGGCACGCTCATGGCGCTTGACGTGCTGGGGCTCCCGTTCCTCGGCGTGCCGATGATGGCGCAGTTCCGCCACGACACGAAGCTTGTTTCGCTTGAGTGGTTCGGCAAGCTCGACTACATCGCGCTCAAGTGGTCCACCGCGGGCGACTTCATGGTGAACGAGGGCGGCAAGAAAGTCGTGGTGAACGGCAAATCGGCCAATGCGCCGCTGCGCACCGCCGCGGGCGTCTACTGCAACGTGCGCCCCTACGGCGGTATCACCAGCATCCGCTTCATGCCCGGCCTGCCGTACTCGCAGGACAAGAAGAAATTCGGCGTCGATCCGAAGACCGGCGTCATTCACTCCGAGATGAACACCCCGGGCGTTCGCATGGCCTACGCCGCGCGGCTCTTTCTCAAGATGGTGCACGAGACCGGACAACTCGGCCGGGTGGCGACCAAGCCCACCCAGGCGCAGGAAGACGCGGTCAACGCCGGCATCATGCGCTGGCTCCTGCAGGGCACGAAGTTCAAGTTGAAGCGCCAGTACACGGTGAACGCTTACGAGGAGCACCGCGCGAACGTGGATGCGATCGTGGCGCTCCTTCCCAAGGACTTCAAGGCCGGCATGGAGAACTGGGGCGGCGACGTCTATGAACACATCTCCGACACCAACTTCGGCCTGCTCCTGCACGACATGATCCGTCAGCGCGCCTGCATCGTGTATGCCACGGATCTGGACGGCGACCGGCTCACCGACCTGATGGCCGACGCGCCCGACGTGCTGCGCGACTGGGGCCAGATCGTGCTCGACAAGGCCGGTGCCAAGCTCGACATGAAGAAGCTCTGGAAGGACATGGGCTTCACCATGACCAACGGCAAAGACATGACGAGCGTTATGTACCGCGTTCACGGCGCGCCGATCTATGAACAGACGCTTGGCTCGGCCGATGCGATGCTGCTGCGCCTGCTCGACGGCGACGAGACCGTGGGCGGCGAGAAACAGCCCTACGATCCGCGCATCCACTTCGTGCTGATCAATGAAGCCTATAAGGCGGCCAACCCCGGAAACAAGCCGCTCGCCCAATGGCTCGACGCGCAACTCGCCACCTTCGACAAGATCTATGGCGCCAAGCGTCCGCGCTACATCGATGGCTACAAGAAGCTCAAGGAAACCATCCGTCCCTGGGGCACCTGAACCCGCGACTGAGTACGCACCGGAGCACGCGCCGACGTGCTGATGGGCCCCATCGTCACCGGCCTTTTCGTCGCCATGGGTTTGCCCGCATTTACTGCGATGCCTGCGGGCGATATGCAAAAGCTTAGATGGCAAAGTCTTGAACATGCCCTCGAGCATCGAGCGCGGCACACTCTTGGCACACTTGGTGTCTGTGGTTGCTTTGCATTGCATTACTGGACCAAGAATCTATCGGCCACGACAAGCATTGTGGCGAATTTGTGAACAAATCGAGCATTCGCTTGAGTTTTTACTTATGGCATCGGAATGTTTCTATGCATTATTTCAGATGAGAATCCACATGAATCGTGGCCGTAAATGGAAACATTGACCACATTCGCGAGTAGATCGCGATCTGCCTTCGTTCGCAGGAAATTCTTTATCGTTGTCATCGCGTTTGTGATGACAGCCTGCGGTGGGCGGGGAGAGCCTGCGGCTTTCCCGTCGAACACCGGAGGGGGCGGTTCAGGCACTTTCACCGCTACGCTCGAGTGGGAGGCTCCCACGACGAATGTGGACCAGTCTTGTTTTACAAACTTGGCGGGATACACCGTGACGTACGGAAACGCTTCGGGCGCAACAAATTATCAAGAATCAATACCTCTTGGCAGTCTTGCCTGTGTCAACACAAATACCGTTACGGCATGCGGCACGGTACAGACCTGTACTTACACTGTTCGTGGACTCTCATCGGGGCAGTGGTATTTCAAGGCAACAACCTACAACACCGACTTGATTTCCAGCGCTGCTTCGAATGAAGCAGCCTTGACTATTAATTGATCCAGTTCCGAGCTATCCCTGTGAATCCCTCAGGAGGAATCCAATGACTAGCGCTCATCGATCACGACGTGGTCGCGAAGCGGTTCTTGGCGTATTGGGTGCGCTGATGGTGTCCCTTGCGTCGGTTGCCTCCGCTCAGACCGGGAATACGGCGGCTCGGGCGAATTCCTATGACGATGCCTGGCAGGCCGGCGCGACAGGCTGGGTTGCGAATGCCAAAGCCATCCTGGCGGGCGGCTCAGGCCAGATACCGGGGTTGGTGCTCTGGATAGGCGATTCCTTGACTCGGGATCCCGCGCTCGGATCCTGGGCTCAGAGTGGGGCTGGGAAGACGACGGAAGATCAGACGATCACGACGTGGATGAATGCGGGCTTGTCGCCACAAAGCATCAACAGCATCGATGGGTTTGCTCTGGCCACGCCGTATATCTGTTCCGCACGAAGCTTCACGGTCGGGGACGGTCTCGGCGCCTGGGACTTCATGGGATCTTCCGGCATGCCTGCAGTCACGGACCCGACCACCGCGAGGCAAATACTCCTTGACTGCAAAACCTATTCAAACGGTCTGGACCTGACCACGATTCTGGCCGCGATACCGAAAGCCCAGTTTGCGATCCCGGAGGTGAACCTGCTCGCCTCGAATCCGTCCGATCTGACCGATTTCCGGAGGATGCTGGATCTGCTGATCAAGAACCACATCGTGCCCATCATCATCACCTACACCTACCGCACGGATGCCAAGTTCAATCTTCTGGTGGATCAATACAACGACGCGCTGAGGCAGCTGGCGCAGACCATGAAGCTCCCGCTCATCGATTTGCAGGCCGAGATGGTGGCGAGGATTCCCTTCACGACCTTGACCAGTTGGGACGGAAGGTTTCTTTCAGACGGCGTTCACTACACGAACGGCGGCGGTGGCTATACCTCGACGAGCAGTCCCTATATCGACGGCGGCGACCCGGCAACACACACGACGGGCGCGCCACTCACCCACAACGGCTATGGGCTCAAGGGCTGGTTGGGCGTGCAGAAGATGAAGGAGATCAAGGCGTTGGTTATTGATGGAACGTCGAGCCAAGTGCCGAGCCCTCCGACCAATCTGCGGATTGTCCAATAGCCCTTCAGTCAGAAGGATCTTCATGCCCCGAGGACACCGCATCGTGTGCGCCCTCCTCAGGCCAGAATCCCAAGGCCCGAGAGTGGTGGGCCTGGCGCCACTGGCCGGTGTAGGGAAGCGATTCAAGCACGCATGGCGAGTTCCCGCTCGACAAACGCTGCTCCTGCGGGGAACAGGTCACGCGCGAGGCAGTCGAAGCGTTCCGAGGGCGTCGCGCGCAGCCAGGTGAGCTGGCGCTTGGCGAGCTGGCGCGTGGCGAAGATCCCGCGGTCGCGCAACTCGTCGCGCTTGATGTCGCCCTCGAGAAACTGCCACGCCTGGCGATAGCCGACGCAACGCATGGAGGGAAGTTCCGGCCGGAGCGCGTAGCGCTTTCGCAGCGTGCGCAGCTCTTCCACCAGTCCGTCCTTCAGCATGGCATCGAAGCGCGTTTCTATTCGCCGGTGCAAGGCAGCGCGGTCGGAGGGAATGAGCGCGATCTCGATGAGGCGGAAGGGAAGGCCCGCCTGTTTTCGCCGGCCGAGCAGCTGCGACATCGGCTTTCCGGTGACACGAAAGACCTCGAGCGCGCGCTGGATGCGCTGTGCATCGGTGGGCTTCAGACGGGCCGCGGTTTCCGGATCGACCCTCACCAGCTCCGCGTGCAGCGCCGGCCAACCGCGCGCCACCGCCTCGGCGTCGAGCCGCGCCCGAACCTCCGCGTCGGATTCGGGCAGCTCGGAAAGCCCCTCGCGGAGCGCCTTGAAGTAGAGCATGGTCCCTCCGACGAGCAGGGGGATGCGCCCGCGCGCAGTGATCTCGCTCATGAGGCGCAGCGCGTCGGCGCGGAAGCGGGCGGCCGAATACGTTTGCGTAGGATCGATGATATCGATGAGATGATGGGGCGCGGTGCCGCGTTCCGACGGCGAGGGCTTCGCCGTGCCGATATTCATGCCGCGATAGACCTGCGCGGAATCGACGCTGACGATCTCGACGGGAAATCGGCCCGCCAGCGTCATCGCCAGCGTGCTCTTGCCGCTGGCCGTCGGGCCCATGAGCAGGATCGCGGCGGGATCAGCGCCCACGCAGGAACAGCTTGTCGAGGTCCTGAAGACTCATCTGGTACCAAGTCGGCCTGCCGTGGTTGCATTGGCCGGCGCGTTCGGTCTCTTCCATTTCGCGGAGAAGCGCGTTCATTTCCGGAATCGTGAGGGTTCGATTCGCGCGCACTGCACCGTGACACGCCATCGTTCCGAGCAATTCGTCGCGCCGCTCGGTCAATACGCGGCTCGCCCCGTATTCACGCACGTCCCGGAGCAGGGCGCGGGCCACTTCGGCGGGGTCGGCGTCGGCGAGCATCGCCGGAACTGCGCGCACCGCCAGAGCGAATGGGGAAATCGCAGCGACATCGAAGCCGAGCAGATTGAGGGTCTCTCCGTGTTCCTCGACAGTGGCTACGTCGATCCGGTCGGCGTGAAATGTCGAGGGGATGAGCAACTTCTGGGTGTTCATGGTCCGCGCGTCGAGTGCCGACTTCAGCTTCTCGTAAAGGATGCGCTCGTGCGCGGCGTGCATATCGACCAGGACGAGTCCCTGGGCATTCTGGGCCAGGATGTAGATGCCGTGGAGCTGTGCAATCGCGTATCCGAGCGGCAGGCCCTGGAGCGGTTGTGCGGCGCCCGGCGCCATCCCGGCAGTCGCGGGCTCCTGGGGGTAACGCGCGAACCTTGCCGAGTAACTCGCCATGGGTTGGGCAAGGCTCAGGGCGGCCTGGCCGGCGGACACTTCCGGGGACAATCCGTACGCGATCGGCGTCGCCACGGATGCAGGCGCTTCGCCGGGAGCAGCGGCCAGGCTCTTCGCGACAGCGTGAAAAACGAACTGATGCACGGCCCGCGCGTCACGGAAGCGGATTTCGGTCTTTGCCGGGTGCACGTTGACGTCCACGCCGCGCGGATCGATGTCCAGGAACAGAACGTAGGCCGGGTGACGGTCGCCGTGCAAGACGTCGCGATAGGCTTCACGCAGCGCGTGGGAGAGCAGCTTGTCGCGCACGAACCTGCCGTTCACGTAGGTGAACTGGTTGTCGCGCGAAGACCGCGAGTAGGACGGCGATCCGGCAAATCCGCAAACCTTCAGAGAACTGGCGTTCGCGTCCAGGCTACGCATGGACTGAGCGAATTCACTACCCAGCGCAGATTCCACGCGCTGCGCGAAGTTCGCAGGCGCCATCCGCGCGACGACCCTACCGTTGTGCCTGAGGGTAAATGTGACTTCCGGGCGCGAAAGGGCCGCGCGGGTGACAACGTCCTCGCAATGCGCAAATTCGGTTGCATCGCTCTTCAGGAACTTCCTCCGCGCGGGAGTGTTGTAGTAGAGATCGCTGACTTCTACGGTTGTGCCGACCGGGTGCGCCGCAGGCTCGGGGGAGCCGATCCGGCCGTCCTCGGCGATGGCAGTGTAGGCCCTGTCCTCACTGGCAGCCCTGCTCGAGAGAGTCACCCTCGAAACCGACGCTATGCTCGCGAGCGCCTCGCCACGAAACCCGAGCGAACGGACCTGCTCCAGGTCCTCGAGCGAGGCGATCTTGCTGGTGGCGTGCCGGGCAAACGCCAGCGGCAAGTCGTCCTTGCCGATGCCAGCGCCGTTGTCCACGACGCGAATCTGCCTGATCCCGCCTTCCTCCAGCACGATGTGGATATCGGTGGCGCCGGCATCGAGACTGTTCTCCACCAATTCCTTGACCACCGAGGCGGGCCGCTCGACCACTTCGCCCGCAGCGATCTGGCTGATGAGGGTGTCGGGCAGCAGGCGTATGGCGGGCACGATGGCGATGCTTCCGAATGGACCGATTGAACGCTCTTGTTCCGGGACGGCGCGAAGGCCAATTATATGTGACAAGTGACACGGTAGAATTGGGGCCGTGGAACTTCTCCTGTCCGTTTGGGACCTGCTCGTGCATCTCGACCGCCATCTCGCGGTCGTGCTGCAGGACTACGGGCCCTGGATATACCTCCTGCTTTTCGCGATCATATTCTGCGAAACGGGACTGGTGGTCACGCCATTCCTTCCTGGCGACTCGCTGCTGTTCATCGCCGGGACGCTGGGGGCCGCGGGCGGCATGGATGTGCACCTTCTCGCCTTGTTGCTCACCATTGCAGCGGTGCTCGGCAACACCGTCAACTACTCGATTGGACACTTTCTCGGGCCGAAAGTCTTCCAGTGGGAGAGCTCGCGACTGCTCAACAGGAAGGCACTGGAGCGCGCCCATGCCTTCTACGAGAAACACGGCGGCAAGACCATCATCATCACGCGCTTCGTGCCGATTCTCAGGACGTTCGCCCCGTTTGTGGCTGGAGTTGCGCGAATGACGTACGTGAGATTTACCGCCTACAACCTTGCGGGAGCCTTGGCGTGGGTGCTGTCGCTCCTCTACGCCGGCTACTGGTTCGGCAACGTCGCCTTCGTCAGGCAGAATCTGTCCGCGGTCATTTTCGGCATCATCGGCTTGTCGCTGCTGCCGCTCGTCGTCGAATATCTGCGCTACCGGCTGCGCAGGGCCAGAGCCTGATTGCAGCGGAAGGAAGCTGGTCCGAGCCTCTCCCTTCGGAGCCTAGCGGACTTCGAATGCCGCCAGGGTGGAGCGCGAGAGAGGCGGGTTTTTCGCCACGTAGGCCTTGATGCCGCGCAGGATCGCCCGGGCAATTTTCTCCTGATAGGCTTCGTCGTTGAGTCGCCGCTCTTCTTCCGGGTTGCTGATGAAGGCCGTCTCGATCAGGATCGAAGGTATGTCGGGTGCTTTGAGAACCGCAAATCCAGCCTGCTCTACCCGCCCCCGGTGCAGGAAATTGACCCCGCCCAGCTCGCCCAGCACGGATTGGGCGAGCTTGAGGCTGTCGCTGATTTGCTGCGTAAGGTTCAAGTCGGCCAGCGTCATCTTCAAGTAAGGGTCCTTGAGCGCTGCCAGGTTGACTCCGCCGATCATGTCCGCATTGTTTTCGTGCTGGGCCAGGATCTTCGCAGTGGTGCTCGTCGCGCCACGTTCGGACAACGCAAACACCGATGAGCCGCGCACGTGCGGTTTGCCGAACGCGTCGGCGTGAATCGACACGAAGAGATCGGCTTTCACGCTTCGTGCCTTTTCGACGCGCACAACCAGGGGAACCAGGTAGTCGCCGTCCCGGGTGAGGAGCGAGCGCATCCCGGGTTCGGCATCGACCAGCGTTTTCAGTTTGCGCGCGATCGTCAGGGTTACCTTCTTTTCGTACGTGCCGCGTCGTCCCTTGGCCCCCGGATCTTCCCCGCCGTGCCCCGGGTCTATCGCGATGGTGAGGAGCCGGCTCACATCTGGGCCGGGTCTCTCCTTGCGGGCGGCCTGGCCGGATTCGACCTTCTCAGTTCCCGGCACCGGGCGATCGCCAGGCTTGCCGGCGGTTTCGTCCGGCTTGAGACCAGGCTTCTGCAGCAGTGCCATGAGCGGATCGACCGGTTCGAGCGGATAGATGTCCAGCACCAGCCGGTGACCATAGTCGCCGATCGGCGCGAGCAGAAACACCTGGGGCTTGACCTCGGCCTTCAGGTCGATCGCAAGGCGCACCACCCCGGGCTTGAACCTTCCCACGCGCAGGTTGGCGATATAAGGGTCGTTGGAGAGCACCTTGCCGGCGAAGCCCTGCTGCACGCTCGACGGATCCACGTCCTCGAGGTCGAGCACCAGGCGTTCCGGATTCTTCAGCAGCAGCAGGCTGTGCTTCAGCGCCTGGTTGGACTCCAAGGTCACGCGCGTATAGTCTTGGGCCGGCCAGACCCGTACCGCCCGCATCTGGTCGCTCGACCAGGCCGCGGACAGGAGAAGCTGCGAAGCTACGAGCGCGGCCCAGCGCGCATGCCATCCTCGGCGCGGCATCTGCCGCGCGGTCAAGCTTCCCGCAACTGCGCTAGACACCGCACCCCCGTTTCGGTGGCAGCGGCGATCTTGGCGGTGCGGGCCGTTCCACGGTAACTGAGCACGATCTCGAGGTCGGGCGGCGGCAATTGTTCGCCGGCTCGCTCCGGCCATTCGACCAAGCAGACACCGTCGCCGTGAAAGTGCTCGGCCAGACCCGCATCTCGTAACTCTCCTGGGTTGTTGAATCTATAAAAATCAAAGTGGTATAAGTGTAATCTAGAAACGACGTAAGGTTCAACCAGGGAGTAGCTGGGGCTGCGCACGCCGCCTTGGAAGCCCAATCCGCGCAGCAGGCCTCGCACCAGGGTCGTTTTACCGCTGCCCAGTTCCCCGCGCAGATAAATCCGCATCCCGGGATTCAGGCAGGGCGCCAGTTTCGCCCCGAGTTGCTCGGTAGCCGCTGCATCCTGCAGTTCGGCACTCGAGTGCGAAGCCGCTGGTGGCTGGCTATTATCTGAGGGATGGGTCACGGCAAAGTCTCGGGCGATGGACATTCTGGCAGCATCGATCTTGCGATGCTTGCCGCCGCCATCAAGCTGTGGGGCGGTGAAATGGGATTCCAGTCCATTGGAATCGCAGACACCGATCTCTCGGCGGCGGAACCGCGCCTGGCCGCGTGGCTGGAGCGCGGTTTCCACGGCGACCTCGACTATATGCGAAAGCATGGCGCGAAAAGGACGCAGCCGGCGAAGTTGGTTCCGGGGACGTTGCGCGTGATTTCGGTGCGCATGAACTATCTGCCCGCAGCGTCCGATAGCCGCAAGGTCTTGAGCGACGGAGGCAAGGCCTTCGTCGCCCGCTACGCGCTCGGACGCGACTACCACAAGGTGATGCGCGGCCGCCTGAAGCGCCTCGCCCGCAGGATCGCAGCGGAGATCGGCGCCTTCGGCTACCGGGTGTTCACCGATTCCGCACCGGTCATGGAAGTGGAACTGGCTCGCAAGGCCGGGCTGGGCTGGCGCGGCAAGCACACCTTGCTGCTGACCCGCGAGGCCGGCTCCTTCTTTTTCCTCGGGGAGATCTACACCGACCTGCCGCTCCCCGTGGACGCACCGGTCGCCGAGCACTGCGGCAGCTGCGTAAAGTGCATCGAGGTTTGTCCAACTGGCGCCATCGTCGCTCCCTACGTTGTCGATGCGCGGCGCTGCATTTCCTATCTGACGATCGAATTGAAGGGCAGCATCCCCGTGGAATGGCGGCCCCTCATCGGCAACCGGGTCTATGGTTGCGATGATTGCCAGCTCGTGTGTCCGTGGAATCGCTACGCCCGGATCTCGCCGGAAGATGATTTCCGGGTGAGAAACGGTCTGGACGACGCTGAACTGGTCGAGCTCTTTGCTTGGACCGAGCGCCAGTTTCGCGAGCGAATGGCGGGAAGCGCGATCCTGAGAATCGGCTATGAGCGCTGGTTGCGCAACCTGGCTGTAGGGCTGGGCAACGCACCCTCCAGCGAGCCCGTCGTCGGCGCGCTGCGCTCGCGGGCAGGAAGCACATCGGCGCTGGTAAGCGAACATGTCGCTTGGGCGCTCGCGCGCCATGAATCGGGCGGCGGGAAGTGACGCTGCAGCCCCGGACATCGGCTCCAGCATTCTCGCCGGGCCGGTTTGCTATAATGCCCGCCTCTTGCCACATACCCCAAGCGCGGTCCTTGCGTCACCGGTTGGCCATTCTTATGCCCCCATGCGCCGGGCCAAGTGAGACTTAGTTTGCCGAGTTTTTCCGATCTGGGCCTGCTTCCCGAACTTCTGAAGGCGGTTGCCGAGCAGGGGTACACCGAGCCGACGCCGATCCAGGTGCAGGCTATTCCGTTGGTGTTGCAGGGACGTGACGTCATGGGAAGTGCCCAGACAGGCACCGGCAAGACGGCGGGATTCGCGCTTCCGCTCCTGCAGCGCCTCGCGCGACACGCCAGCACCAGCGCTTCCCCGGCACGCCATCCGGTGCGCGCACTCATCCTCACTCCCACCCGCGAGCTGGCGGCGCAGGTCGAGGAGAGTGTGCGTATCTATGGCAAGTACGTCGGCCTTCGCAGCACTGTGGTGTTCGGCGGCATCGACATGAAGCCGCAGACCGCCGCGCTGCGCAAAGGGGTCGAGTTCCTGGTGGCGACGCCAGGCCGGCTGCTCGACCACGTGCAGCAGAAGACGCTCAACCTGCAGCAGGTCGAGGCCTTTGTGCTCGACGAGGCCGATCGCATGCTCGACATGGGTTTCATTCCCGACGTGCGTCGCATCATGGCACTCCTGCCCAAGCAGCGACAGAACCTGCTGTTCTCTGCCACGCTCACCGCGGAAATCCGCGGGCTGGCCGATTCGTTCCTGCATGACCCGGTGCTGGTGCAGGTGGCTCGAAACAACGCCGCAGCCGAATCGGTCACGCACATCGCCCATCCCGCTAGGCGCGAACGCAAGCGCGAGCTGCTTTCGTATCTCATCCAGTCGCGCGAGTTGCGCCAGGTGCTGGTATTCACCTCGACCCGGATCGGAGCGAATCGCCTTGCCTACCAGCTGAACCGCGACGGAATTCACACGGCGGCCATCCACGGTGACAAGACCCAGCCCGAGCGGCTTCAGGCACTCGCCGATTTCAAAGACGGAAAGGTGCGCGTGCTGGTGGCGACCGACGTCGCCGCGCGCGGGCTCGACATCGAGGATCTGCCGCACGTGGTCAATTTCGAGCTACCCGGTGCCGCCGAGGACTATGTGCATCGAATCGGACGCACCGGCAGAGCGGGAGCCAGTGGAGAAGCGATTTCGCTCGTATGTGCCGAAGAGCACGAGCGGCTGGAAGCGATCGAGAAGATGATCCGGATCAGCATCCCCAGAAAGATCGTTCCCGGTTTCGAACCCGATGGCCGAGTGGTCCCGACCCTCATGGGGCCGTCGGGTCCGCGGCACGACGCGCCCGGGCGCCGGTCGCGGCACGCCGCTCCCGAGCGCGACCGCGTGACGCGGACCGGCCCGCCCCCGCCGCTGAAGAACGTCGATCCGATATTCAGTTCCCCGTACAAGCCCTCGCCCGGGGTAACTGAGACACCTCCGGCGGCAGCGCAGCGGGCGCCGCGCCAGGTGGCGGCCCTGCTCGGCGGGTTTCGCAAGAACGGAAAGTAACGACCGAGGGACTAGTCTTGCCGGAACGGGCTGTGCTCGTGCAGCTCGTCGACGTAAGCTTCGATCCCCGCCGATTCCCCGGCGAGGAATTTCGCGACCGCATCGGAAAACTCCGGGCGTTGCAGCCAATGCGCCGACCAGGTTTGCACGGGCATGAATCCTCGCGCCAGCTTGTGTTCTCCCTGCGCGCCGCCTTCGAAGACGCGAATGCCCCGTTCGATGCAGAACTCCATGGCTTGGTAGTAGCAGACCTCGAAATGCAGCAGCGGCACGTGGGTCACGCAGCCCCAATAGCGACCGTACAAGGTCGTCGGTGAAAACAGGTTCAGCGAGCTGGCAACAGGCTTGCCTTCCATTTCCGCGATGACCATGAGGACATGCTCGGGCATGGTTTCACCGAGGCGCAAGAACAGGGCGAGGTTCAGGTAGGGGCTGGAGTGGTGGGCGCGGTAGGTGTTGTTGTAGCAGTGCGCGAAGAAGCGCCAATGCTCCTCGGTGACCTGCCCACCGGTCAGCCGTCTAAGCCGGACGCCAGCTTCCTGGACCCGGCGGCGTTCCTGGCGGATCTTCTTGCGCTTGACCGAGGCGAGGTCCGCGAGGAATTCCTCGAAGTTCGCATACCCGCGATTTTCCCAGTGGAACTGCACCGAGCGTCGCAGCAGCATTCCCGCTTTCTCCATCTCGCGCGCCTCGTTCTCTGTCGGGAACAACACGTGCAGCGAGGATGCCTCGCGCGCCAATTGCAGCGCGCCGCGTGCGAGCAGGGCGCGGGTCGCACCGTCCTGGGCGAGGAGGCGCGGCCCGGTGATGGGGGAGAATGGGACCGCTCCGAGCACCTTGGGGTAGTAGGCCAGTCCGTGACGGTGGTACGCCTCGGCCCAGGCCCAGTCGAATACGTACTCGCCGTAGGAATGCGACTTGAGGTAGAGCGGCATGGCGCCTACGAGCGCGCTCTCCCGCCAAAGCGTGAGGTAACGGGGTGCCCAGCCGGTGCGCTCGCAGGCGCAACCGGTTTCGTGCAGCGCATGCAGGAACTCGTGACTCAATAAGGGATGGCCCGCCGCGAGCGCGTTCCACGCCCGAGGCTCGATGGCCCCAAGCGTATCGATGATCCGGATCGAAGGCGTATCTTCCTGCAGCGGCGGGTCCCGCGGGATGCGCGTGTCGGTCGATTATACGGGCGCAGGCGGTGGGGCGACCCGGCAGGTACGGCGACGATGGTAAACTCGCTGGATGGCGAGCAAGGTCAAGATCGCAATTGCGCAGATCAATTGCACGGTCGGCGATCTCGCAGGCAACGCCGCCAAGATCCTCGAGTATTGCGGGCGGGCGCAGGCGGCAGGGGCGTCGCTGGTCCTCACGCCGGAATTTTCCCTGTGCGGTTACCCCCCCGAGGATCTGCTGCTCCGCGAGGGGTTTTACGACGACTGCGAGGAGGCACTCACGCGCCTCGCGGGCGGGGTGAGCGGCATCGCGCTCGTCGTCGGCCATCCGCACCGCTCGGACGGCAAACGCTACAACGCTGCCTCGGTGCTCCAGGACGGCCGCATCGTCGCGACCTACTGCAAGCACGTGCTTCCCAACTACACCGTATTCGACGAGGCGCGTTATTTCTCCGCGGGCGCGCAAGCCTGTGTGTTCCGGGTGGGCGGCGTGAGCTTTGGGGTCAACATATGCGAGGACACGTGGGGCCCGCAGGGCCCGACGACGGTGCGCCCCGGGGGCACGGACGTCAGCATGGGGATCAATATCTGCGCGGATGCCTGGGAAGCGAACGCGCCCCGGGCGGCGCGAGACGCCGGCGCGCAAATCCTGCTGGTGCTCAACGCATCGCCTTATCACATGGGAAAGCAGCAGTCGCGCTACGACGTGATGCGCGATCGGGTCGCTGAAACGGGCATGCCGCTGGTGTACGCGAACATGGTGGGAGGGCAGGACGAACTGGTGTTCGACGGCGCCTCGTTTGCGCTCGATCGCCGCGGCGAGGTCTGCTGCAAGCTGCCGCTGTTCGAGGAAGCGCTGGGAATCCTGGTGGTCACCGACGGCGAGCCACAGCCGGGGGAAGTCGCGAAGGAGCAGGAACTCGAGGCGGAGGTCTACCAGGCCCTGTGCCTGGGGGTTCGCGACTACATCGGCAAGAACGGGTTTCCCGGGGTGCTCATCGGCCTCTCCGGAGGGGTGGATTCGGCCCTGACCCTTTGCATTGCCTGCGATGCCCTGGGATCCTCCCGGGTGCGCGCGGTCATGATGCCCTCCAGATACACCTCGGACATGAGCCTGGTCGACGCGCGCGAGCTTGCGGGGAATCTCGGCGTGCGCTACGACGAAATTCCGATCGGTCCGGTGTTCGATGCGTTCCTCGGATCGCTCGCGGCGGAATTCTCGGGCCTGGCCGCGGATGCGACCGAGGAGAACCTTCAGGCGCGCATCCGCGGCACGCTCATGATGGCGCTCTCGAACAAGTCCGGGGCGATCGTGCTCACCACGGGAAACAAGTCCGAGATGGCGGTGGGGTACGCAACCCTCTACGGAGACATGGCGGGCGGATTCGCCGTCATCAAGGATATTCTGAAGACGTTGGTATACCGCTTGTGCCGGCACCGCAATCGTATGAAGGCCGTGATTCCGGAGCGCATCCTGACGCGCGCGCCGACTGCCGAGCTGCGCCCCAATCAGACCGATCAGGACAGTCTGCCGGCGTACGAAGTCCTCGATCCGATCATCTCAGCGTACATGGAAAACGACGTTGGGCCCGCTGAGATCGTGGCGCGGGGCTTTCGGACCGAAGACGTGGAACGTGTCGTCGACATGATCCATCGCAGCGAATACAAGCGCCGCCAGGCCCCCATCGGAATCCGTATCTCGCATCGTGGTTTCGGAAAGGACTGGCGCTACCCCATTACCTCGCGCTACCGGGAGCGGCTGGGCTAAGGCCGACGTCGTGGTGAAGAGTGGGGCGGGGCGGCCATTTGCTATACTCCGCACGAACCAGCGCAGGAGAGAAGCTATGAAGAAGATCGAAGCAATCGTGAAGCCTTTCAAGCTCGACGAGGTGCGCGAAGCCCTTGGCGAAGTCGGCGTCACCGGTCTCACCGTCACTGAAGTCAAGGGGTTCGGTCGGCAGAAGGGGCATACCGAACTCTATCGCGGCGCTGAGTACGTCGTCGATTTTCTTCCGAAAGTAAAGATCGAGATCGTGGTCACCGAGAAAATGCTCGAATCGGCCATCGAAGCCATCATCAAGTCCGCGCGCACCGGCAAGATCGGAGACGGCAAGATTTTCGTGACCAGCGTCGAGCAGGTGGTGCGCATTCGCACCGGCGAAACCGACGAGGCGGCGGTCTAGCGGCCCTTGAGCAGCACCAGGAGCGCGCCGCTCCCCCGCGCCCGGCCGCCGGTCAAGCGCGATCGGCTTCCCTGTTCAGGGGCCGACAATCCCTTCCAGGTACTTCTCGGCATCCAGCGCCGCTATGCAGCCGCTCCCGGCGCTGGTGACCGCCTGGCGATAGACGTGATCCTGGACGTCACCGGCGGCGAAAACACCGGGGACGCTGGTGGCGCTCGCGTTTCCGTCGCTGCCCCCGTGGGTGATGATGTAGCCGCCTTTCATATCGACCTGTCCCTCGAAGACGGCGGTATTCGGCGTGTGGCCGACCGCAACGAACAGCCCGTGCACCTCGAGCGGTTCGACTGCCGCTCCCTGGGCATCCCGGATACGAATCCCGATGACGCCCTTCGCGTCGCCGATGACCTCTTCGACGACCCGATTCCAGAGGACCGTGACGTTGGGTTTCTCCAGGAGCCTCTTCTGCAGGATCTTTTCGGCCCGGAACTTGTCCCGCCGGTGGACGACCGTGACCTTGCGAGCGATGTTCGACAGGTATAAAGCCTCCTCAACGGCGGTGTTTCCGCCTCCCACGACTGCGACGTCCTGTCCCTTGTAGAAGAATCCGTCGCAGGTGGCGCAGGCGGACACGCCTTTGCCCATGAACTTCGCCTCCGACTCGAGGCCCAGGTAGCGGGCAGACGCCCCCGTGGCGATGATCAGCGCATCGCAGCTGTAGTCCCCGGCGTCGCCTTCCAGACGGAACGGCCGCTGTCCCAGATGCACCTTGTGGATGTGGTCGAAGATGATTTCGGTTTCGAAACGTTCGGCGTGCTTCTGAAAGCGCTCCATCAGTTCCGGACCCTGCACCCCGGCGCCGTCGGCCGGCCAGTTGTCCACGTCGGTCGTCGTCATCAGTTGCCCGCCAGGCGCAAGTCCGGTGATGACGACGGGCTTGAGGTTCGCGCGCGCGGCGTACACCGCAGCGGTGTAGCCGGCGGGGCCGGAGCCAAGGATGAGCAAACGGGAATGCCTGGAATTCCTGGACATGGGTGTTTTGCCGCGAGCGGCAGTGTCGGCGGCGGATGCGGAATTATAGCGTCCCGCGAAGCCGGCCGGCCGGGCGCTTGCCTTGAGCGCGTCGGGCCCTCGTCTGCAGGTCTGCTAAGATACCGGCGTGACTGCCGATTCCGGAAGGAATTCGAATGGCGCCTCCAGCTAGCGTCTCGATGCTGCTCTTGCGCAACGTTCCGTTGTTTGCGGTGTTGCCGGAGAGCCAGCTGGCTCTGCTCGTAAAGGAAGTGAGCCGCAAGAGCTTCCCGCGCGGCTCGGTCATCATCGCCGCGGGCGACATAACCGAATCCCTCTATGTCGTCATATCGGGGCGGCTCAAGGTGATGATGAGCGATGACGAGGGGCGCGAGGTGATCCTGGCGATGCTGGGACCGAACGAGTTCTTCGGCGAGATGGGCATGATCGACGATCATCCGCGCTCTGCCAGCGTCGTCGCGATCGAACCCTGCGAAGTCCTGATGCTCTCCAAGCGCGACTTCAAGAAATGCCTCGAGGACAATTTCGAAATGGGCATGACGGTCATGCGCGGGCTGGTGAAACGCTTGCGGGAGGCCGACCAGAAGATCGGGAGCCTGGCCCTCATGGATGTCTACGGCAGAGTCGCCCGGCTTCTGCTCGAGGTGGCGGAAACGGTCGATGGGCAGAAAGTCGTGACGAAGAAACTCGCCAAGCAGGACATCGCCAAGATGATCGGAGCTTCGCGGGAAATGGTCAGCCGGGTCATGAAGGATCTCCAGGCGGCGGGGGCGATCGAAGTGCGCGCCGGATCGATCTTCCTGAAGGACGGCATTCTGGCGATCGACTGAGTTCTCCTGGATGGCGCGGGCGGCGAGAGAGTTGAAACAGGGCCAGGCACCGCTTCCGGGGAAGGTCGCCGCGTTGCTGCGCGAATCCAGGCTTTTCGCCTTGGTTGCGGCGGCGCTCTATCTCGCGCTCGTGCTGACCACCTACGACCGGGGTGACCCGGGCTGGTCGAACAGCATGGCCGCCGGCGACGCTCGCAACCTCGGCGGCTGGGTCGGCGCGCGCATTGCCGATGGCCTGCTGGTCCTGTTCGGAGTCTCCGCCTGGTGGTGGGTCGTGCTGCTGGGCTACGCGGTGTTCTGGTGCTACCGGCGGCTGGACGGAAGCCTCGCGGATGACCGGCGGCCTTTCCTCATCTCGCTCGCCGGGTTTGCCGTGCTCGTCGCCGCATCGAGCGGCATCGAAGCCCTGCGCATGCACTCGCTCAGAGTCACGCTCCCGGGGGCGTCGGGCGGGATCGTCGGAGACGTCGTGCAGAAGCTGATCGCCTCCGGGTTCGGGTTTACGGGTGCAACGCTGGTCCTCATCACTTTGTGCGTGACGGCGCTGTCGCTGTTTGTCGGGATTTCGTGGCTGCTGGTGCTGGAAAGGCTCGGGGCGGGACTGGAATGGCTGTATTTTCTTGCCGCCGACAAATGGCAAGGTTGGCAGGACCGCAAGGCGGGAGCGGTAGCCGCGGAGCGGCGCGAAGCGATAGTGGAGGAAAAGCGCGAGTTGCTGATCGACGAGCACGTACCGATCCGCATCGAGCCGCCGGTGGTCGAGATTCCCAAATCGACAAGGGTGCAGAAGGAAAAACAGGAACCCCTGTTCCGCGACCTGCCCGACACGCCCCTGCCGCCGATCAAGATTCTCGACGAAGCCGGCGGGGACGTGCCGATGCTGTCCCCGGAATCGCTGGAGTACACCTCCCGGCTGATCGAGAAGAAGCTCGGGGATTTCGGCGTGCAGGTGCGGGTCCTCGCGGCCTATCCCGGCCCGGTGATCACCCGCTACGAGGTCGAGCCGGCGGTCGGCGTGAAGGGCAGCCAGATCGTCAACCTGGTGAAGGACCTGGCGCGCGCGCTTTCCGTGTACAGCATTCGCGTGGTCGAAACCATCCCGGGCAAGTCCTGCATGGGGCTGGAGATTCCCAATCCGCACCGCCAGATCGTCCGCCTTTCCGAGATCGTGAGCTCGCGCGCCTACCACGAGTTTCATACGCCCCTCGCGCTCGCACTGGGCAAGGACATCGCGGGCAACCCTGTGGTCGTCGATCTGGGCAGAATGCCCCACCTGCTGGTGGCGGGGACGACCGGATCGGGCAAGTCCGTCGCGCTCAACGCGATGATCCTGTCGATCCTCTACAAGGCCGAGCCGCGCGAAGTTCGCCTCGTGCTGGTCGATCCGAAGATGCTGGAACTGTCCACCTACCAGGGTATTCCACACCTGCTTGCTCCGGTCGTGACCGACATGCGGCAGGCGGGCAACGCGCTCGCCTGGTGCATGGGCGAAGTGGAGCGGCGCTACCGCCTCATGTCCTGGATCGGGGTGCGCAACCTCTCCGGCTATAACCACAAAGTCGCGGACGCCGAAAAATCGGGCAGTCCGCTGATGGATCCCGAAACGCTCGACTCCGGCGAATCCCGGCCGCTCGAGAAACTGCCCTACATCGTCGTCATCATCGACGAACTCGCCGATCTGATGATGGTCTCCGGGAAGAAGGTCGAGGAACTGATCGCCCGCCTCGCGCAGAAGTCCCGCGCTGCAGGAGTGCACTTGATACTCGCCACGCAGCGTCCTTCGGTGGACGTGATCACCGGGCTCATCAAGGCGAATATCCCCACGCGCATCGCCTTCCAGGTATCGAGCAAAGTGGATTCACGCACCATCCTCGACCAGCAAGGCGCCGAGTCCCTGATCGGGCAGGGGGACATGCTGTTCCTGCCTCCGGGGGCGGGCATGTGCCAGCGCGTTCACGGCGCCTACGTCGCCGATCACGAGGTGCACAGGGTGGTCGAGTATCTCAAGTCGCAAGGGCGGCCGGAATACGTCGACGGAATGCTCGAAGGCGAGGACACAGGCGGCGGCGAGCTGGGACTGGATGAAAGGAGCGGGGAGGCGGACCCTCTCTACGACCAGGCCGTGGAAATGGTGTTGCGCACGCGGCGCGCGTCGATCTCGCTGGTGCAGCGCCACCTACGCGTAGGCTACAACCGGGCAGCGCGCCTGATCGAGCAGATGGAGCAGTCCGGGCTGGTCTCGGCGATGCAGTCGAACGGCAACCGGGAAGTGCTGGTGCCGGGAAAACCCGAGTAGAGCCCGCAGGTGAGCATCCGTTCCGCTACTTTATTGCTTGCGCTGTTGGTGCCGCCCTGCGCTTGTGCCTCCAGCTTGGAACGCTTCTCTGATTTCATCAGTGGAACGCAGACCGCGCGGGGCGAGTTCGAACAGAAGATCTTCGACCGAAACCACCAACTGCTGCAGGAATCGCGCGGCAGCATGGCGTTCTCGCGGCCCGGCAAGTTTCGCTGGAGCTATGCGAAACCCTACCCGCAGCTGATCGTTGGCGATGGTTCCAGGGTGTGGATTTACGACGAGGACTTGAACCAGGTGACCGTAAAGAAGCTCGATGCGGCGCTCGGCTCCACGCCTGCCGCGTTATTGGCTGGCAACAACGAAGCCATGCGTGCTTTCGCGCTCTCTGACCAGGGCGCCAAGGGCGGCCTGGAGTGGCTGGAAGCGCGACCGCGCAGCAAGGATGGCGGCTTCGAGACCATTCGCATGGGCTTCGGCGCCTCCGGCCTGCAAACCATGGAACTGGTGGACAGTTTCGGCCAGATGACCGTGCTCAAGTTCACCGGCCTGCAGCGCAATCCGGGTCTCGATCAGCGCCTGTTCCGGTTTTCGCCCCCCAAGGGCGCCGACGTCATCGGCGACGTCGACTAGCGCCGGCGCGAGCCGCGCATGAGCGACCTGTTCCCGGCTCCGTCTCCGGTTGCGCCGCTTGCCGAAGCGCTGCGGCCGAAGTCGCTCGACGATGTCATCGGGCAGAGGCACCTCCTCGGCCCGGGCAAACCGCTGCGCCTCGCGTTCGAGGCGGGCAAGCCGCACTCGATGATCCTGTGGGGGCCGCCCGGCGTCGGCAAAACGACCCTGGCGAGGCTCATGGCCGATGCCTTCGATGCCCAGTTCATCGCCCTTTCCGCGGTGTTCTCCGGCGTGAAGGACATCCGCGAAGCGGTGGAGCGCGCGCAGCAGACGCTCGCGTCCTCCGGCAGGCGCACGATTCTCTTCGTCGATGAAGTGCATCGCTTCAACAAGGCGCAGCAGGACGCGTTCCTCCCCTTCGTCGAGCAGGGGCTGCTGACCTTCGTGGGCGCGACGACCGAGAACCCGTCGTTCGAAGTGATCGGGGCGCTCTTGTCCCGCACCGCCGTATACGTACTGCAGAGTCTTTCGGAGGCGGAGCTGGGCGAGTTGTTCGGCCGCGCGGTCGGCAAAGCCCTGCCGGGCCTGGAGTTCAGCTCCGAAGCACGCGAGCGCATCATCGGGCTCGCCGACGGCGACGCCCGGCGCCTATTGAACATCCTGGAGATCCTGCAGACGGCGGCGGCGAGCGCGGCGGTGAAGAGCATCGATGCCGAATTCGTGCAGAACGCGGTAGCACGCAACCTGCGCCGCTTCGACAAGGGCGGCGACGCGTTCTACGAGCAGATCTCGGCCTTGCACAAGTCGGTGCGAGGCTCGAGCCCGGACGCTTCGCTGTATTGGCTCGCGCGCATGCTCGACGGCGGCGCCGATCCCCTGTACGTTGGGCGGCGCCTGGTGAGAATGGCGGTCGAGGACATCGGCCTTGCTGATCCGCGCGCGCTGCGGCTTTCGCTCGATGCCTGCGAAACCTACGAGCGCCTCGGCAGTCCCGAAGGCGAACTGGCTTTGGCCGAAGCGGCGGTCTATCTCGCCTGCGCGCCCAAGTCGAACGCTGTATACGTTGCGTATAATGAAGCCCGCGCCTTCATCGCACAGGATGACTCCCGGCCGGTCCCGGCGCATCTGCGCAACGCGCCCACCAAGCTCATGAAGAACCTCGGCTTCGGCCGCGACTACCGCTATGCGCAGGACGAGCCGGGCGCCTACGCCGCGGGGGAGAATTATTTTCCCGAGGGCATGCCGGCGGTGAAGTGGTACGAACCGACCGATCGGGGGCTCGAGGCGAAAATCAGGGAAAAATTCGAAGCTCTGCGCGAACGCGACGCGGCGTCCGCCAGGAAACGCAACAAATGATCGACCTCCAGCTTCTCAGAACGCAGCTCGATGTCGTGTCCGCGCGCCTCGCGACGCGCGGCAAATACGTGTTTCCGCGCGAGGAATTTCTCGCGCTCGATGCCGAGTACAGGAATGCGGAAACGCGGCTGCAGGAACTCCAGGCGAAAAAGAATTCGCTGGCGAAGCAGATTGGCCAGGCCAAGGCGAAAGGCAGCGATTCGGCATCGCTCGTGCTCGAGTCGAACAAGCTGAACGAGCAGCTTTCCGAACTGGAGGGTCGGCGCGAAACCGCACGGACGCGTTTCAGCGGTTTCCACGAGCAGATTCCCAATGTTCCGCACGAGTCGGTTCCCGCGGGAGTTTCATCGGAAGACAACGTCGAGCAGTGCCGCTGGGGCGAGCCGCGCCGGTTCGATTTTCCGGTCAAGGACCACGTCGATGTCGGCGCGGGCCTGGGCCAGCTCGATTTCGATACCGCGACGAAGCTCGCCGGTGCGCGCTTCGCAGTGATGCGCGGAGGCGTCGCGCGCCTGCATCGCGCGATAGCCCAGTTCATGCTCGACGTGCATACACAGGAGCACGGTTACACCGAGGTCTATGTGCCCTACATGGTGACGGGCGAATGCGCCAATGGCGTCTCGAGCCTCGCCAAGTTCAAGGACGATTTGTTCAAGATCGAGGGGCGCGATCTGTACCTGATACCGACCGCGGAGTATCCGGTCACTAATTTCGTGCGCGAAGCGATCGCGCCCCTGGAGAATCTGCCGCTGAAATTCGTGTGCCATTCGCCGTGTTTTCGCAGCGAGGCCGGGTCCTACGGCAAGGACACGCGCGGCATGATTCGAAACCACCAGTTCGACAAGGTTGAACTGGTGCAGATATCGCACCCCGCGAAGTCTTACGAGCACCTGGAACAGCTTACCGGGCACGCCGAAGTGATCCTCAAGCGTCTCGAGCTTCCCTACCGGGTGGTGGTCCTGTGCACCGGCGACATGGGTTTCTCGGCGGCGAAGACCTACGACATCGAGGTGTGGCTCCCGGGGCAGAACGCCTACCGGGAAATTTCCTCGTGCAGCAACTTCGAAGCATTCCAGGCGCGGCGCATGCAGGCGCGTTTCAGGAATGAAAAGGGGAAACCCGAACTGGTCCACACGGTGAACGGTTCCGGCCTTGCCGTAGGGCGCACCCTGGTGGCGATCATGGAGAACTACCAGCGCGCCGACGGCGGGGTGGACATTCCGGCGGCGCTGCAGCCCTACATGGGCGGGATCAAGGCCATCCAGCCTGCTCGCTGATCTTCGGCGCTGGTAGAATGCGCGCTCCGGAGAGG